>JBOHTH010000321.1:0-17358 GCA_050733535.1 Gemmatimonadaceae bacterium | reverse complement strand
GGAGTTCCCTTACCATCAAGGCGCCGATCGAAAACGACGCCTATACGAGCCTGCGCAACACCGGCGCATTGCTCGACCATACGCGCCCGGGAGTGCGCTGCACGTCGGAGAAAATCGGGGTGACGTTCCTGCACGGCCTGATCTTCCCAGGGGGCGGACAGTTCCACACTTGGTCGCGCCTCGTCGGACTGTCTGGAGCCGCGCTCACGCTCGCGATGGCGTACACCTCGTACAACCTTCTGCAGTCGGCAAACAGCTGGTACGCGAACTATCAGGTCAATCTTTCCGGGTACGCGCCGCGCCAGTTCACGACCGCCGTGAGCCAGCGCAACAATGCGAGCAACCTGGCGATCGCGGCAGCCGTCGTATGGATCGGCGGCGCGGTCGAGGCGGAGTGGCAGGAGCGAGTGCATGCGGCGCGACTGGCTGCCGTGCACGAGTTCTGGTTCAAGCCGATCCTCACCGCGCCGAGAGTATCGCCGACCGGCGCGCGGGGTGTCGGCGCGGGGCTGAAATTCGAGTTCCGGTAGCCGTGCGCGATCGCAATGTGCTGCTGGCCGCGGCCGTGGGCGTTGCCCTGGTGGTCGCGTGCGGCGACCCGTACCAGCACACCAACCCGTACGATCCTGTCTTTCCGGTGACCATCACGGTCACCGGCCCGGACACGATCTACAACTCATTCGAAATTGCGAACTATTCGGTGCAGAGCGTGCCCGCATTTCCGGACACCGCCGTTTCATGGGCGTCCTTGGGCCTCGCGTCTTCAGGCGGCACGGGCGCGTTTCAGGCGACGGGACAGGTGGGACAGCCACTCTGGCCCGACTACGACATCGCCACCGTGACTGCGCTGATCGGCAAGGTCGACACGACGGAGGCGATATCCGTGGGGAGCACGAGCCTAACCATCCAGACCAGCATCTGGCGCCACTCCGGCGCGAAGTCCGTGGTCGTCACGCAGCGCCTCACGAGAATCCAGCTCCGCTGCCCCGACACGCACGCCTGCGACACACTCGGCGTCGGCGGGACGTGGTCTGTCTGGGTGGACGGCTTCGACGCACACAACCTGCAGATCTACGCGTTGGTGAGCGCCACCTTGAACCCGCCGACTGGCAAGCCCATCGCGGTCTACACCTCGCGCGACCCGACCATCGCGAGCGTGTCGCCGGTCGGGATTCGCGCCGCGAACGTCACGGCGCTGAAGGTTGGAACGACGTGGATCGTCGGCACGCGGATCGCGGCGCAGGATACACTGATCGATTCGCTGCAAGTCACCGTTCACTAACACTGCGAGTTGACGCGTTTCTTGTCGGTTGGTTAACTGAGGTTAACGTCAGTTAACCAACCAACAAGAAACGCTTTAACTCGCCCTTTGTCCCACTCAGGCGCCAACCTTGAGATTCACCACCGCCGTCGAGCGGTCGCCCTGCGAGTCGGTCTCCCTGCTGATCTCCAGGCCGACGTAGTCGCCGCTCTTCAACTTTGCGAGTGCTCCCTTCAGTTCGGCAACAGTTCGCGTCGCGACCGTCGGAGCCGGATGAATCACCTCGGTGATGATGTCGCCCGGCACGAGCTGACCGTCGGCCGGCCCGCCGCGCCGCACATCGCTGACGACGACGCCGTGCACGCTGCGCGTATGCGATGAGCCGTCGGACGCGCTCATCGGCTCGAGCGTAAGGCCAAGCATTTTCGACGTCACAGCGCCGGTGGCGGAGTCCGACCCGCCAGAATCGTCGTTGTCCGCCGCCACGCTCGCGGTCCCCTCGCCCGGCGCCTCCGCGAGCTTCACGTGCATCGTCAGGTGTGACCCGTAGCGAACATCATCGAACGTCATCTCGTCGCCAGGCTGATGCGTGCGGATGATCCGCTGCAGCGTGCTGACGCGGTCGACGGGCTTCCCGTCTGCTGCGACGATGATGTCACCTGGCTCCATGCCGGCTCGCTTCGCCGGGCTGTTGTCCGCGGGGCGGAAGTCCTCGACCTTCACGCCGGCGATGTGATCGAGCTTCGCCGCCGACGCGTCTTCCTGCGTGATGTCGGTGATGAGCGCGCCGAGAATCGCGCGTCGCACATGGCCGTGCGCGATCAGGTCGTCCATCACCGTCTTCGCGAGCGTGATTGGGATGGCGAAGCCGTACCCTGTGTATGAACCGGTCGGGCTCTCGATCGCGCTGTTGATTCCGATGACCTGCCCACTCGTGTTCACGAGCGGTCCGCCGGAGTTGCCGGGGTTGATCGCCGCGTCGGTCTGGATGAAGTCCTGGATCGCGTATGTGTCCGAGTTGAGGTCGCGGAGTTCGTTCGAACGGCCTTTCGCACTGACGATGCCGGCCGTCACGGTAAAGTCGAGCTCGAGCGGGTTGCCGATCGCGAGCACCCAGTCGCCGACGCGCGCCTGGCTGTCGTCGCCGAGCGGAACCGTCGGCAGGTCCTTGCCCTCGATCTTGAGGACGGCCACGTCGGTCTGCGGATCCCGCCCGATGACCTTCGCCTTGAACTCGCGTCGGTCCGGCAGGCCGACGGTCACGCGATCAGCGCCGTCGATCACGTGGTTGTTCGTGAGGATATATCCGTCCGGCGACACGATGAAGCCCGACCCGCTCGCCGTCATGGCCTGCTGCCGCTGATCCGGCGCGGTGAACGGCGAGGAACCGCCGGGTCCCTGAAACTGAAAGAAGCGTTCGATCTCCGGCGGCAGCTGCGGCGCGGACTGGCGATTGCGGCTTGCGACGGGATGCGCGTCGTGCTCGGCGATGATCGAGACGACCGCGGGCGTGACGCGCGCGGCGACGGTGCTGAAATCGGCCGGTGATCCTACGTTCGCCCGGGGCATTATCGGTGCGAGTGACTGCGCCTCGGCGCGGCGCGTGAGGTGCATGCCGGACGCGAACACGGCGCCAACGATGAACGCCGCCGCAGCGATGGCCGCACTGCGGGGGCGGGGGAAATGCGGTGACATGTCGTCACTCCTGATGAATGGGTTCATCAGGTAAGACAACTATTTTTTGTCGAGGGTTTCCGCCCGCGCGGAGTGGAACATTGACGTCAATACAAGTGTACCACGCGCTGTGGGGTTTGCGTTTTGAGTATTGAACTTCAAGGTGTGAGTAACCAGTCACCGAGTGCCCAGGCCTGAGAAACTGACAGTGCACGTTTCTCACGCTTGGCCCCTTATGGCTGCCTACTCACACCTTGCAGTTCGAAACTGTTCGACTCTGCCGTTACTCCGCCCGCAGTGCATCCGCGGGATCCACGCGGGACGCCCTCCGCGCGGGAATCCACGTGGCCAGCGCCGCGATCGCGACGAGAATGACCGACGCCGCTCCCAGCGCGACGGGATCGCCGGGTGCCACACCGAACAGCAGTGATCGCAGGAAGCGCGCGAGCAGCGCGAACAGCACCAGTCCGGCAGCGAGCCCCGCGCCCGCGAGCACCAGTCCCTGCCGCGTCATCATCGCCGCGACCGCGCCCGGCTGCGCGCCGAGCGCTACGCGAACGCCAAGTTCGCGCGTGCGCAGCGTGACCACATATGCCATCACACCGTACAGGCCAATCGCGCCAAGCACGAGCGTCACCGCAGCCGCCGCGCCGAGGATCAGCATGATGAACCGGAGCTGCGCCATCGACGCCGCGAACACCGTTGTCATCGCCGCGATGTCGAAGATCGGCAGCGTCGGGTCGAGCTCGCGCACCACTGACCGCACACCGCTCGTGACAGCCAGCGGTTCGCCCGTCGTGCGGACGACGAGCGCCATCGTGCGCGCCGTCTGGCCATTCGCGGTGCTGTCCGGAACCTCCGCGAAGTACACCGTCGGCGCTGGCGGCGTGGCGAGCGACGAGTCGCGCGCATCGGCCACGACGCCGATCACCGTATACCACGGGCCCGTCGGAAGGCTGCGGAAGCGCTTTCCGAGCGCGGATGCTCCCGTCGAATCGTGATAGAAGATCTCCGCCGTGCGCCGGCTGATCATCGCTTCATCCGAGCGCTGCGCGTCCAGCCGATTGAACGTCCGCCCCGCGATCAGCGGAATCTCGAGTGCGCGAAAGTAGTCGCCGTTGACCGTCGTAAATTCCTCGAGCGGGGGAAGCTTGTTCGCGAACGAGGGATCATTCTCAGGATAGTACGGATCCCAGTCCCCGCCTTTCGTATCGAGCGGCACGCGCGACGTGAGCCCCACGATTTTCACGCCCGGGAGTTTCGCCACGCGATCCGTGAGCTGCGAGTAAAACAGCACCTTGGAGGAGTCGCTCGTGTAGCGGGCGGGCGGAAGCGAGATCCAATAGGTCGCGACATGCTCCGGGTTGAACCCAGGCTTGGTCGAGTTGAGATGCTGAAAGGTGCGCACCAGCAGCCCCGACCCCGCCAGCACGACGAGCGCGATCGCCATCTGCGCAGCGACGAGCGCGCCGCGCACGCGGTGCCGCACGCGCCCCGCCGTTCCGCTCCGTCCGCCCTCTCGCAGCGACTTCGAGAGATCCGCGCGGCCGATGCGCAGCACGGGAATCGCCGTGCATCCAAGCGCGACGATCGCCGCAACGGCAATCGTGAACACGACCGTCGCGGGATCGATCCCCAGCTCCGCGAGCCGTGGAATCCCCGCGGGGCCCGCAGATACAAGAGCGCGCACGGCGACCCACGCGATCGCGAGCCCAATCGCTCCGCCGAGACCCGCGAGCACGACCGACTCGGCGAGAAAGTGCACCATCACGCGAGCGCGGCCTGCGCCGAGCGCCTCGCGCACTGCAAGTTCGCGCTGGCGTCCGTCGACGCGCACGAGGATCAGGTTCGTCACGTTGGCGCACGCGACGAGAAGTATGAGTGCGGAGGCCACTGCCACGACCCAGAGCGCCCCTGCGATCGCACCCGTGAGGTCCTTCTTGAGCGGGACGAGGACCGGTCGCGGCTTGGCCTGCTCGAGCAGCAACTTTGTGGGTACGCCGGGCACGACGAGCGGGAACAGCTCCGGCATTCGCGTGAGCACGGAGGCAAAGTCACGCTCGGCGTCCGCGATCGTCACGCCCGGCTTGAGGCGCGCGACCGCGTCGTAGTTGAACCCGCCGGTGGCATGCGTGGCCGGGTCGAGCGCAATCGGGAGCCAGAGCTGTGTTCCGGCTTCGGGAAAACGGAAACTCGCCGGCATCACACCGACGATCTGGCGTGTGAGTCCGTTGACGTCGAGCGTCCGGCGCAGGATCTTGGGGTCGTAGCCAAAGCGCCCTCGCCACATCGCCTCGCTGATCATCACGACCGCAGGCCCGTTGGGAAGATCCTCGACCGCCGTGAATGCGCGTCCGCGGAGGGGCGATACCTGCATCAGCGGAATGAGCGGCGCGGCGATGAATGCGGAGGTGACGCGCTGCGGCTCCGTGGAACTACCCGGCTCGGAGACATTCACCGCGTTCGGCTGGTAGACCGCGATGCCATCGATTGTATGGGCGAGGCGCTGATAGGTGAAGTACGTCCCCGCCGTTTGCTCCGCGTGCAACGTGTTGAGCGGCGGCAGGTCGTGCCACGCGCCGACGAGCCGGTCCGGATGGCCGTACGGGAGCGGCTTGAGCAGCACGCCGTTCACCACCGCAAAGCTCGCAGCGGTCGCACCGATGCCGAGCGCAAGCGTGAGCACGGCGACGACGGTGAACGCGGGCGTGCGGCGAAGGGCGCGAATGCCATAGCGCAGGTCGAGCATTGGATCCTCCAGCCACGCGAAGGTCCAGGCGTCGCGGCTGTTCTCGTGGATTGCCGTGCGATTGCCGAGTTCACGCCGGGCGGCGCTGGCGGCATCGGCGGGGGCGAGCCCGCGGGCGCGGTATTCGCGTTCGAGCATCGACTGGTGGAATCTGAGCTCGCGATCGAGCTCGTCGGCGAGGCGCCCGCGGCGCGAGCGGTCGCGGATGCGCTTCAGGAAGCGGATCATGCCTGGCGCATCACGAGGCGGATGGCCGCGATCGCCTGTGCGAATCCGGATTCCTCGACGCCGAGCTGCTTGCGACCGGCGGGCGTGATGGAGTAGAAGCGGGCGCTCTGGTTGTTCGCCGTGCGGCTCCATTCAGCCTTGACCCATCCGTTCTGCAGCATCCGCTGCAGCGACGGGTAGAGCGAGCCCTGCTCGATGCGAAAGGCCTCACGGGAGACCTGCTCGAGGTGCTTGGCGATGCCGTAGCCGTGCATCGGCCCGATGGAGAGGGTCTTGAGGACGAGCATGTCGAGCGTGCCGCGGAGCAGCTCGGTGCGGAGGGGGTCGTTGGCGGATGGCATTCAGATTATCTAAGGGGTAGATAATCTGAAGCCTATGCGGATTTGAAGCCGGCGCAAGTCCCCGCGGCGCGTCAGTTTCTCAAGTTCGCGGCCCTACCGACCGGGCAGTCGATTCCTCCCTGCGCGAGCGGCGTTCAGGTTCACGCCCGCCTTGTTCAGAACCTGCGCCGCGACCCCCTTCTCCTCTCGCAGTATTCCGAGGAGGAGATGTTCCGTGCCGAGGTAGGTGTGATCGAGGTCGCGCGCCTCGCTCGTCGCGAGATCCAGCACCTTCTTCGCCCGGGACGTGTACGGCAGATCGAGGCCGACGCCAAGGGACGGTTTCCCGTTCTTGACCACCTGCTCAGTTTTTTGCCGGAGCTCGTCGAGATCCACGTTGAGGTTTCGCAATACGGCGACGGCGACGCCCTGCCCTTCGCGCAGCAGCCCGAGGAGGATGTGTTCGGTCCCCACGTAGTCATTGTGCAAGCGCGCCGATTCTTCACGCGCCATGGCGAGAACCGTCCTGCACCGCTGCGTGAAGTTGAAGCCGTGGGGTCGAGATGCGGGCGAATCGTGTTTCGCCTCTGGAGGCGCCAACTTTGCGGTAAATCGTTGCGCCTCTCCGAGTCGCTCAACCTGGAGTTCGAGTGCGGTATTGTCCGCTTCCAGTTGATCGATGCGGGATTCAAGCGCGCGTACGCGTTTCCCTGTGGGCTCTATCAGGCCACTCTTGCGAAGCCACACCCACGTCCAGATGAAGCTGTGGGCAGCAGCGGCCCCGACAATGATCGCGATCGCAGCGGCGTAAAACGTGTCTTCCATGGGTCATCCATTGAAGGCTTGCGCCCACCCAATACGATGCGATGGGCCGCAGGATTCACGCGCATGCAGACGTTCAGGGTGCTCGAGGGAGCCGCCCCGCTATCCCGGCAGATTCTTGACCGACACAGAGTCGCCGGGTACGCCCACCGAGGTGGCCACGGGACTCCCGCCGCTCACGCCGCCCGCGCCGCCCGCACCGCCAGGCCCCACCTGGTACACAACGGCGGTCGGGGTGTACACCCCACTCGGGAACACGAGGACGCCAACCGACGGCCCGCCGGAGCCGCCGCCACCCGTGCCCCCGCGCCCGCCCTCGATGCCAGCCCCGCCGCCGCCACCTGCTCCGCCTCCCCCCTTTCCCGCTCCGCCCTGGCCACCAGCTCCGGGCGCGCCACCGCGCTCGCCAAGCGCACCTGCGCCGCCGGCACCGCCTCCCGCGGTGATCACCATTGAGTTGACCAGCTGAACATTGCTGGCACGCCCTACGACCAGCCCAATAGCGGGTCCGCCACCAAGCCCATAGCCACCAAGGTTCCCCGTCACGCCACCCTGGCCGCCTCCACCCCCGCCACCTCCGCACTGCCCGAGAATCGCGTCTCCGCCCCCACCGCCCCCGCCGCCCCCGCCGGTGCCGGTCAGGCCATATTGGCCAAAGGAACCATCCACCTCTGCGTATCCGTCGATGATGGAGTACGCCCCGAATCCCGAACGTCCTCCATTGCCGGCGGCCCCCGGCTCCGGAATCAGGGAGGGAGACCCTCCACTGGCACCGTCGTGGAACTCAGACCCGCCTTTACCACCCCCACCTCCGTCGGCGCCGGATGACGGTGGCGCGGACTGCCCGGACGCGCCCGTGTTCCACTGTCCCGCGCCGCCATCGCCGCCCTCTCCATCCCACAACGAGTTGCTGGCGCCCGCGCCCCCGGCCTTGGTCC
This sequence comes from Gemmatimonadaceae bacterium, assembly GCA_050733535.1. Taxonomy (GTDB): domain Bacteria; phylum Gemmatimonadota; class Gemmatimonadetes; order Gemmatimonadales; family Gemmatimonadaceae; genus Fen-1231. Next base: position 9,366 of record JBOHTH010000321.1, on the reverse strand, counting down.
CGAGGCAGATCCCTCCGGTCGCCCCTGGGTGTCCGTCAGCGGCCGGGCCCGGCCGCGTCGTGCCCCACGAAAAGCCGTCATGGCCATCCATTCCCTTGGGCGCCGAAATTGTACTCCCGACGATCTCAATGCCGGCGCTCGAGTCGATGGTGACCACCCCATAGTCGCTGGCCGCGAGATTGCGCAGATGGAGGCCGTCGAGCACGACGTCGCTGACATGCCTCCCAACCACTGTCATCACCGAGTCGCCGATGGTGGTGGGATCACGCACGGTGTCCCGTTGCCAGCTGACCGGATCGTATCCGCCGACAATGTGCACGTGCGACTTGAGCATGATCCGTTCGGCGTACATGCCGCCGGCCAACCTGATTGTCTGACCCGAATCGGACGCCGCGATCGCGGCCGCGATCGTCAGGAGCGGCCTCTGTTGGGTGCCGCCTCCGGCATCGTTGCCGGTCGTGGCGCTCACGAACAAATCGTTGGCCGTTGGTGGATTGACCTTCTCGCCCCCGGGTCCGGGCCCGGTGGAATCGGCCGCCCCGGCGCATGCCGCGACCGCGCAGCCGGCGGCGACCGCGAGCGCCAGCGCCCGCGCGTGCGTCCATCGTGAATGCTGTGACATGAGTAGCTCCGGGTCGGAGGGTCAGGAACGGGGATCATGGCTTCATTCCCCTGTCCCTTCCAAACACGGAACCACCGGAAAACCGATCATCGGCGTCTACATTGGGCCTCGCGCGAATTGAACGGCGCACCGGCCGGCCAGCGTCCGGTCCCTGGCGACCCGAGGATTCGTCGCGCCGAGCCGGGCCGCCAGAACTCCAAGTCCCCTGGCAAGCAGCGGTGCCGCCCGCCCGCATCCCTGCTGTTCCGCGACGTAGTTCCCGTACCGCACCAGCGTCTCCGCATAGTCTGGATGGTCCGCGCCGAGCGCCGCGCGGAGGCCGGCGAGCGCCGATTCGTATTCGGCGGCGGCGGGACGATTCTGCGCGCGAAGCAGTTCGGCGCGCTCGAGTTCCGCAGTGGCGATCCAGGCATGCGTTCCGGGCAACATGGCGCGCAGGATCGAGTCGCCTCGTGTGAGAAGGCTATCGGCCGCACGCAGCCGCCCCTGACGGCGGGCAATGGACGCCAACTGCACGAAACTTTGCCCGATTGTGGGGTGCCCCTTCAGGAACTTGGCGTGTCGCATCGCGAGCGACGCGAGGGCGAGCGTCCTTGCCGAGTCGAGGCGACCGAGGTCGATCTGGAGGGCGGCGTCCTCATAGAGTGTCTCGGCGACCTGCGGAGTTCCGGTTGGACCCGCCGCGCGCGAATCGATCACACTCAGCCGGAAGATGGAGTCGGCTTCGGACAAACGCCCCTCCAGGCGCACGGTGCGGCCCAGATTACGGAGCGCCGTTGCGCGCCACTCAGTGTGGAACCAAGGTGCGGAGGCCGCGAAGGGGGAGGCTGCCGGAGCGGCACCTTTGGCGGGGAGCGCTACGGGTCGACCGTAGATCGCGACCACTTCGCGCAGCGGCGGTTCGGCCTCGGCGTAGCGCGCCATGTCAACGAGAAGCCTGGCGAGATTGTTGAGGCAGTATGCTACGGCGTACGGATCATCCGGCAGCGCGCGGGCCTCGGCCAGCGCGCTCTCGAAGAACGGTTCGGCCTGCGCGAACTTTCCCTCGTCCTCCAGCGTGGTGGCGAGCTGGCTCTTGGCCTGGATGGAGAGTACCGCGGGCTTGTCGAAGATGGACCGGTTCACGGCCACGAGCTTCCGGAGTTGCGGCTCGGCGGCCTTCATGTCGCCCATCTCGCGGTACACCATCCCCGTGGTCATGAGCACGTTTGAGTAGAGCGCCGGCTGATCCTTGGCGAGCGTATCGATGCCCGACACGGCATCGTCGAGGAGTTGACGAGCGGTGGTCAGCTGCTCGGGACTTTGCGGCGACGCGCGCTTGAAGATATTGACGAGGAAGTTTGAAACGTCGTTCGCACGCGTCGCCGCGTGGTTGGCCAGGGTTCGCTCCGTTCGCAGGCGAACGGTATAGAAGGCCACGGTGGACGAGACGAGGAGCAGTACGATAGTCGCCGCGATAACACCGGTGCGATTGCGAGCGACGAATTTGCGGGCGCGATACGCGAGGCTGTCCGGACGCGCGAGCACCGGCAGTCCGTCGCGGTGTCGTCGGACGTCGTTGGCAAGGGCTTCCACCGACGCATACCGGCGTTCTGTTTCCACCTGCAGCGCGCTGCCGCAGATGACTTCGAGATCGCCGCGCAGTTGCCGTTCGAGGCGATCGAGCCGAGTGTCACGCGTGGTGCACACGCTATCCAGCGAATCCGCGCCGCTTTGCTGGCGGCTTCGGCGCAGCGCCGCGAGCGGACTTTCCGGAACGGCGTCCGGCGGTGGCGGCTCCGCGTCGCGCCATCCGCGCACGGGACGCTGGCCGACGAGCAGCTCGAACAGCACCACGCCCAGCGAATAGATATCGGTTGCGGTCGAGACGGGCTGTCCGCGGAGTTGTTCGGGCGATGCGTACGCCGGCGTATTGAGCCGTGTTCCCGTCTTGGTGAGTTGCGACTTGGTGTTGTCGGCTTCCAGCACCTTGCCGATGCCGAAGTCGAGGAGCTTCACGTCGCCCGTGCTCGTGACCAGAATGTTGTCAGGCTTGAGATCCCGGTGCACCACGAGGTTGGCGTGCGCGAACTGCACCGCTGCGCACACTTCTATAAAGAGGTCGAGGCGCTGGGCGACGGTCAAATGGTGTTCGTCGCAATAGACGTCGATCGGTTTGCCATCGACGTACTCCATGGCAAACCAGGGGCGGCTGTCGTCCGTCACGCCGCCGTCGACAAGCCGCGCGATGTTCGGGTGCTGCAGCCGCGCGAGGATTTGTCGCTCCGACCGGAAGCGCGCGACGATCTCGCGGGAGTCCATGCCACGCTTGATGACCTTGAGGGCGACCTCCTGCTCGAATGCCCCGTCGGCTCGCTTGGCGAGATAGACGAGCCCCATGCCGCCTTCGGCCAGCCGGCGCATGATGCGCCATGCGCCGACCGCGGTGCCGGGCGCGAGATCTTCATCGCGCGAGGAGAGGCCGTCGCCGGCAATGCCATCGAGGAACGAGCTGCCCTCCTCGTCGGCGGCGAGGAGCGCGTCGATCTCACGCCGGAGCGCCGCGTCGTTCCCACACGCGTCGTCGAGGTAGCGCTGCCGGTCGTCTCCGTGCAGCAGCAGCGCCCCCTCGAAGACCCGTTGCATCACGGTCCAGCGGTCGCCACTCATTCTCTCGCGACCTTCAACGCGTTCACGAGCCACGCGCGCGCCATGCGCCAGTCGCGCTGCACCGTGGGTACGGACACCCCGAGTATCGACGCGATCTCCTCGTGGGTGAGGCCGCCGAAGAAGCGGTACTCCACGATCGCCCGCTGCCGCGGGTGCGCCGTATTCAAGCGCTCGAGCGCGTCGTCGAGGAGCAGCAGCTCATCAGAACGCAGATCACCGCCCACGAGGTTGTCGTCGAGCGTGACCACGGCCTGACCGTCGCCGCGTTTTTGCGCATGCAGGGCCCGTGCGTGATTGACCAGGATGTGGCGCATGACGACCGCGGCGACCGAGAGGAAGTGCGCGCGGTCCTGCCAGGGTCGTGGCGATGCCGATGCGAGTTTGAGGTACGCCTCGTGTACCAGCGCCGTGGTGTTGAGGGTGTGGCCGACGCGCTGGGCGGCGAGTTGGCGGCGCGCCATCAGGCGCAGCTCATCGTAGACCAGTGGCACCACCCGGTCCACGATCGCGTGCTGTCCCTGGTCGATCGCGCGCAACACGGCGGTGATTTCGCCAATCTGCGCTTGAGCGTCTGGCTCCATAGGCGAGGCAGGAAGGATGTGAACCCATCTTCGCCCTTCCCCCTGCGTCTCGCAACCCCGCCTCCAGCACACGCCGGACGACGTCCCGAAGAAAATACGGATTCACGTACTCGACGATTCCATTGCTGTCGAGCTGCAGGACGATCAAACTCACCGCCTCGAACAGCGTCGTGGCGCGCTCCTCGCTCGCGCGCAGGGCCTGCTCGGCCCGCTTGCGCGCCGTGATGTCGCGGGCGGTGCCGGCGATGCGATACACCTCGCCGGCGTCGTTTCGAACCGGAACGGCATGGGCGTGAAGCCATCGACGCTCGCCGTCGGCGCGCACGACTCGAAACTCGAACAGCCCGGAGTCGATGCCCTGTTGCGTCCGCTCGATGTATCTGCGAACGGCGGGAAGATCCTCGGGGTCGATCGCCTCCAAGAACGAGGTGGAATCATCATACAGACTCTGCCGACTGCGGCCCCAGATCGTTTCGTATGCAGGGCTGATGTAGAGTGTCTCGCGAAAATGAGCCTCCATCACGAAGAACACTTCGCTGATATTCTCCGTAAGCTGCCGGAACCGCTCCTCGCTCTCGCGAAGCGTCGACTCGACGCGGCTTCGCTCGATCGCGTAGCTCAGCGACTGGCGCAGCAGCCCGCCCGTCACCGATCCCTTGACGATGTAGTCTTGCGCGCCGTCGCGCACGGCTGCGATCGCCATCGACTCGTCGTGGAGGCCCGTGAGGATGATGATCGGCGCACCGGGCGCCTCGGCGCGCGCACTCGATAGCGTCTCGAGTCCCTGACTGTCTGGAAGGCCCAGATCGAGCAGGATGGCGCTGAACTGCTCGGCCTTCAGGAATTCGATCGCACGGCTGAGGCGCGGCGCGTGCGTGATGCGGAATCTGTCCTTTTCGGCCTCCGAGAGCAGCGTGATTGTGAGCCGGGCATCGGCGAGGTTGTCCTCGACGAGCAGGATCTGGATCGGCTGGTCTACCGTCGAGGCCGGCACGCGAGCCGCTGTCATGGCTGGGCCAGCCTCACGATGTCGAGGCAGAACTCTTCGATTGACCTGACCAGCTTCGGAAACTGATGGAGGTCCATCGGCCTTTCCGCGCGATGCTCGGGTCGAATCCCTGCTCTCGATCCATAGACCCACCCTGCCGATTAGGCGTCGGCGTTTGCCTTACCTGATAGTACAGGTCGGTGGAGAGTATGCCAGACCCGCAGGTGGGCCGAATCACGCCATCGGAGGCACGGGATCCAATCGGCGCCGAGAACTTATGCGAGAAGCGTTGGCTCGCCTCGGCGTGGCCAAGTCGCGGGACGAAGAGGGGGTCACGACGAAGATGTGAGAAGGCGCAGTTCCGACGAAAGAATGAGACGTAGACGGCTCCGCCACGGGCGTTTGAAGCGGGAAGTCACGTGGTGAGTTTCTTCGCCGCCTCGGGCTCTCGCCCTGCGAGCAGTTTCGCGCTGAACCGTTGCGCCTCGGAGATCCGCTCGACCTCGACGGCGATCGCATCGACGGCTTGTTCGAGATGCCGTAGTCGGTCATCGCCGACTTCTGGTCGCGGAGGCGTGCGTGCCCTCAGGCGCTCGAACACCAGCGCCGACGCCCGTCCAAAAACGTTGATACAGGCAGCCAGCACGCAGATCGCCGCAAGAACTTCAACGATGTCGAGTACGACGGGATTCATCGCTCCCTCCTGCGGAAGTCAGCGACGCAATGATACCGAGACCTACGCGAACAGACCACGGCTGGTTTCGAAGGGCGAAATGTTCAGGGACCAATATGGGGGAGTAGCCGTCTGAAAAGGCAAAACGAGCCAACTATCTGGTTGACTCGTTTGCAGTTGCCCCTCTGGGATCGAACCAGGACTCTCCCGATCCAGAGGCATGCGATAGGTGCCTTGATTCGCTGCGACTTGCAGCGTGATCGCTGCGATGACCGCGCACATCGCGGATCCTGCAGGCTGCCCGGTTGAATGTGAGGGAGAATATGGGGGAGCGACATCCGACATTCGCTCATGTCCTCATGTTGGGTCCGGAGAGGCGCGGTGAGGCTGCGGGTGCTACACTGGTTGGGGATCGCACAGCGAACTCGCCGCTCTGATTCTCGAGACTCCCAAGGAGGCTGCCAGGCGGTTGCCCATGATCTCATGATTACCGACGAATCTTTTCAGCCCCCACGCTTGGAACTGGAGATCACACTGCGAAACCACAGGAAGGTGGCGGCGGCCATGTTCCGCAAAGGCCATATGAAACTATTGGGCAAGACCGAACTGGGTGATTACTCCATCGATCTCGACAAGATTCGGATCGTCACGCCCGTTCGATAGTCCAAAGTGGCCTTGTACTGGCACGCGTCGACCACCATGACCGGAGAGCCAATGACGCGCGTGAGTATTCTCGCGTGGCTGGCACTCGCTGCCGTCTATGCGTGCGGAGCCTCACCGAAGCCGGGGCCAGCGGTGCGCATCGCGAGCGGCGGCACGTCGGACACGTTCATTGTGAACTACTTCACGCCCGAGCCGCTCCCTGTTCGCGCGTTCGACGCAGCGGGGCGGTCGCTCGTCGTGGCGCCAATCCGTTACGAGCGGATCAGCGGCGCCACGCTTCCCATGACGCCTGCGGGTGTCCTGACATGCAGTTCCCGCGGCGACATGGTCGTCCGTGCGGCGCTGGAGCGTCTCTCAGCATCCCTGTTCATTCGGTGCCGCCCCGTTGAACGTGTGCAGGTCTCCGGTCCGATCCAGTTCGTGCTCGGAGACTCGGGGTTTACTCAACCGATCGCGCTTCCCATTACGGCCTATGGAGTGGACAAACGTCCAGTCTCGTTGCTTGCGGGAACGGTCAGCGTGCTCAAGACCAGCGTAGCGACCGCGAGAGGCATCACGGTAACTCCGCGGTCACGAGGTGTTACGATCGTGTGCGCCTACATCGGCAACCGCGATGGATGCACCGGCGTGCACATCTACCAGCGCGTCGACCCGCTTGATCCGCTCGATACCGTACTGCGGGTGGATCCGCATCAGCGACAGTTTGCCGTGCCAATCTCATTAGCGCCGGGCGAGTCCCGGCGTCAGCACCTGCCTCCTGGGGGTTGGATGCTCACGACAGTATCCCACGCCGATAAGAGCTCGGACGATTTCGGGCTACGATTCGAAAACGCGTCCTGCAAGCCAAACTTCCTCAATGATCCTCGACGCTTCGGTTGTCAAACCGGCGACGACGCGGCTGTCACTGTTTACCGACCGCATCGCGGACATGACTCCTCGGTCGCGACAGCTTACTTGCTCGTTCGCTGGTTGTATCAGTAGCCGGCAACTTGCATTAGGATCGACGCCGCAGCGCCAGCAAGGCGAAAGAGTCCCAGAAGGGGCAAAAAGAAAGGGCCGCCCTCGGCGGCCCTTCTTTATTGCCCCTCCTGGGATCGAACCAGGACTCTCCTGATCCAGAGTCAGGCGTGTTGCCAGTTACACCAAGGGGCAGCGATTGAGTCACCAATTCTACCCCGCTGACCACCCCCATTCAACCCCGCCCCACCGCATCATTGCACATCGGTCCATTTGGACTTATATTGCAGTCCAAATGAGCCACTCCACCGCGGCCGCGTCCAACATCTCCCGCCTTTTCAAAGGGCCCAAGGATCTCCGCACACCCGGACGAGTCGCCGAGCCCTCCACGCTCGCGTACGACGTCGCCCTGCACCGCATGGTCGCCCGCGGCCTCAAAGCCGCCGACCTCGACGGCATCTCGCGCGTCATCGGCGCCACGCCCGCCGCGGCCACCGAAGTCCGCCGTGCAATCGTGCCCGATTCCACCTGGAAACGCCGCAAAGGGAAAACGCTCTCGCCGACCGAAAGCGACCAAACGGCTCGCCTCGCGCGCGTCACCGCGTTTGCGCTCGATACGTGGGACGGGAATCTCGAGAGCGTCCGGGAATTTTTTGCAAGGCGACATCCCGAGCTCGGCGGCGAACGGCCCATAGATGCAGTGCGCACGGATTCCGGCGCGCGGCTCGTCGAGGATATCCTCATTCGCCTGAGGTATGGCCTTCCCGCTTGAGCGCGCGCTCCACGAGCCGCTGCGCGTCGTCCGCCTGCACCACCCTAGCTTCCCAGCGCTCGACGCCTTCGGTGCGCAACTCTACGGAGGTCGCTGGAACAGTCCCGGCGCCAAAATCTTGTACGCCGCGCTTACGTACGGAGGCGCGATTCTGGAAACGCGCGTCCACGCGACCTCCGATCGTCCGCCGCGACGCGACATCGCGGTCATCACCATCCCGGCAGGAGTTCGCGTTTCCGAGATTGCCGAGCATGACCTGGCCGATTGGGACGATGAAGCCGAACGATCAAGCCGCGCCGCCGGCGATGCATGGATCGCCGCCGGACACACACTCGCCCTGATCGTGCCAAGCAAACCCGGCGCGCCGCTCGAACGGAACATCGCGCTGAACCTTGCCCACCCCGACGCGGCAAAGCTCCACGTCGAATCGCTGGGCCCCGTGCCGTGGGACACGCGCCTCTTCGGCACTCAGGCGAGACCGCGCAGGAAAATGCCTGCCCCCCGCAAGAAGAAGTAGCGCTGCGCCAACATGCGCCCATCTTCATCGCATGGACCCGCTCTCGATCTTCGGCCTCGTCGCCGTCTCGGCGATGCTCCTCTTCTACACGCTGGAACACCGCAGCCCCTGGTTCATCCTCGCGTTCGGATTCGGCTGCGTGCTCGCGTCGATCTACGGATTCCTGCAGGGCGCTTGGCCGTTCGGGATCGTCGAGGCTATCTGGTCGCTCGTCGCGGTCCGCCGCTGGTACAAAGCGTCGCGCCCCAAGTAGCCGCGGCGCAACGCCGGCGACCCTACCGCCGCTGAAACTCGGGTGACCCCAGCGCGATCCCCAGCAGATCCTTCAACGACGGCCGCGCGGGCGCCGCCGCGTTCGCTGCCACGAGCGGATTCTGTCCCTTGAACAGAATCTCCCGCGTCTCCGGCGACGCGTTCCCGCCGAGCAGCTGGCTCACCACGCCATCCACCTGCTGTGCCAGCGGCATCGACACGAGCAACGCATATCCCGGCCACTGCTCCGCCGGCGCGAACCGCAGCCTCCCCGCACCGACCTGCACGCCAAAATTAATCCGGTCCAGCAACGATCCGGCGTTGATCCACTGATCGCCGGTCTCCGGCCACCCCTTCGGCGCCAAGTGCCCAAACAGTTGCTCACCCATTCTCTGGATCTGGTACGCGGTGCTCGCAGACGTATCCGGCGACGCATTCATGACGCGCCGCGCGCTCACGACGAGCTCGAACGGGCTCTTCACTTTCGCGCGGTATGCGGTGCGTGAGAAAAACTCCGGGCTCGTGAAGATCGTGCGCAGCATCTCGCGGATATCGCCATCGGTCCGCCGGTACGTTTCGGCGACGCGGTTCACGAGCGCGACGTTCGGCGTGTCGCTCACAAAACGCCGCACCAGCTCGAACGCGATGTGATGCGCGGTCGCGGGATGGCGCGCGATGATGTCGAGCACTTC
>JBOHTH010000320.1:0-8255 GCA_050733535.1 Gemmatimonadaceae bacterium | reverse complement strand
CCCCTGTTCTCACCCCTCAACTTCCCGCTCCCCCCTCGCCACTCAAGGCGTAGTCTCCATTACCCCCAGCTTCCGCAGTGCCGGAAGCCGCCACGCCGTCACGGCGACGACGACCAGCGTCGCAACGCCGCCGAGCACCACGCTCGGAACCGTCCCGAACAGCTTCGCAGTCACGCCGGATTCGAACTCGCCGATTTCGTTCGATGAGCCGACAAAGATCGAGTTGACGCTCGACACGCGCCCCAGCATGTGCGTCGGCGTCCGGTGCTGGATGAGCGACGTGCGAATGAACACGCTCACCATGTCCGCGCCGCCGCTCACCACGAGCGCGCATACGGAGAGCACCATGCTCGTCGAAAACCCGAACGCGATGATGCAGAGGCCAAAGGTCGCCACGGCGACGAACAGCGTGCGCCCCGTCCGCTTGAAAGGCGGCATCCATGCGATCGCCGCGCTCATCACCACCGCGCCGATGGCCGGCGCCGCGCGCAGCAGCCCGAGGCCGGACGCGCCCACGTGGAGGATCTCGTCGGCGAACACCGGCAGCAGCGCGGTCGCCCCGCCAAAGAGCACGGAAAACAGGTCCAGCGTGATCGCACCAAGAATCACCGGCTCATTGAACACGAAGCGCACGCCTGTCGCGAGGCTCTTCGCCACGGCCCCGGTGTGTTCGCGCTTGATCAGCGATTTGTGGACGATCATGAAAATCGCGCCAGTGCCGAAGAGCGTCAGCACCGCGACGATCGCATACGTGAGCGTCGTCCCGCCCAAGGCATAAAGCACCCCGCCCACAGCCGGCCCGATCACGGACGCCAGCTGCCACGATCCGCTCCGCCACGTGATCGCATTGCCGTACAGCGCGCGCGGTACGATCTCCGCGGCAAGCGCTTGGCGCGCCGGCCCCAGGAAACTCCGCGCGAGCCCGCTCAGGGCGACCAGGCCGTAGATCGCCCGCACCACCGTCCGCGGGGCGGTCGGGTACAGCACCGGAAGCACGAGCAGGCCCACGGAGCAGAGGACCAGCAGCGCCAGCGCCGTGAGCACGACCCGTCGGCGGTCGTGGCGGTCCGCGATGTGGCCCGCATAGAGCGCCGCGCCGATGAACGGAAACGCCTCGGCCAGACCGATGAGGCCCAAGGCGAGTTTATCGTGGGTGAGTTCGTAAATCTGCCACCCCACCACCGTTCCCTGGATCTGAATCGCGATCGTATACGCGAACAGACCAACGATATACAGCCGGAAATTCGGGAGGCGGAGGGAGGAGTACGGGTCTGGAGCGGTCTCCGGCACCCCGAATCGTAGCCGCGGGGCGGTCCCCTTGCCACCGCGCCGCGCGCGCGCCATGCTCCGGCCTCCGCCGTACTTCATCAGGATGCCGCCCACGCGATTTCGCCGCCTTCCCTGGTCCAGCTGGTCAGACGAGCGACTCCTGCAGCTCAGGCTGCGCGATCTCGGCGTGACCATCGAGGGCACCTGGCTCGAGGACTGCGTCACGGAGCTGTACGCGGAGCTCGCGCAGAAAGAGATCCGGCTGCGCCCCCACATCTGGCTCTCCGACGAGTGGTTCTCGCCGGGCAACGTGCCCGGTTTCGCCGTGCCGTTTTATCTCGCGCACCCGCACCTCATGCGACTCGAGCGGCGTCAGCTGCTCGAGGTCGAAGGCGGCACGCACGCCGAGTGCATGCAGATCATGCGCCACGAGTGCGGGCACGCGGTGCAGCATGGCTATCAACTGAATCGTCGCCGTGAGTGGCAGAAACTGTTCGGCAAGTCGTCCACCAAGTATCCCGAGTCGTACCGCCCGAATCCGGCGAGCAAGAGATACGTGCAGCACCTGCGCCGCTGGTACGCGCAGAGCCATCCCGATGAGGACTTCGCAGAGACGTTCGCCGTGTGGCTCAGGCCGCGCTCCGACTGGCGCCGCCGCTACGCCGGCTGGCCCGCGCTCAAGAAGCTGCAGTACGTCGACCGCCTGATGCGCGAACTCGCGGGGACGACGCCCGCCGTGCGCGACAGGCGCCGCCTGGATCCGCTGCGCACCCTTTCGCGCACGCTGTTCGAGCACTACACCTACCGTCGTGCGCTGTATTCGGTCGAGTACCCTGACACCTACGATGAAGACCTGCTCCGCCTTTTCTCGCTCTCCAAGAGCCACCGCAGGCGCGAATCCGCGGCAAGTTTCCTGCGGCGCCACCGGACCGATATCCGTCGCGTGGTCTCGAAGTGGACCGGCGAATACCAGTTCACCCTCGACGCCGTGCTCGGCGACATGATCGGCCGCTGTCGCGAGCTCAAGCTGCACGTCGGCGGCCACGAGCGGCAGCTGCTCACCGACTTCATGGTGCTTCTCACCGCGCGTACGATGGAGTTCATCGCGCAGCACGGACGCCGCGACTGGATCGCCGTATGAAACGCCTCCGGATCCTCGCGCTGATGCACCCGCAGCTCGTGCCGCCTGACTCGCTCGAAGGACACACCGAGGAGGAGATCAACGTCTGGAAGACGGAGTATGACGTCGTCAGCCATCTCAGGGCGATCGGCCACGAAGTGCGTGCCCTCGGCGTGCAGTACGAACTGCTCCCGATTCGCGACGCGGTCGAGGAGTGGAAGCCGCACACGGTGTTCAACCTGCTCGAAGAGTTCCACGGCGAGGTGCTGTTCGACCAGAACGTGGTGAGCTTTCTTGAGCTGCTGAAAGTGCCATACACGGGATGCAACCCGCGCGGCATGATCATCTCGCGCGGCAAGGCGCTCTCCAAGAAACTCCTGCTGTATCACCGCATCCGCGTGCCCGAGTTCGCGGTGTTCCCGATGGGACGCAAGGTGAAACGGCCGCCGCGCCTTGCGTTTCCGCTCATCGTGAAATCACTCATCGAGCATGCATCGGTGGGGATAGCGCAGGCGTCGTTCGTGGACTCTGACGAAAAGCTGGCTGAACGCGTGCGCTTCATTCACGAGCGCGTGGGCACGGACGCGATCGCCGAACAGTTTATCGAAGGGCGCGAGCTGTACGTGAGCGTGATGGGAAACGAACGCCTCGTCGCATTTCCGGCATGGGAACTCGTCGCGGAGAAACTCGCCGAGAACGCGCCGCTCATCGCCACGGCGAAGGTGAAGCACGACATCGAGTATCAGGCGCGCCACGGCATCGACATCCGTGCAGCCGAGCTGCCGGCGGAACAGAAGGCGTTCCTCGCGCATGTGAGCAAGCGCATCTACAAGATTCTCGAGCTGAGCGGCTACGCGCGCATCGACTTCCGGCTCGGCGGCGACGGTAATTTCTACTTTCTCGAGGCGAACCCCAACCCCGAGATCGCCGAGCGCGAGGAATTCGCATCGGCGGCGAAAGCGGGCGGCGTCGCCTATCCCGAGCTCCTGCAGCGCATCATCAACCTCGGGCTTCGCCAGCAGCGCGTCGAGTAGCCGCCAGGCGCACTACGGGCGGTGCTTGTTGAACTGGAGTTTGGTCCACACCAGGACGACGCCGCAGTTATTGCTGAGCAGCAGGTACTGTGCGGGCGCGAACTCCTGGCGGATGTACACCTCGATCGCCGCGATCTGGTCTTTGGGGAGCGAGATGAGGACGCCGGTGTCGGAAATCTGCCCGTCGATGTAGATGTTCGCGGGGCAGCCCGCGGCCGGATTGTTGCCGCCCATCGACTGAATGGGCGTAAAGAGCGAGAACGAGGTTACGTCGACACCTGTGATGACGAGCGACGGAATCCCCTGGAACACGGAGCGCATCGACGTGCTCCTCATGATCTCCGTCGAGTCCCTGAACGTGCCAAACCCCTCGCGCTGGCGCTGCTCGTAGTCGAGCTGCAGGTGCGACACGTTCTGTCTCCCCGTGACGCTCACGCCGGGCAGCGCCTTCGCGACCATGGTGACCTGGATGTCGTCGGTCTGGCTCGTCAGCACGGCGATCGGCTGAAAGAGCGGAGCGTAGCCGATCGTCCTGATCGCCATCGTGCGCGAACCCGTGGGCACCGCCGGCACCGTGAACCGCCCGTCCGCGTTCGTTCGCGCTTCACCCACGACGCCGTCGACGTCAATGGTCGCGCCCGCAATCGGCTCGTTGGTCGCGCCGCGCACCACGCCGTGAATCGTCGTCGTCTTGCCGAACTCGCCGAGCACGAGGTTCACGCGCCGCAATGGAATCGTATCGCCCTCGACCGTGACGGCGCCCGACTTGAGTGAGGCGGAGTAGCCGAGGACGTAGACATTGTTGTTGGGCGGCGCACCGCACGCGTAGTACGTCCCGGTCGAATCCGTCTTCGCGTCGGATGCGCGCGCTGCCGCGCCGACAGCGCCCGGAGTGTTGAAGTCCCAGCTCACCCGCACCTGCGCTCCGGACAGTCGCGTTGTTCCGTCCGCGGCAAGCACCGTGCCGAATACGATGCCCTTGCGCCCCTTCACGAAGTCCTTTCCGGGACAAAGTTCCGCCCAGATCGTGGAGAGCGAAGGCGTCGAAAGGACCATCATCGAATGCGACGTCTTCGGCGTCACCTCGGATTGGAGGCTGCCGAGGCCGCTCCGGTCGAGGAAATCGTGGAAGACGGTCACGCGTTTGATCTTTTCCGGCGAGATGAGCGTGAACCGCCCTTCGCGGTCGGTCAGCGTCGAGTACGTGCCCGAGTTCGCCTGAACCGTCGCCTCCGGAATCGGCTGGTGCAGGAGACTGTCGAACACGATGCCACGGATTGTATCCGGCACCGACGCGCCCTGTTGCGCGCGCGCCGGAGCCGCCGCCGCGACGAAGGCAGCGAAAAGCAATCCAGCCGCGGCAAGGCGCCGCGGGGGTGGATGCAAAGTGGCTGAGCTGTTCATCTGCATGAGTTTAGTCGTCCGTCCTTGATTGCGTCCCCGGACGCCCCTGTCCTACGCCGGCGCGGCCGGGCCGTTCCTTCAGCGCGATCACCCAAGCGATTTCAGTATCTCGCCCGTCGACCGCACGCGTCCCATCCTCGGGAAAATATTGGTGACGGCGAACGCGTGCGCGTCGGCGCTCATCGCTGCCATTGCATCTTCGGCGAATACCATCGCGTATGCGCGCTCCCATGCGTCGCGCGCGGTTGATTCGACGCCGAAGTTGGTCGAGATGCCGCCGATCACGATCGTTTGGATCCCGCGACGGCGCAGGTGCAACTCGAGATCCGTGCCGTAGAATGCACCCCACTGACGTTTGGTGACCACGATGTCGCCGGCTTTCGGGCCGAGTTCGGGCACGATGTCCGCCCAATCCGGGGCCGGCGGCGCCGACGGAAACTGGCTGTCCGTGGGAGTCTGGAGGCGATCGCTCCCGTCGGCGGCAAAGTTCACGCGCACGAGCACGATGGTCGCGCCGGCCGCGCGGAACCGTTCGGCAAGTCGAACGCCGTTGGCGATCACCTCGGGCCCCGTGTACGGAGCGGTTGTGTGACTCGTGATCCCCTTCTGGAGGTCAATCAGAACAAGTGCGGTGGATTTCGGGTCGAGCTTGAGACTTGGCATCGCTGTTTCGGATAGTGCGAAGCCGCGAATCGCGGCAAGGTCACGGAGCCCGCCATTGGGCGACCGATCATGCATGAACTCTACTATCAGGGCGCCATCATATCATGCATCTTTGGGTCTGTTTCGTCCCGGTGAGGCCGCTTTTCCGGCTCGCCGCGCCCACACCCCTACTGCTCTTCCAATCCGGAATATGTCACGCCGAATCGGTCTTCTTGCAGCTATCGCAGTCGCCGCGGGGTGCACGCCCGCGCCGGCCCCAGCACCCGCTCCCGCGCCGGCACCCGCCACGCGGCCGGCACAGGCAACACCGCAGCAAGGCACGCAGGGTGGAGGGCGCGGCGCCGCCGGCGACTCCGCTGGTCGCCAGGGAGGCGGTGGCGGAGCGGGCGGACCTGCCGCCGCGCCGCGCCCACGGCCGTACAATCGCGTGATCACGGGCGAAGCCAAGACGCACCGCGGCCTGTTCACGGTGCACCAGCTCAACGACCGTCTCTATTTCGAAATTCCCGCGCGTGAGCTCGGCAAGGACATGCTGATCGTTGGCCGCTATGCGCGCTCGGCGTCGGCAAACCCGGTCCGCTCCGGCAACGATTTCGGCAGCTACCCGGGCGATCAATTCGACTCGCGCGCGCTGCACTGGGAGCGGAACGGCAACCACATCATCCTTCGCTCGATCTCGTTCGCGATCACGGCGGACAGCTCGCTCTCCGTCTACAAGGCCGTCCAGGGCGCGAACAACGGACCCGTGATCGCGATGTTCAACGTCGACACCTACGGCCCGGACAGTTCGGCCGTCATCGACGTCACCCGGCTCTTCACCACCGCGATCCCCGAGATCGCCGCGATCCGCGGCACGATCGACGCGAACCGCTCATACATCGAACATGTGAGCGCCTTTCCGGATAACGTCGAAGTCGAAGCTACGCAGACCGGCGTGGTGGCCAGCACGGGAGCCGGCGGCCGCGGTGGCGGTCGCGGTGGCGCGGCGCCCGCGGGCGGACCGCAACTCGCGGAGAGCGTGGTCGCGCACTGGAGTCTCGTGCGCCTCCCCGAAGTCCCGATGCAGACGAGAAAGGCGGACGAGCGGATCGGCTTCTTCTCAAATCGCACCGTCGATTTCGGCACCGACCAGCAGCGCGCCGAGACGCACGAGTTCATCACGCGCTGGCGCCTCGAGTGCTCGGACCGCAAGGAAGGAAACCTCTGCTATCCCAAGCAGCCGATCGTGTACTATGTGGACCCGGCGACGCCGGAGCAGTGGAAGCCGTGGATCCGCAAAGCGATTCTCGATTGGCAGCCCGCGTTCGAGGCGGCCGGGTTCAAGGACGGCATCATCCCCGGCGATGTGCCGAAGAACGATCCCGACTGGTCGCCGGAGGACATCCATCACACGATGGTGCGCTGGCTGGCGTCGACGGTGGAGAACTCCGTCGGCCCGCATGTGAGCGATCCGCGCACGGGTGAGATCCTGAACGGGTCGTCGAGAATCTTTCATAACCTGATCGAGCTCATGCAGGACTGGTACTTCGCGCAGGCCGCGCAGGTGGATCCACGCGCCCGCGCGCTGCCGTTCCCGGATTCGCTCATGGGGCGGCTCGTCGAGTTTGGTGTCGCGCACGAAATCGGACACACGCTCGGCCTGCAGCACGACCAGATCGGCAGCTCCACGTATCCGGCGGACAGCGCGCGCAGCGCGACGTGGGAGCACACGATGGGTCATAGCCCGAGCATCATGGATTACTCGCGCATGAACTACGTGGCGCAGCCGGAGGATCATCTCGCGGTGGCGGATATCATCCCGCGCATCGGACCGTGGGACAAGTACTAGATCATGTGGGGTTACAAGGAGATTCCCGGTGCGCACACCCCGGCGGCTGAGAAGCCGGTGCTCGAGCAGTGGACGCGCATGCAGGACACGATTCCTTGGTACCGCTTCTCCGCCGGGAACCCGTACGGCGGCTACGGCACGCAGAGCGAGGCAGTCGGCGATGCCGACCCAGTGAAGTCGACCGGCCTCGGCTTCAAGAACATCGAGCGCGTGATGGGCTACGTCGCGGCCGCAGGCACGAGGCCTATGGATGACAACGCCCTTTTGAAGGAACTGTACGATCGCACGGTGGGCCAGTGGGCAACGGAGGCGGGGCACGTGACCGCGGTCGTCGGCGGCGCGACCGTGCACTACAAGGCGGGCGGCCAACCGGGCCCGGTGTTCGAGCCGCTCTCGCGCACACGGCAAATGGACGCCGTGAAGTTCCTCAACGAGAAAGTGTTCAAGACCCCGGCGTACTTGATTCGCCCCGACATCGGCGAGCGGGTCGAGGCAGGCGGGATGCTCGCGCGCATCGGCAACGCACAGAACCGCGTGCTCGGCGCGTTGCTGCAGGATGCGCGCCTGAACCGGATGCTCGAGGGCGAGGCGCTCGCGAAGCGCGCGTCGGACGTGTACTCGCTCACGGAGATGCTCGACGACGTCCGCAGGGGCGTGTGGTCGGAGATCGCGAGCGGGGCGAAGGTCGATCCGTACCGCCGCACGCTGCAGATGAACTACATCACGACGATGGACCGGAAGGTGAACCCGCCGCCGGCACCCACCGGAGCGGCCGCGGCGCCGGCGAACCCGAATGCACAGCCTCCGCTTTCAGAGGACGCGCGGTCGCAGGTTCGGGCGCAGCTTGTGACGCTCAAGGGAGAGATCCACGCCGCGATCGGCAAGACGAGTGATCGCGAGACGCGTGCGCACCTGGAGAATGCGGAGCATCGGATCG
>JBOHTH010000319.1:0-4972 GCA_050733535.1 Gemmatimonadaceae bacterium | reverse complement strand
ACCAGATAGTTCGCAACAAACCCGACAATGAGAAGCGCGGCCATGATGTACATGGTGACCGAGTACGCGTTCGCCTTCGCCACTCCGTGCGCGATTTGGTACTCGCGGATGTAGTTGACCAGCACCGGCCCCGCGACGCCCGCCACTGACCACGCGGTGAGCAGCCGGCCGTGAATCGCGCCGACGTGCATCACGCCGAACAAGTCGCGGAGGTACGCCGGGATCGTCGCGAAGCCGCCGCCGTACATGGAAATGATCACCGCGTAGAACGTGACGAAGTACGTGACGCTCCCGAGGCGGCCCGTGGTTGGAATGAGCGCGTAGAGCACCGCGCCGAGCACGAAGAAGATCATGTACGTCGCGCGCCGCCCGATCAGGTCCGAACACGAGCTCCACGCAAACCGGCCGATCATGTTCGCGAGGCTGAGCAGGCCCACGAACCCAGCAGCGGCCGCGGCGCCGATCACGCCGGGAAACATTTCCTGGATCATCGGCGACGCCTGGCCGAGCACACCGATGCCTGCGGTCACGTTGAGGCACAACACTGCCCAGAGCAGCCAGAACTGTTTTGTCCTGAACGCTTCGTCCACGTGCACGTCCGGCGCCGGCGGCGTTCGGGCTTCCGGCTTCCGCGCTTCCGGCTTGAGTGCCTCCAGCTTCCGCGCTTCCGCCTCGAGTGGCTTCCATCCTGGCGCCGGAAGCCTCACGGTAAAGACGCCGAACATCATGAACACGAAGTACAGCGCGCCCATCGCCATGAATGCCGGCGCAACGCCCATCGACGACGTGGTCTTGAAGTGCGTCATCAGCGCGACCGCAAGCGGCGACCCGATCATCGCGCCGCCGCCGAAGCCCATGATGGCGAGGCCCGTCGCCATCCCTGGCCGGTCGGGGAACCACTTGATGAGCGTGGACACGGGCGAGATGTAACCGAGGCCGAGCCCTATCCCGCCGAGGACCCCGTAGCCCAGATAAATTATCCAGATCTGGTGGAGCTGCACGCCGAGCGCTGCGACGAAAAACCCGCCGCCGAAGCAGACGGCGGCAGCAAACATCGCCTTTCGCGGCCCGGCCTCTTCAAGCCAGCGGCCGAATGCGAATGCCGAGACGCCGAGGAATACGATTGCGGTGCTGAAGATCCAGCCGATCGTGGAGAGCTTCCAGTCGCCGGGCGCGGGCTTGCCGACGCCGATCAACGTGGAGAGCGGAAGATTGAACACGCTGAACGCGTATACCTGGCCGATGGCGAGATGGATGGCGAGCGCCGCGGGTGGCACGCGCCAGCGGCTGTAACCCGCCGGCGCGATCGAATGTTCTCGGTCAAGGAACATTTAGCATTCCTCTTCTGCATTTTGGATCAGCCTGCAATCCCGCATCGCATGAGTATGGCGGTGCATGCGCGCGTCAGCCAGTTTTGTTGGATGCCCCGTCTGGCGCTTCTGCTCCTCGCTCCCGTGCTTCTCGCCGCGCAGTCGCCGCGGACGCGGATCGTCATGCTCGGCACTGGTACTCCGATACCCGATCCGGACCGTCAGGGTCCGGCGTTCGTAGTCATCGTCGACAGTACGTCGTACTTCTTTGACGCCGGCACGGGCGTCGTACGCCGCGCAGCCGCCGCGGCCAAGTCCGGTATTCCAGGTCTGCGGATGCCGCAGCTCAAGCGCGTGTTTATCACGCATCTGCACTCGGACCACACGATGGGCCTGCCCGACCTTCTCTTTACGCCGTGGATCCAGGGCCGCCGGGTTCCGCTCGACGTGTACGGCCCGCCCGGCATCAAGCGAATGGTCGGCGATATCCTCGACGCGTGGGACGAGGACATCCATGAGCGGCTCGCAACGTCGGGCGGGCCCTCCGCCAACGGGTGGAAGGCAAACGTGCACGAGATCGCCGCGGGCGTCGTCTCCACGGATTCGCTCGTCACGGTCCGCGCGTTCAGCGTTCAGCACAGTGGCTGGAAATACGCGTTCGGTTATCGCATCGACACGCCGGACCGGAGCATCGTCTTCAGCGGCGACACGCGGCCGAGCGCGGCGATCGCCGCGGCGTGCCATAGATGCGATGTGCTGATCCACGAGGTGTATTCGGACTCGGGCTTCGCGCACATCCCCGCGCTGCGGCAGGCCTATCACGCGCAAGCGCACACATCGGCCACGCAGCTCGGCGCGATCGCCGCCGAGGCGAAGCCGAAGCTGCTGATCCTCACGCACATCCTGTTCTTCGGCGCGTCGGAGGAGCGGGTGCTCGCGGAGGTGCGATCGAAGTTCAGCGGCGCCGTGGTTCTGTCACACGACTTGCAGGTTTTTTGAGAGATCATCTCACAGACAGATCTCGACCGGGGACGGGGGGCGGAAGAGGAACACGCGCCGCGTTAGGGGTAACGCCCGTCATGCCGTGCCTTCGCATCGTGAAGACCTCCAGCCTCAAGCCACGGGCGTGGATTGTGTGCTGCGCGCTCATTGGCGCCAGCACCGTCGCCCACGCGCAAACTCTTGGCGCGATTCGCGGGCGAGTGATTGACGCCGCAAGCGGCCAGCCGATCGTCGGCGTCCAAATCACGGTCACGCCCGGCGCTCGCCATGTGGTGAGTGAGGATGATGGACGATTCGTCGTCCTGGGACTCTCGCGGCGGGTCGATACACGATCTCCGCGAAACGAATCGGCTACAACGCGGCCTCGGTCAGCGCGACTGTTCGCGATTCATCGACCGTTGACGCGATCATCAGGCTTCTTGTGATCCCCCAGCAGCTCGATTCCGTGCGCGTACGGGCGCGATCGTCGACGCTGAATTATTCCGCGGTCGTTCTCGACCTCAACAATCAGCCCGTCGCCGGCGCCGAGGTCGTCGCGATGGGCATCACGAACAAGCTTGTCACCGATTCACTCGGGCGCTTCTCACTTGCGGGGCTCGGCAAGGCGGCGCTGACTATTCGCCTGCGAAAAATGGGCTACCAGGCCACAGTGGAGTCGATTCGGATGCTCACGGATCGTGCCGACACGATTCGCATGCCGCGTCTCGCATTGACCCTTTCGAAGGTCGAAATCAATGAGCGCAGCGGATTCGGCAATGACTATTGGAACTATCGCGAGCTCGATCAGCGTCAACGCTGGAAGGGCGCGATGGCCGGCGTCGTTTCGCGCGAGGAGCTGGACGCTCGCGGGAAACAAGATCTCTGTGACGCGCTGCCGGCGACGCCGAGCGGCGTGAAGCTGGCGCTGCACAATGATCCATACTGCAAGGATCCCGAGAAAGGGATGAAGATGTTGTTGATCGACGGCGGATGGTGCCGGCAGGGACTGCTCTCAGACTACCTGGCGGCCGACGTCGAAATGGTCGAGGTCCTTCCTGGCCTCGGCAAGTCGGTCAACATGGGCGGCGACAACTACGGCGGCAGCCTGGCCGCTCGCGGGTGCGGCGGGGCAGGCGGTCGCTCCGCGAAGCCGACGACTGGCAATGGCGCCTTCGAATCCGTGACGGTGACGGTCTACGGGATCTGGCTGCGAAAGCCTGAGCTCAGTACGAAGGCGATCGTGCCGAAACCGCGAACAATCGTGGGAGTCGTCTTCGACAGCATTGCGCAGCGGCCGCTCGCCGGTGCACACGTGACGCTGGTCGACCGCAAACGCGAAACCGTCGCCGACTCGCTCGGCGCGTTCCGCTTCGACAGCGTCGCGTCCGGGGTGCATGAACTGAAGGTCGATCACGAGACGCTCCGTCAGCTTGGACTCCCGCCGCTGCGCGACACAGTTGATCTCGTTCCCGAGCTCGTCACCAATGTTTCGCTGACGATTCCGTCATTCGCGACGCTGTGGAAACGCGTGTGCGAGGACTCCGTGCCGCCGCGCCCCTCGGAGGGGTTGGTGTACGGGCGCGTGCTCTTGGGCGCCGCCGCCGTGGCGTCAACGGACATGTCGGGTACCGTAGTCGAAGCGTCGTGGCTCGGCGCGACCCCCGATAGCGCCGGAGACCCTGACGCACGGAAGCAGGTGTTTGCCGACTCAGCGGGCAACTACGCCGCGTGCGGCGTGCCGACGGCGCAGCCGCTCACGCTTTCGTCACTTGCCCACGGTACGGCGACGGTCTCCGTTTCATTCACGATCGGCGACGCGCGCATCGCGCGCCGCGATTTGATTCTCCCCGCGGCGGGCATCGTCGATCGGCTCGTTGCGGACTCGACCGGAACGCCGCCGCTCACCGACGGCGAAGGATCAACGATCACCGGCATCGTGCGCGACTCACTCGGGAAGCCGGTAAACGATGCGCACGTTGCGGTGACCGGCGTGACCGGCGAGTGGCGCACCAATGAACGGGGACGGTTCGTCGTGCGCGGCATTCCCGGCGGCGCGCGCGTGGTGACGAGCTCGCAGCTTGGATTCGCGCCGGAGCGACGGCTGGTGGATGTGTCCGGTGCCGATTCACTCGCCGTCGATCTCTCGATGTCGCGTGTCTCGACGTATCTCGACACGCTCAAGATTACCGGGAAGCAGAGCCTGCGCACCTCAACGCTTCTCGACATTGCGTCGCGCCGGAAGCTTGGCGTCGGCTATTTCGAAGACTCGACCAAGCTCGCCAAGACACCCGGGACAGGCCTGCGCGACGTATTCAATTTTCCGAGTGTACGCACGGGGCCGCCGCCGTCCGCGGGTCAATCTGGATCTGGCCGAGGGCACCCGCCGCCGGTCATGGGCGTGTGGTACATCTTCATGACCAGTCACGCCGCGAGCATCATGGGCGCCGCCAACTGCGTGCCGACGATTTATGTCGACGGGATGAGCACGAGCATGCAGTACGTGAACGATCTCACAAAGGAGGAGATTGGGTTGATCGAAGTGTTCACCTCGCCGTCGCGCGCGCCGGTCGAGTACGCGGGGTCGGGTGGGAACTGCGGGATTGTCCTCATTTGGAGGAAGACCTTCCTTCGACCTTAAGGCGATGCGGGATTGCCAGCTGATGCAAAATGCAAAAGAGGAA
>JBOHTH010000318.1:0-4710 GCA_050733535.1 Gemmatimonadaceae bacterium | reverse complement strand
GTTCCGCCCAGTACGCTTCGCCCGCCCGTTGCAGGCGCTCGCGAACCCGGCGGAGGGAGTCGAGCGCCGCGCTTACGGTCGCGGTGTCACCCGTATGAGATGCGCCGATGGCGCGGGCGAAGTACGTCATCGCCTCGGTAAACGGAAAGCCGCTCGGGTGCGGTTTCAGTCCTGCCGCCTCGGCCCACGCGCCGCGCTCGAGCGCGAATCGCGCCGGGATCGCGGCGAGCGCGAATACTCCCGCGGCGCCTGGCGCCGCGCCCGTCACAGCGTTGACGTCGAACCGCGATGCGATTGCGGGAAGCGAATCCATGATGCGGCGCGCGGCCACGTCCTGCGCCGTCTGCAGGTACGCGTACATCAGGTAGTCGGTGGCATGCAGTTGCTCGCCGACCTCGCCGCTGCTCCGTGCGGCCGCCGTTGACGCGATGTTTGCGTCGATCGACTCCTGCCACCGGCCCACTCTCGTAAACGTGTGCGACGGCATGTGCAAGGCGTGTGGCGCCGACGGCGCTATCTTCGCGTAACGCTCCGCGGCGACGATCGCGCGCGAGGCAAGCGGCGGCACATCGTATGTGTGGATCAGATAGTGCGCGAGCCCGGGATGGTCGGGCTCAGCTTTGAAGAGTGGCTCGAGGATTGCGGCGGCCTTGAGTTGGCCGGCGTACGTCTTGTCGGTCGGAGACGACGCAGCCGTGAGCGCGATCGCGTAGAAGATCTTCGCTTCAGTGTCGCGCGGGAACTTCGCAGAGAGCTCGCCCATCGCGTCGCGATACGCGCCGACGCGCGCGACCTGCGGAGTGTGCTCGAAGTCGGCGTATAACTTCGCGACCGCGTCGATGTAGCCGCGCTCCCGATCGGTTTTGGGGCCGATTACGTACGCCCGGTCCAGCGCGAGTCGCGCGAGCTGCATTTGCGCCGCGGGCTTACTCCCGGGCGCCATCGGATTGCTCCAGCGACTGAGCGCGATTCCCCACTCGGCAATCGCGCATGACGGGTCGGCGTGGAGAGCGGCGCTGAATGCGTCGATCGCCTGCGCGAACTCGAACGAGTGCAGCAGCGCGATGGCCCGGTCAAACTGCGGCTGCGCTGCGCTGTTGCACGACGTCGCAAAATGCACTGAGCCCAGCTTCTCGCGGGCCGGGTGCGCGGCATCCTGCGCGCGAATGGTCATCGCATGCAGAAGCAGAACTGGACACGCGAGCAGAAACGTACGCTTCACGATCCCCTCCCCGGTGCGCACGAGGTTCACGGCTTTCGGTCCAACGCACAACGCAGGCGCGACGCAACCCCTGGCCCACCTCACCCCATTCGCGAAGTCTCGAACAGGAACCAGGCACGGCGCTCCGTCTCGTCGAGCCATACCTCGAGCAAACTGGTCGTCGCGACATCGCCGTGCTCGCCGCATACGTCATGCGCAGTGCGCAGTGTGCCAGCCAGCGTCTGATTGTCGTCGCGAAGCTCCGCAATCATGTCCGCGGCCGCGACGTACGCGGAATCGTTATCGAGAACGCGCTGCACTCTCGCGATTTCCCCAATCGAGTGGATCGTCATCTCCCCCAGCTTCCGAACGCGCTCGGCTACGGGATCCGTCATCGCAAAGATCTGATCGGCCTGCTCGTCGAGCATCAAGTGATAGTCGCGGAAGTGCGGGCCGCTCATATGCCAATGGAAGTTCTTGGTCTTGATGTACAGCGCGAACACGTCCGCGAGTATTCGATTGAGAGCGGCGGCAATGTCGGCCGTAGCCTTCTCGCTCAGAGTAGTCGGCGTGCCAAGTGCCGCCGCGCGACGGTTCGCGACGACGGTGCGCTTCTTCTCGCTCAGTGTGCTCATGGTTGCTCTTCGGCTGGTGATGGCAGTGGACGGCAGGCTCCTAATAATAGGATTCCAGACCCGGGGGACCGCAATGCCCCTGAAAGGGGAAAGCCTACATGTTCCGCCCAGGCCTGGCGCGGGACGCGATCCGAAACTCGAACACATCGGCACGCGAGTAATGGCCCGTCACGTCGAGCGTGAGGCGTTCTTCCTGCACACGGCCGAGGTCCAGGTCGGCCACGAGTATCGTCGCCTCATCGTAGACAGGACCGGCGAGATAGCCGCCGTCGGGCCCTATAATCGCGCTGCCGCCGCGAAGCACCCACTGATCGCCACTCGAGACTCGGTCCGGGTGGGGTTCGAGCTCCGGCGGCAGCTCCGACGCGCGCATCAGTGAGCCCGCCGCGAGGACGAAGCACCGCCCCTCGAACGCGTAATGCCGGCTCGCCACCTGATGCATCTCGTGCGCCGTGGGCCACAGCGCCACGTGAACATCTTCACCGGACTCGTGCATCGCTTGCCGCGCCAGGGGCATCCAGTGCTCCCAGCAGATGAGCGCGCCGATCCGCACGCTCTGGTCGCCGGCGGCCGCCACTGCACGCAACCCCTGCGCGTCGCCGTGCCCCCACACCATGCGTTCGCTGTAAGTGGCCATCAGCTTCCGGTGATGATTAAGCAGCGTCCCGTCGGATCCGTAGGTGCAGACGGAGTTATAAAGCGTCCCCATCCCCGGCCCCGCGTCGACGCGCTCACTCATACCGACAACGAGCGTGAGCCCGGACTCTCGCGCGATCCTCGCCAGCGCATCGTGAGCGATGCCGGGAACCGCGACTGCGTTCTCTACCATGCGCGAGAAGACTTTCTTCACCGGCGCGTGATCCCAGATCGCGGCGTCGCGGCAGACGTCGAGCCACGCGGGGTAGCCCGACAACCAGGCTTCCGGAAAGACGACGAGTCGGGCGCCCTTCGCGGCCGCATCGCGCACCAGTGCTTCGGTGCGCAAGAGGCCGTCGGCCAGGCCCGACGGCACTTCCGCCTGCACGATCGCCACGCGAAGTGATCTCATCGGCACACCGCCCCGCGGCGTGGTTCAGACCGCTCGACGGTCAGTTCAACGCGTGCCGTGCGTCGCGGGCGACTGGGCAAGCAGTTCGGCGACGACCTTATCCTGTTCGTCGTACGCGCCTTCGCCGAAATGATAGAAGCGGAGCTTTCCCGTCTTGTCCGCGTAGTAGGCTGCCGGCCAATACTCATTGTGGAATGCATTCCAGATCTTGTAATCGTTGTCGACGACGACGGCATAGGTGATGCCAAGACGCTTCACTTCGCGCCGCACGTTCCCGAGCACGCGCTCGCGGGCCAGTTCCGGTGTGTGCACGCCGACTACCACGAGCCCTTTGTCGCCATACTTCGCGGCAAGCGCCTTTACGTGTGGGAGCGCGTTCAGGCAGTTATAACATGCGAACGTCCAGAAGTCGACCAACACCACCTTCCCTTTCAGCGCCTCCGGCGTGAGCGGCGGCGAGTTGATCCACTCGGTCGCGCCGTCGAACGCCGGCAACGGGGCGTCGAGAGTCGGCAGGAACCGCACGGCACTCGCCGTCGTGACGTCCTCCAACGAACGGTCCGCAAGGAGAGCGGCCTGTTTGCCAGGAGCGAACCGGTGCACAAGCGCTTCCTCGGCGCTCCCGGTGGCCACGAGACCGAACTTGCCGAAGATCGGCTGGTCCCTTCCCGTGGCGAGCAGCAGGACCGTCGCCAGCGTCGCGACGCCAAGCGTTCGACGGACGACCACGTCGGCCGAACCGACGCGCCTTATGCGCGCGATGACGCGCGCTCCGAGTGCGAGAGTGATTCCGAGCATGGTGGCGGCTCCGAGGGCGAACGTGAAGAAGAGTGCGGCGGCAGAAACAGCGCTGGTCGTCGCGGCCGCCGCGATGAGGAGTCCGAGGATCGGACCGGCGCACGGCGCCCACAGCAATCCGACGGCAGCGCCAATGACGACGTTGCGCGCGAGCGCACCGACGCCGTTGCCGCCGCGACTCTGTCCCGGCCGCGCCATCCGCGCACCAAGCCGCTCCGCCGGTCGCGCCAGAATCCCAGCCAGGCGTGGCGAGAGGAGCGCAATCCCGACCAGCGCGAACAGTGCGAGCGCCGCTGCACGGGCCGCGTCGTTGGCGTCGAGGAGCCACTTGGCCGAGGTCGTCGCGATCGATGCGGCCAGCGCGAACGCCGCCGCAAGGCCGGCGAGCATCGGAAGCGTCTCCCGCTGAAACGACCGTCCTGCGCGCGAGAAGACGAGTGGCACGACCGGCAGGATGCATGGGCTCGCAATCGTGAGCAGTCCGCCGAGAAACGCGAGGACTAGCATGAGCGAAGAGGCTCAGAACGGGGAAGCGATAGCAGGGAGCATACCCGCGTGAGTTGTCATGAGTGTTCCTTGAGGTATCCCACGAGCCCCAGGACGTCCTGCCACACGAGCCGCCCGATGGCACCGGAGCTATATACCGACACGACGACGCGCCCATCGGGCGCCAAGAGGAAGCCCGTGGATTGGATGTAGGGCGCGGTATGACTCGGTGCAGGATCGTAGAACGCGCCGATGGCTTCCGCGGTCTCGAGCACCGGCAGCCCGTAGGCGATGGGAAACGTCGCGCCGGTCTTTGCCTGCGTTTCCCTCGCGTGTTCAATGCTGTCGACCGACGCCGAGATCACGCCGATCCCTTCGGCCGCCAACTTCTCGAGCCCACCCTGGAAGCTCTTGAGCTGCGCGACGCAGTCCGGGCACCAGTGGCCACGATTGAACAGGACCACGTTCCACGGCTGTTTGAAACCTTTGGGCACTGCGACTTCGGAACCGTCAATGATGTGGAATCTGAGTCGGGGGAATAC
>JBOHTH010000317.1:0-7976 GCA_050733535.1 Gemmatimonadaceae bacterium | reverse complement strand
ATCGCGGCGCAGCTGGACCCAACGCGATTCGTTCGGGTACATCGATCCCACGTGATCAATCTCGACGCGATTGTCGCGGTGGCTGCCTTCGATGCCAATCGGCTAGAGGTACGCACCGCGGACGGTAGTCGCGTGGTGGCGAGTCGCGCGGGTACCAAGTTATTGCGTCATTGCATGCGTCCGCCTGAACCGTGATGGACCGCCTACTACTCACTTTTGACTGGAGATATCTGCATGCGATCGTGGACGATGTTGTCAGTACTCGCCCTGGGAACGGCCGTGACTGTCATTGGGCCGAATACGGGCTCCGCGAGGCGTGCGCAAGGGAGCGCGGCGCTCGACGATATTGTGGGAGTGTGGCAGAGCGATACGGCGAACGGTACCTCGGCGCGATCGATGTGCACGCGCTCGCCGACAGGGAGTGCCGTCATCTGTGAACAGGCGATTGCAACGGCCAGTGGCGCCCGCACGGCACTGAACTTTTACACGGTCGACGCTTCGACCGGGCGGTTTACGTTTTACAATCTCTCCCACCCTGGGGATGTGATGAGCCCAGTCCTCCTCACAATTAAGGATCACGTCTGGATCTACGGAGGCACGACTCGCGCCACCAATGGCACCCTGTATCGCACCGTGAACGATTTTTCGGCACACAGTTCTTACGTCTGGCGACAGGAGTCCAGTGCCGACAGCGTGCGCTGGACTCCCCTCGGTGGCGGGCATTCTGTTCGCGTACGATAGCGATTCTCGCACGCGTAAGCCTTGCCTATTGACTCCATCCGTTCATCCGGATATATTGATGTAACAAGACAACCGATTCCGTGGCGATTTGGAGGCAAATTGCGGCCACGTTAAACAATCAGCTAAAGCGCCGGCCCGGGCCTCCATCGTCCGGGCCTTTTTGTTTCCACCGTCACCGCTCGAACGTCCGCCATCTATACCAATGCCGCTGAATCTCACCACGCCCTTCAACGTCTCGTTCGAGTTCTTCCCTCCCCGTACCCCGGAGATGGAAGAGACGCTGTGGCGCGCCGTGAAACGGCTCGAGCCGCTCGGCCCAAAGTTCGTCTCCGTCACCTACGGCGCCGGCGGCAGCACGCGCGAGCGCACGCACAAGACGGTCGAGCGCATCCTCAACGAAACGGCGATCGTACCCGCCGCGCACCTCACCTGCGCCGACGCCTCACAGCGCGAGGTGAACGACGTCGCGCGCGCGTACTGGGACATGGGCGTGCGACACATCGTCGCGCTCCGCGGCGACCCGCCAACCGGCACATCTATATATACGCCCCATCCCCAGGGGT
Source organism: Gemmatimonadaceae bacterium (assembly GCA_050733535.1). GTDB lineage: Bacteria > Gemmatimonadota > Gemmatimonadetes > Gemmatimonadales > Gemmatimonadaceae > Fen-1231. The sequence continues at coordinate 6,672 of JBOHTH010000317.1, read as the reverse complement.
ACGCCTGGGCCTCAGATCTCGTCGGCGCGCTCAGGAAGCAGCACGATTTCGAGATCTCGGTCGCGACGTTCCCCGAAGGACACCCGGACTCGCGGTCGCTCGACGCCGAGCTCGACAATCTCAAGCGAAAGATCGACGCGGGCGCCACGCGCGCGATCACGCAGTTCTTCTTCGACAACTGGACATACCTGCGCTACGTCGACCGCGCGCGCAAAGCGGGAATTGCGGTGCCGATCGTCCCGGGAATCATGCCGGTCACGAACTTCACGCAGATGACGCGCTTTGCCGCGGCCGCCGGCGCGACCGTCCCGCGCTCGATGGCGCCGTTGTTCGAAGGCCTCGAGAACGACCCTGAAACGCGCAAACTCGTCGCTGCCACGGTCGCAGCGGAGCAGTGCCGGCAGCTCGCCGACGCGGGCATCACCGAGTTCCACTTTTACACGCTGAATCGGGCGGATCTTGCTTACGCACTGTGCCACATTCTTGGACTGCGACCGAAGACCGAAGACCGAGGACCGAAGACCGAAGACCGATGACCGTGCACCCGCCGTTCACGCGCTCCTCCCGGCTCGCTGCTCTCAGCGACGAGTTGCGCCGCCGCATTCTCATCCTCGACGGCGGGATGGGCACCGAGATTCAGAAACTTCGCCTCACTGAAAAGGATTATCGCGGCGAGCGCTTTGCCGACTGGCCGCGCGATCTCAGGGGCAACAACGATCTCCTGATCCTCACCCGCTCCGCCGCGATCGCCGCGATCCACACCGCATACCTCGATGCCGGCGCAGACATCATCGAGACGAACACGTTCAACTCCACCCGCATCGCGATGGCCGACTACGGGATGGAAGAGATCGCCGCCGAGCTCTGCCGCGAGGGAGCCCGCCTCGCGCGCGCGTGCTGCGACGCCGCCGAGAAGCGCGACGGACGTCCTCGCTATGTGGCCGGCGTGCTCGGCCCCACCAACCGCACGGCCAGCATCTCGCCGCGCGTCGAGGACGCGAGCTTCCGCAACATCTCCTTCGACGAGCTCGTCACGGCCTACACTGAATCGGCGCGCGCGCTGATCGACGGCGGCGCCGATCTCCTCATGGTCGAGACGATCTTCGACACGCTCAACGCCAAGGCCGCCCTTTTCGCAATCGAGGAAGTCTTCGCGTCCGGTGCCGAGCGCGTGCCCGTCATGATCTCGGGCACCATAACCGACCAAAGCGGTCGCACACTTTCCGGACAAACAACCGAGGCATTCTGGAACTCGGTCGCGCACGCGCGTCCGCTCACGGTCGGCCTCAACTGCGCGCTCGGCGCAAAAGACCTGCGCGCGTACATCCAGGAACTCTCTCGGGTCGCGCCCTGCTTCACAAGCGTGCATCCCAACGCCGGCCTCCCCAACGAAATGGGCGAGTACGACGAGACGCCGTCGTACACCTCGGGAATCCTCAAGGAGTTCGCCGAAGCCGGGTTCCTCAACATCGTCGGCGGCTGCTGCGGAACGACTCCGGCGCACATCGCGGCGATCGCAAAAACCGTCAAGGGAATTGCGCCACGAGCGATTCCCGAAATCCCCGAGCAGCTCCGTCTCTCCGGCCTCGAACCGACCACCATCGGCCCGGACACGAACTTCGTGAACGTCGGCGAACGCACCAACGTCACGGGCTCGGCAAAGTTCAAGAAGCTCATCCTGGCCGGCGACTACGACGCCGCTCTCGAGGTCGCGCGCCAGCAGGTTGAGGCGGGCGCGGTGCTCATCGACATCAACTTCGACGAAGGCATGCTCGACGCCGACGCCGCGATGCGCACATTTCTCAACCTCGCCGCCACCGAGCCCGCGATCGCGCGTGTCCCGTTCATGCTCGACTCATCCAAGTGGAAGGTGATCGAGACCGGACTCAAGTGTCTTCAGGGCAAGGGCGTCGTCAACTCGATCTCGATGAAAGAGGGCGAGGCCGAGTTCATCCGTCAGGCCACGCTGGTCCGCCGTTACGGCGCCGCCGTGATCGTCATGGCGTTCGACGAGCAAGGCCAGGCCGACACGGCCGCCCGCAAAGTCTCCATCTGCGAACGCGCGTACAAGATTCTCACGGAGCAGGTCGGCTTTCCCGCGGAAGACATCATCTTCGACCCGAACATCTTCGCGATCGCCACCGGCATCGAAGAGCACAACAACTACGCCGTGGATTTCATCGAAGCCACGCGCGAGATCAAAGCGCGCCTGCCACACGTGCACGTGAGCGGCGGCGTGAGCAACGTGTCGTTCTCCTTCCGCGGCAACAACGCCGTGCGCGAGGCGATCCACGCCGTGTTCCTCTACCACGCCGTGAAGGCTGGTATGGACATGGGGATCGTGAACGCGGGCGCGTTGCCGCTCTATTCCGACTTGCCGCCGAAGCTGCTCGAACTCGTCGAGGACGTCGTCCTCAACCGGCGCCCGGACTCAACCGAGCGTCTGCTTGAGGCCGCCGAATCCGTGAAGGGCGACGCCGCAAAGCAGGCGACGAACCTCGAGTGGCGCGCGAGTCCAGTGCACGAAAGGCTCTCGCACGCGCTCGTCCATGGAATCGCCGATTTCGTCGTGGCGGACACCGAAGAGGCGCGCAAACTCGCCGAACGTCCGATCGAGGTGATCGAAGGCCCGCTCATGGACGGCATGAACATCGTCGGCGATCTCTTCGGCTCCGGCAAGATGTTCCTGCCGCAGGTCGTGAAGAGCGCGCGCGTCATGAAGCGCGCCGTCGCACACCTCATCCCGTACATCGAGGCGGAGAAACTCAAGAACGAGGACACGCGCGCCAAGGGCAAAGTCGTCGTCGCCACCGTCAAGGGCGACGTGCACGACATCGGCAAGAACATCGTGGGCGTCGTCCTCCAGTGCAACAACTACGAAGTCGTCGACCTCGGCGTGATGGTGCCGAGTGCGAAGATCCTCGAGACCGCGATCCGCGAGAAAGCCGACATGATCGGCCTCTCGGGACTCATCACGCCGTCGCTCGAGGAGATGGCCTTCGTCGCCGGCGAAATGGAACGCGAAGGGTTCACGATGCCGCTGCTCGTCGGCGGCGCGACGACGAGCAAGGTGCACACCGCTGTGAAGATCGAGCCGCACTACTCGGGACCGGTGGTGCACGTGCTCGATGCCTCGCGCGCCGTGGGCGTCGCGAGCGCGCTGCTCTCGGACGGGCAGCGCGAGTCGTTCGCGAAGGACGTGCGCGCGGAATACAATGACATCCGCGTGCGCCGCGCCGAGCGCCGCCGCGAAACAAAGACGCAGACGCTCGAACAGGCCCGCGCGAACAAGGTGCCCGTGGACTGGAGCACCGTGACGCCGCCGGTGCCGAAGCGCCCCGGCATCAGCACGTACGATGAAAATCAATTCCCGCTCGGTGACCTCGTCCCGCGCATCGACTGGACGCCGTTCTTCCAGGCCTGGGAGCTCGCCGGCCACTATCCGGCCATTCTCGAGGATCCCACGGTCGGCGAGAGCGCGCGCAGCGTATTCAACGATGCGCAGGTGATGCTGCGGAAAATCGTCGAGGAGAAGTGGCTGAAGGTGCGGGCGGTCGTAGGGTTTTTCCCGGCAAACTCGGATGGGGCGGAGGATATCAACATCTGGACCGAAGACCGAGGACCGAGGACCGAAGACCGAAGACCGAAGACCGATAGAGAGCCGCTCGCAGTCGTCCATACGATCCGGCAGCAGATGGTGAAGGCGGATGGGCGGCCGAACGTGGCGCTCGCGGATTTCGTGGCGCCGTGCTCTACGGGCCTAACCGACTGGATGGGTTTTTTCGCCGTCACGACGGGGATCGGCGTGGACGAAAAGGTCGCCGAGTTCGCAGCGGTGCAGGACGACTACAGCGCGATCATGGTGAAAGCGCTCGCGGATCGTCTGGCCGAGGCGCTCGCCGAGCGGCTGCACGAGCGGGTGCGGCGGGAGTTTTGGGGATATGCCCCGAACGAACATCTCGACAACTCGGCGATCATCCGCGAGCAGTATCAGGGAATCCGGCCAGCGCCGGGATATCCTGCGTGCCCGGACCACACCGAAAAGCGCACGCTGTTCGACCTGCTCGGCGCGACCGAGCGGGCCGGGATCGAACTGACCGAGAGTTTTGCCATGTTCCCGACAGCCGCGGTAAGCGGCTACTACTTCTGGAACCCCGAATCCCGCTACTACGGGGTGGGGAAAATCGAACGCGATCAGGTCGCGGATTACGCCCGGCGCAAGGGGATGGAACTGAAGGATATCGAGCGCTGGCTAGCGCCGATCCTCGCCTACGACCGATAATTAGGCCATGCCAGCCTCGACTGCTTCCGCGTCCCCCGGGATGCGCCGGGTCCTGATCATCGACGACGAGCCCGCGGTCCTTCGCGTGCTCGGCCTGTTGCTCGAACGCAACGGCTTCGCCGTGGCGAGCGCGAGCAACGCGCGCGACGGCCTCGCACTGCTCGCAGAGAAGGGATTCGACGTCGTACTCACGGACATCATCATGCCGGAACTGTCTGGCGTCGATTTCCTCAAGGAGTTGCGCCGTCACGATCTCGACGTGCCCGTCATCCTCATGACCGCCGGGGCGACGCTCGACTCGGCGCTCGACGCGATCGAGTACGGCGCGCAGCAGTACCTGCTCAAGCCGGTCGAGCCGGAGGCGCTCGTACATTCGGTTGGACGCGCCGTCGCGCTCGGCGAACTTGCGCGAATGAAGCGCACGGCACTTGCCGCGCAGGCGGGCAAGGCGATTCCCTACGGCGACCGCGCGACGCTCGAAGCGGTGCTCACGCGCACGTTCGCGACCATCCGGGCGGAGTTCCAGCCGATCGTTTCGCTCAAGAAGAAGAAGGTGCTCGGCTACGAGGCGCTCATGCGCTGCGACGAGACGCTCTTTTCGTCATACGGAGCGCTGCTCGCGGCCGCCGAGCGTGTGGGCTGGCGCACCGCGCTCTCGCGCACGCTCTACCAGCGCATCGCGCAGGACTGCAGCGAGCTGCCGGAGGGCGCGCTGCTGTTCGTGAACATTCACCCGCTCGACGCGCAGGAGTCACTGCTCTCCGGGTCGGGCGCGCCGCTCGAGCCGATCGCACGCAACGTGGTACTCGACGTACGCGAGAGCGTCGCCGGTGAGCTGCTCGGCGCGCTCGCGGCAGCGATGCCGGCGCTCCGCGGCGCCGGGTTTCGGATCTCGATCGACAACGTCGGAACGGGAACGTCCGGGCTGGAGATCTTCACGCGGCTCTCGCCGGATTTCGCGAAACTCGACCGCACGGCTTACGCCGGCATCGAGAAGGATAGTGCCCGCCAGCGCACGGTGCGGGCGATCTATGCGATGTTCGCGTCGCTCGAGCTGCCGCTGATCGCCGAAGGAGTGGAGACCGCGGGCGAACGGGACGCACTGCTCGCCGCGGGAGCGGATCTTGCCCAGGGCAACCTGTTCGGGGCGCCGTCAACGAGGTTCGCACCGCCGGCGTTCTGATACAATGCCGGCAAATACGCACACCCCGCTCAGCGTCCTCAGCGATGAGGAAAGCGCGTTCCGCGACGCCGTCGCGTCGTTCGTCAACGGAGAAGTCCGCCCGCGCGTGACCGCGATGGAACACGCCGCGAAACTCGACCCCGACCTGATCCCGAAGTATTTCGAACTCGGGATGATGGGAATCCAGGTTCCCGAGAAATACGGCGGAGGCGGCGGATCGCTCATGATGGTCACGCTCGCCGTCGAGGAGATCAGCAAGGTCGACGCGGCCGCCGCGATCGTCGTGGACGTGCAGAACACCCTCGTCGCCTACCCGATCACCGCGTACGGCACAGAGGCGCAGCGCGAACACTACCTTCCCCGCCTCTGCGAGGAGACGGTTGGCGCCTACGCCCTCTCCGAGGCCGGATCGGGATCAGATGCGTTCGGCCTCGCGACTCGCGCCGAAAAGAAGGGCGACAAGTGGATCCTGACCGGCCGAAAGCTCTGGATCACCAACGGCGCAGAGGCCGGCGTGTTCATCGTGTTCGCGAACGCCGATCCGTCGAAGGGCCACAAGGGAATCACGGCGTTCATCGTCGAGAAGACTTTCCCGGGCTTCAGCGTGGGGAAGAAAGAAGACAAGCTCGGCATTCGCGCGTCGAGCACCACGGAACTGATCCTCGATGGCGTCGAGGTGCCCGCGTGCAATGTGCTCGGACCGGTCGGCACGGGCTACAAGATTGCGATGGAGACGCTGAACGAGGGACGGATCGGCATTGGCGCGCAGATGATCGGGAACGCAGAAGGTGCGCTGTGCGCCGCCATCGCCTACGTAAAGGAACGGAAACAATTCGGCAAATCGCTCGCCGACTTCCAAGGCGTGCAGTTCCAGCTTGCGCAGGTCGCGACGGAACTCGAGGCCGCACGCCTGCTGGTCTACAACGCGACGCGCCTCAAGGAAGCGGGCCACGACATCGCCCGCCAGGCCGCGATGGCAAAACTCTACGCGTCGCAGGTATGCGAGCGGGTCACGTCTCTGGCGCTGGAATTGTTCGGCGGCAATGGGTACACGAAGGAATTTCCGGTGGAGAAATTCTATCGCGATGCCAAGATCGGGAAGATTTACGAGGGGACATCCAATATGCAGCTGTCCACCATCGCCAAGGCCCTGCTTAAATAGAGTTGTTCTCTCAGGCCTGGGATCTGACGCCTGCCTACTCACACC
>JBOHTH010000316.1:0-3113 GCA_050733535.1 Gemmatimonadaceae bacterium | reverse complement strand
CTCTTCGATGCGGTTGTACGTCGGCATCAGGCCGCGCCCGTTGCGGATCATCCCCCAGATGTATCCGTCGCTCCGCCCCTTCGCCTGATCCGTCAGAAGGCTCGGCGGGAATCCATACGCGGGGTTGAGCTGCTTGAGCGCGCCATTTCCATCGCCCGCTTCGCCATGGCAGACCGCGCAGTTGATCTGGAAATACTTGCGGCCGTTGTTCAGCGAGCGATCGTCAGGCGCCACCGGATTCGGCAGCGACGACATCGAGTCGATCGTCGCCGGCATCGGCGAGTTGGACACCTGATAGATGGAGACCAGCGTGCCGTTCGTGCCGACCGATCCCGCGGGCTGGCCGCGGAAACCCTTCAGCTCGCCGCTGTCCGTGGAAAACTCTCCCCACGGATGGATCGACGGCTGCTGCTTGAAGTCGGTGAACCAGTCGCAGCCGCCCATGCTCACGATCAGCATGCCGGCGGTCGCCAGGCCGACGAGAGTTTTAGCTTGCACCGCGAACCTCCACCGCGCCGCAACGGCGCAGAATGGCTTCAGCTTCCTTCAGTTTTTCCGGCGCGCACCGGACCCACACGCCGAAGTCACCATGGCTGAACCGCCCGTCGTAGCCGACCGTCATCGTGAGCCGCGGAACCCGCGCATTGATGAACAGGCCGGCGACCGTGGACAGCCCGCCGATGAGCACCATCAGCTCGAACGAGAACACCGTGTACGGGATCCACGTCGAGATCGCCTTGCCGCCGACGACGATCGGCCAGTACTCCGAGCACCAGATCGCAATCCAGTAGCCGGCGCACGCGCCGAACAGGCCGCCGATGAGCGTGAACTTGCGCACCGGACTGACCGGCGGATGGATTGCGTGTTCGATCTCGTGACGGGGCGTGGGCGTGAACACCGTGATTTCGCCCACGCGATCCTTCTTCAACGCCTCGATGGCGTCGACAGTCGCGTCGAGTTCCTTGAACGCGCCGAGCATGCCTTGCATCATGCGAACTCTCCCGGCGTGTCAGCCTCGAAGTCGCCCGGCGGCTCCGGCGGGTGCTGATGCACGCGCTTGAGACGCGGCGGCACGATTTCCTTGATTTCGGAAATCGCGAGCACCGGCAGCTGCCGGATGAACAGGAGGAACCACATGAAGAACCAGCCGAACGACCCGATGAGGATCGAGTAGTCGACGATCGTCGGCACGTAACCGCTCCACTGCCACGGTTCGAACTCGTGCGAGAGACCCGGCACGATGATCACGAAGCGCTCGAACCACATCCCGAGGTTGATGAACAACGAGAGGCACCAGAGCCACGTGGGATTGCGGCGGAGCTTCTGCGAGAAGAGCGAGAGCGGGAGGATGACGTTGCATGTCAGCATGATCCACGCCGCCCACCACCACTGGCCGAACACGCGGTTCCACCAGTATGCGTGCTCCACCGGCGACGACCCGTACCAGCCGATGAAGAACTCGATCAAATACGCGCAGCCGACCACGAGCGACGTGAAGAGGCAGAGCTTCGCGCCCGCGTCGAGGTGGTTCAGTGTGACGTAATGCTGAAGTTTGAAGAACTTTCGGATCGGGATGATGATCGTGAAGACCATCCCCATGCCGGAGTAAATGGCACCGGCGACGAAGTACGGCGCGAAAATCGTCGTGTGCCAGCCCGGCACGAGCGCCATCGCGAAGTCGAACGACACGACAGAGTGCACCGAGAGCACGAGCGGTGTCGAGAACGCGGCGAGGAACAGATAGGCGCGGGCGAAGTGGCGCCACTCGGCTTCCGAGTTTCTCCACCCGAATGACAGGGCTGAGAAGATAGACTTCTTGATCGGATTCTTTTCCGCGTCGCGCAGCGTCGCGATGTCGGGAATCAAACCGATGAACAGGAAGGTCGTCGAAATTGTCAGATACGTGGAAATCGCGAACACGTCCCACACGAGCGGGCTCTTGAACTGCGGCCAGATGAGGCGCCAGTTCGGATACGGAATCAGCCAGAAGAACTTCCACGGCCGTCCGAGGTGCAGGATCGGGAACAACCCTGCGGTCATGACGGCGAACACCGTCATCGCTTCGGCGCAGCGATAAATCGTCGTGCGGAATCCCGCGCGGAACAGATACAGAATGGCGGAGATCAGCGTGCCGGCGTGACCGATACCGATCCAGAACACGAAGGTCACGATGTACACGCCCCACATCACGGGCGGGTTGTAGCCGGCAACTCCGAGGCCTTCGTGGATCTGGTAGGCCCACGCCGTGCCGCCAAGCATCAGGCAGCAGATGGCGACGGCGAGGCAGGCGAACCACCCCTTGCTCGGCCGCAGCGTCGCGATGATCTCGCGATCGACTTGCTCGTAATCTTTGACCGCCGGCAACTGGAGTCCGGCTTTGGGAACGTTCGGGCGCGGCATATCGCCGGTGGGACGCGCGATCGTCGCCATTAGTGGTTCACCTTCTTCAAGTAGACCACAGCCGTATAGGTATTGAGTTCTTCGAACACATGATACGCGCGTTCGTCATTGACGAGCTTGGACACCGACCACTTGGGATCGGCCGCGTCGCCGAACACGATGGCGCGTGACGTGCAGGCCTGCGCGCAGGCCACGGTGAACTCGTCCGGCTCTATTTCACGATGCTCGAGCCGCGCGCGATTCTCCGCCTCCTTGATGCGCTGCACGCAGAACGTGCACTTCTCCATGACGCCCTTGCCACGGACGGTCACGTCGGGATTGAGCTGCCAGTTGAGCGGCTCCGGGAACGCATACTGCTTGCGGTTCGGCTCGCCGTAGCCGAACCAGTTGAAGTAGCGAACCTTGTACGGGCAGTTGTTCGAGCAATACCGCGTGCCCACGCAACGGTTGTAGACCTGGACGTTGAGGCCGTCCGGCGAGTGGTACGTCGCGAACACCGGGCAGACCGGCTCGCACGGCGCGTTGCCGCACTGCTGGCAGAGCATCGGAATGACGCGCGTGTCGAAGTCCGGATTGAACACGACATCCTTCGGCTCGCGGTCGATCTCGAAGTAGCGCTCGAGGCGAATCCACGCCATCTCGCGGCTGCGTGTGATGTTCACGCCAAAGCCCGTGCGGTCCGGCAGCACCTGCGGCCCCTGCCACGGCGCGCC
>JBOHTH010000315.1:0-3060 GCA_050733535.1 Gemmatimonadaceae bacterium | reverse complement strand
GCCTTGCTGCTCCCGGGTGCGTGGCCGCATCGGAGGTTGCGTTCAACGCCATCATGCACGAGCATCATGTATGCGCTCCTCTGGTCCCCGCAGCAGAACGCCAACTTGTTGGACTGACGACAACGATCTTTTGACGTCGACCACCCTTTGCCGCCTGTGCGGCGAGCCTGCGATCTTGCGTGACTCGCACATCGTCCCAGAGTTTGTGTACAGGCCGAGTTACGACGCCACACACACCGCAGTGGTTTTGGATTTGCAGGCGGATGAGAAAGCCAAGTTACAAAAAGGATTCAGAGAGCGAATGCTATGCGACGCGTGCGAAGGCCTATTCAGTAAGTGGGAGGGCTACTTTGCCCGAATCTGGTTCGATCGGACAAAGGGCATTCGCCCGAGACTCATCGCGGCCGACGAGCTGATCACGGTGGGCGGCATCGACTACGCGCAGTTCAAGCTCTTCCATATGTCCATCGTGTGGCGCCTGGGGGTGTCGACACGGCGCGAGTTCGATACCGTAAGGCTCGGCACGAGAGAAAAAGCGTTGAGGAGAAGTGGTCTCGGTTTTCTGAACAACTAGGATAGGTGGACAAGCGGGCTCTCCGGACGAACCTTTCGTCCACTACTCAGGAGCTCGTGATGTCGAAACGCAATCGCAGGAACCACGCCCCCGCGTTCAAGGCCAAGGTGGCCCTCGCGGCGGTGCGGAATGAAGGCACGCTCGCCGATCTGGCGAAGCGCTTTGACGTGCACCCCGGCCAGATTACCGCATGGAAAGACCAGTTGCTCGCGGGTGCCGCGCACGTCTTCACTGCGGCAGGGCAGGCGGCCGATCCGCCCGTGGATGTGAAGACCCTCCACGCGAAGATCGGCGAGCTGGCGCTTGAGAATGATTTTTTAGAAAAAGCGCTCGGCAAGGCCGGCCTGCTGAGCGCCAAGCGATGATCGACCGGACGCACGACCTGCCGCTCACGCAGCAGGTGGTGGCGCTGGGGATCAGCCGGGGCGCGGTGTACTACGCGCCGCGCGCGATGTCCGAACTCGATCTCGCCCTGATGCGCCGGATCGACGCGCTGCACTTGAACTATCCATGGATGGGCGCGCGGCAGCTACGGACGAAACTCCGGCCGGAGTTTCCCGGCGTCGGCCGGCGCCGCATCGGCACGCTGATGCGCACGATGGGGATCGTCGCCATGGTGCCGCAGCCGGGCACGAGTCGTCGGCACCGCGCGCACCCCGTGTATCCCTATCTCCTGCGGAAGCGCCTGATCACGCGCCCGAACGAGGTGTGGGCGATGGATATCACGTACATCCCAATGGAACGCGGCTTCGTGTATCTCGCGGCAGTGATGGACTGGGCGACGCGCCGCGTCCTCAGCCACCGCGTGTCGATCACGCTCGACAGCGACTTCTGCGTCGACGCGGTGAAGGAAGCGATCGCGCGCTATGGGTGCCCCGAGATTTTCAATACCGACCAGGGCTCGCAGTTTACGAGTGAAGATTTCACGGGGCTGCTGATCGACCACCACATCCGCATCAGCATGGATGGGAAGGGTTGCTGGCGCGACAACGTCTTCGTCGAACGCCTCTGGCGCTCGCTCAAGTACGAAGAGGTGTATCTCCACGCGTACGATTCGGTGACCGCCGCACGCGCGCGCATCGCGCAGTACTTTCATATCTACAACGCAGAACGTCCGCACTCGCGTCTCGCCGATCGCACGCCCGATGAAGCCTACTTCCACCCGCTGCCGCACTGCGCGGCGGCGGCCTAACCCGCCCGCCAATCCACTTATCCTAGACCGTTACGCTGTACAGAAAAGCGGAGCCACTTCTAGGGGAGCTCTGCTCGCGTCGGATCCTTTGGCACCACACGAGTTTCCGTTCTTTGGTGTCGCTCTAAGAGATCCCAAGACCGGCGGCTGGCAGGACGCGCTCATTCATGCACCGGTCGCAGCGCGCCACAACGGGCAATGGGTGTTCACGATGATCTTCGGTGGAGTCCGCTGGCACTACTTTGCATCGGCCCATGTGTATGGGCGGGATATAGACCCGACACTTGACGCGGCCGGCGACCTCCCGCTGCTCGTCGAGAATTGGGCCGACGACCCCTACGTCCGCTCGTCGGCCGCGGCTGTGCGAGGCTTGAAGCCCGGCAAGAGACGGTAGCGGCACCACAGCCCAACAGCGGGTTGCTGCAGACAACCGCAGATCTGTCGGTAGCGGCCGCTTCGCGACCGCGTTTCATTTGAGCGGTCACAGCAGAACGCCAAATCGTTGGATGTACGCGCGTCTATGACAGAGCAAGTAGACTATAGCATCGATCATCCGCTCGAAGACGCTGCACTCAATGCGCTCTTCGGGGACTCGTGGCCGGCTCATTCGCCGCGGGCCTTCGGGCCCATTCTTACTCGCAGTCTTGGGACCGTGTCGGCCTTCGTGGCGGATCGCCTCGTCGGATTCGTCAACCTGGCGACGGACGGCGGCGAGCATGCGTTCCTCCTGGATCCGACCGTCCACCCAGCGTTTCGTCGCCGTGGCATTGGGCTGCAACTCGTTCGGCGCGCCGCGCTGCTCGCCTGTGAGCGAGGCTGTCGTTGGCTGCACGCCGACTATGAGGCGCAACTCGAGCCGTACTATCGCGCCGCAGGCTTCCGGGAGAGCACGGCGGGTGTCATGCTTCTCACACCTACCGCCTAACGAGCCGCTTCACCGCCGGCGTGGGGTATGGAAGGGAAGGGGCGTGCTCGCTACGCTTACCTGCCGCAATTATTGTAGAACGCCGTAGCAGAACGCCGCGGCGTTAGGCGACAGCGGTATCGCAAACTACTTAGTGCTGTGACTCATCCAGACTTCCAAGTCGCCATCTCCTTTCTCGAGAAATACGACCGTGCGTTGGCCGAAAGGCTCGACGAGGGGCTTCGAGCAACCCTTTCAGGGCCGGTCTTCGCGTATTGGCGACATCAATCGCTGATCGCAGGAAAAGACGAGACGCAGGCGTTCGGTCCGGTCTTCGCGAATCGCAAAACGGTGGATATCGTCATTTACCGCGATGACTGGGGCGTCGTG
>JBOHTH010000314.1:0-11366 GCA_050733535.1 Gemmatimonadaceae bacterium | reverse complement strand
CCATAACGGCGGACCGTCCCGGTCCGCCGGTATCTGTTAGACCATGAACGAGATCGGCAAAGGCGCAGCTCCCAAAGACCCGCTCATCATCCGCGATCTCGAATTCCTCGGCGGGATGGCAACCGCGGACGGATGGCGGCCCGAGGCTGCGCTCCCCGAGATCGCGTTCGCCGGCCGGTCGAATGTCGGCAAGTCTTCCCTGCTCAACCGGCTCGTCCGCCGAAAGGCGTTCGCACGAGTAAGCAATACGCCGGGCCGGACGCGCGAGCTGAACTTTTTTCTCGTCAACAAAGTATTCGTGCTTGTGGACCTGCCGGGATACGGGTACGCGAAGATTTCGAAGGCGCGCCGAGCGGAGTGGCGTCCGCTTATCGAGGGATATCTTCGGTCGTCACCGGCGCTGCGCGGGATCGTGCAGCTGCTCGATGTGCGCCATGCGCCCACGGATGAGGACAAGCAGCTCTTCGATATGCTCGCGGAAATTGGCGTCCCGGCTATTGTCGCCGTGACGAAGATCGACAAGCTCACAAAGCCCAACGTGAAGGAACGGATCCACAAGCTTGCGGTGGAGCTCGAGCTCGACGAGGATCAAATGATCCCGTTCAGTGCGGTGACCGGAGAAGGGCGGGACGAACTTGCGGAGGCGCTTGTGTCACTGCTCGAGCAGCCCGACTGGAGGGCCGTGTGAGGCCGTGGCGGCGCGCAGCGGCGCTGATCGGGCTCGCATGGTGCTCGGCCTCTCCCCGCGTCACGGGCGCCCAGGGCGCGGCAGGGAGACCTCCCGCCGGCGAGCGCGGCGACACGACGGCACGCGGCGCCCCCGACGGCCTCATCCCGGCTGGGTTCGGCACGCTCCGGCAGGACCAAATCGCGATCCGGGTGCAGGCGCTTGGCCTTACCGTCAGCGCAATCCCGCTCGAGGAGGGCGTGATCCGCACGCTCGCGCCCGATTCGTATCGATCGCTTCATGCGCTTCGCGAAAGCAGGACTGCGGCCCTCGCCGCGCTTGCGGCGCGGAACGGCTTGGCCGCCGTGCAAGCCTGGTACGTCACCTTCTTCAACGTCCAGCAGGGTGAAGCGCGTTTCGACGCCTTCGACTTTGTCGTGCGCAGCGCCGGGCAGGATTTCCGTCCGCTCGACGCGCTGCCGCTCACGCCGGGCTTCGGGGGCGGCCGCGTGGCCCAGCGGGGCCAGCAGAGTGCCATCTATGCTTTCAACCCGCAACTCGACCTGAACCAGCCGTTCACCGTCGCGACGCTCGGCCAGAAGAGCACCGTCTGGGGCGATGCGACGCTCCCGCTGGTCGAACGCGAGCGATCGGCGGTGTGGTCGCGGGCTGCGGCGGGGAAACCCCGCTAGATCGTTCGACCCGAGGCGGAGTGCGGAGGAGGAATCCGAAGGCAGGGACGATCTCCAAATCTTCAGCCCCGCATTCCATCTCCGCCCTCCGCCCCGGGGTGTACCAGGTCAGTGAGATAACTTCAACTACGTCCTCAACTCCGGTCCATTCCCATGGTGCTCAGACCACTTCGCCATAGTCTCCGTCCCCTGCCCGCGCTCCACGACGACTGGCTGGAGCGCATCACCGCGGCCGTGTCTGATCCGGCGCTCGACCGGCCGCGGTTTTGCCGCGAAATCCTCTGCGAGCTGGCCTACCCCGTCTATGCGGTCAACTACGAGACCGCGGTCGTCGATGCAAAGATTCCGCTCGGCACGCGCCTCGCGCTCTCGGCGCTCGACCCGCGGCACATCACGCTCGAGCCCGAGTACTACGCCGACTGCGACGACGAAAAGTTCCAGAGAGTGAAGCCGCTGCTCTGGCTCTGGTACTCGTTCGACCGCCTCCCGGCTGGCGGCCAGAATGTGGAGCTGGGCGTGCGCTTCAGGCGGATCCTCGCGCCGCACATCTTCCGGAAGGTCGGCGAGCGTTTCAAGGCGTTTCAGCACGTCGAGTTTTCGTATGGCTACAACATCGAGTGCGGCGATGACGTCGTCGTGCATCGCCACGTCCTGCTCGACGACCGCGGCGGGATCAAGATCGGCAACAAGGTCTCGATCAGCGACTACGCCAACATCTACAGCCACACGCACAGCATTGTGGATCAGAAGGATGTGACGAACGCAACGACCGTGCTCGAAGACGGCGTGCGCATCACCTACCACGCGACGGTGTTCGCCGGCGTGAAGGTGGGATTTGACGCGATGGTCGGCGCGATGGCAGTGGCGACCAAGGACGTGCGGCCACACCATGTGAACGTGGGGATCCCGGCGAAGTCGGTGCGCGTGAAGCCGAATGCGCCACACGATACGCCAGATCGCCTGCACACATCGCACGAGCGGGGGGAGAAGAGCTGAAGGGCGAGTGGAAGCGTTTCTTGTTGGTTGGTTGTTGGTATACCAATTCGTTTACCAACAACTAACCAACAAGCAACAGCATCACTCGCAGTTCTACGTGAGCGGCACTAGGAGCACGTCCTCCACCACCCCCGCATCCCCCGATCGCAGCAGCTGCCGCGCCTGCCGCAGCGACTCCGCATCCCGCGGCCACGTCAGCCGCTTTGCGGCCGCGGCAACCGACAGCCACTCGTGCCGATCGTGCTCCGCCCCGATCACCACGCGTTCCGATTCCACAATTGCCGCGAATACCAGCGCAACCTGCACCGTGTCGCTCGCGAGGAGGTAGAACGGATTCACCGTGATGCTGTAGAGTTTATCCGTCGCGAGCCCGGTCTCCTCGCGCAACTCTCGGCGGGCGGCGCCGACGGGCAGCTCGCCCTTCTCGATGTGGCCGTGCACGAGTTCCCAGCTCCCTGGACTTCTCGTTCCCTTCGCGCGGCGCAGGACGAGGACGTTGCACGCGCGGCCATTCATCCGCATGACGCACACATCGACCACACCGACGCGAACTTCGGTCACTCCTTCGCGCGCGTCAGGAGCGAATGGAGGCGTGCGGAGAGCGCGCGCGGGCGGAACGGCTTGGTGAGGTAGTCACTCGCGCCATACTCGAACACGCGCACCTCGCTGTCCTCGTCGCCCTTCGCGGTGAGCACGATCACCGGCAGGTCAACGGTCGCCGGCCGCGCGCGCAGGTGGCTGAGCACGCCGTAGCCGTCGAGGCGCGGGAGGTTCAGGTCGAGCACGACGATGTCCGGCGCGGCGCGGTCTATCTCGTCCAGCGCCTTCACGCCGTCGGCCGCCTCGAACACCGTGAACCCCTCGCGCTCGAGCAGGTCCTTGAGGACGCGGCGGAGTGCGTCCTCATCCTCCACGAGCAGCACCTTTCGCGAGTGCCCGTTGGAGTTGGCGTTGTCCTCATCCACCAGCTGGAACGACTCGCCGGTAAACACCGAGGGCGCCTTGGAGTGCAGCGTCCGCACGCGTCCCTTCACCGGCGCCGGAAGGATATCTGCCTGGATTGTCGCGTCCAGCGGCGGCGGCGCGGCCGCGACACCGCCGCTGGCGGACGGCGCCTCGACCGGGACACTCGCGCGGAGGCTCGCAACGGCTCGCGGCCCCGGCGGCGGCGTCTGATCGAGCGGTGCTTCCAGCACGCGCAGCAACTCTTCGACGCTCGTGATGCCATTGCGAACGTGCTGCGCGCCGGACTCCCAGAGTCCGCGCATGCCGGCCTCGCGTGCACCTTCCGCAATGCGCTCCGACGACTCGTTCGCGGCGATCCTGCGCTCGATCTCCGGACTCGAAATCAGCACTTCCATCACCGCGAGCCGTCCGCGGAACCCCGTGTTGGCGCAGTCCGCGCACCCCACCGGCCGGTAGATCGTCGACCCGTCGGGGAACCACTTCTTCAGCTTCTCGGGCGCGGGCTCGACGGCGAGTTCGCGGCAGTGCGGACAAAGGCGGCGCAACAGGCGTTGCGCGACCACGCCCTTGATGGCCGCGGCGATCTTGTAGCTCTCGATGCCGATGTCCATGAGGCGTGTCACCGAGCTCGCCGCGTCGATCGTATGCAGCGTGGTGAGCACCATGTGGCCGGTGAGCGACGCCTGCACGGCGATCATGGCCGTCTCCTTGTCGCGCACCTCGCCGACGAGGATCACGTCCGGGTCCTGGCGCAATATCGAGCGGAGCGCCGCCGGGAAGGTGAGCCCGGCCTTTTCGTTCACCTGCACCTGCACGATCCCCTGCAGGCGGTACTCGACCGGGTCTTCGACCGTCACGATATTCACGCCGCGTGCCTGGATCTGCCGCAACATGGAGTACAGCGTCGTCGTCTTTCCGGAGCCAGTCGGCCCGGTCACGAGGATGATTCCCTCGCGCGCCTGCAGCAGCGTCTGGATCCGTTCGAGCTCGTCGGGGTTCATCCCGAGGCCGTCGAGCGAAAGCACCGTCGCGCGCTGGTCGAGAATTCGGATGACGACCTTCTCGCCCTGCGATGCCGGCAGCGTCGAGACACGCAGATCCACGCGGTTCCCACTGACGGCCACGCGCGCGCGACCGTCCTGCGGACGAAGGCGGTCGGCGATGTCGAGCTGCGCCATGATCTTCACGCGCGAGACCAGCGGGATCCCCGCGGCCTTCGGGAGCACCATGACCTGGCGCAGCACGCCGTCGATACGATACCGCACCGCAACGCCGCCCTCTTCCGGCTCCAGGTGGATGTCGGATGCGCGTGATTGGATCCCCTCGGCCACGATCCGGTCCACAAGCTGGATGACCGGACGTTCCGTCCCGCGATTGCTGCCGAGATCGAGATCTGCCTCGTCGACCGACTCCGAAATCGACTCGATGTCGTAATTCCCGGTCACGCCCTCGAGGATTTTCTCGATGACATTCTCGGGACGATACACCTCGTCGAGGCGTTCGAGGATTTTCGTCGGCGACGCGAGCGCCATGCGCACGGTGCGACCGAGCGCGAAGGCGAGCGTGCGCTCGCAATCGAGATCGTGCGGGTCGGCCGTTGCGATGTCCAGGATCGAGTCGGAAATCTGGAGCGGCAGCACGCGATACTTGCGCACGAGCTGCTCCGGAACGAGTTCCTTGGCCTGCTGCGAAACCATCGTCAGGTTCGCGACCTTCATCTGGAATCGCTTCGACAGCGCGGCAAGAACCATGTCGTCCGTGGTCCATCCGCGGCGGGTGGCCGCTTCCCAATAGCTGTCCTCGCGCGCCGCTTTAAGCTGCACGAACTGCTCGGGGGTCAGCAGACCCTCGAGTGTCGTCAGTACCCACTCGTCACGAGCCGGTCGTGCCGAAGTCCCCATTCACTCCTCAGCGGGTGGTAACGCGGAAAAACCTTGTCCCAGCCCGTTAATACTAACCCTCCCCCGAGGAGGCGCCACCGAGCCCACGGATGTCACAGAATACGCCAAAAATCTCGGGTGAAGTCGACGGAGAATGTCCACCGGCCGTCGCGCACGCCGCGTGCAACGTCGAACCGCAGCGTGTTCCACAGCGTGAGGACGCCAAGGCCGCCTGCTTCGTGCCATCCGGCCGTTCCCAGCATCCCCGTCCGGCCTGCGTCCACCCACACGCCTTGCACGAACGGTGCGATGGTAACCGGCATGCGCATGGCGCTGAACCGCCCCAGTGGCACGGGAAGCGAGAGGAGCGGATGCTGCCACTCCACCCGCTGACTCACACCGCCGGCTCCGGCGAACTCGTGGTAGCCGTAGCCCGGAGCGCTCACCGGTCCGCCGAAGTATGCAAGTTCCTGCGCGGGAACATCCGGCCCCAGCACCGCGACGGCGTGTGTCGCCAGCACAATGCGGTCGTCACCGACCGGGCGCTCGATCTCCGCTTCTACAACCACCCGCCCAGTCCATCCGAGCTCTGAGTTCCGGCCCGCCGCATCAAAGTGATCTCTCGAGACGGACAACGAGCCGCCGAGCTCCAGCGTCGAGCCGAGCGCCGCATCGCCTCTCGCCCGGTGCGCCGACAGCGTCGCACGCCACTCGGTCACCGAATCTGCCGCGAACGCGGGCTGGAACACTCCCGTGACGGGCGCCGCGTGCAGAGCAAGCGGTGTCTGCCAGCTTCGGTCGAAAGCGAGCGCCCACCGCGCGCCGAGCAGTTCTCCCGCGTCCAGCGCGAGGGTGAACCCGCGCGAGCGGTAGTAGTCGGTCATGTCGGTGCCGAACTCCTGCGCCGCGATGGTGTTGCGGATTCCGCTGGTTTCCTGGACGTCGCCGGCCGTGCTGAAGTCGT
The DNA here is from genome assembly GCA_050733535.1 of Gemmatimonadaceae bacterium. Lineage (GTDB taxonomy): Bacteria > Gemmatimonadota > Gemmatimonadetes > Gemmatimonadales > Gemmatimonadaceae > Fen-1231. The sequence continues at coordinate 5,201 of JBOHTH010000314.1, read as the reverse complement.
CGTGCGCGGTGACCGCCACGCCCGCGCCGCTCGCGCGCCGCCACGCCGCGGTGAGCGCCTCCTTGAACGCGTGGTCACCGGTGCCGAACCGGACGCGTCCGCCGGCGGAGAAACCGGCACCGAGCGCCCGCGTCACGCCGCCGCCGACGGCGATCCCTTCGACGCGATTCATGCGCACGATGTCGCTGACATTCGGCACGCTGAGCGCCGTGCGTTCCACGCGTGCGAGCGCGTCGGCGCGCACGAGCGCGCGCGCCGCGTCCTGCACCGCGCGAACGTCGTCGTTCTCACTCAGCTTCACGTCGCCCGGAATCGCGTCCAGCACCGAACCCTTGAACGGGTATTTCGCGAGCTGCTCGGGCGGCAGGGAAACGATCTCCGGCCCCTGAAAAAATGCCGGGGACAGATTCGTGTTCACCTGCACACAGCAAATCTCCCAGCGCCCGCGGATGATGCCGCGCGCGGGAAAGTCCATCCAGCTCCCGGTCCGGCGGATTTCTATTTCCTGGCGGCGCGGAAGCCAGAACCGGCCGTCGACGAGGCCGTTCTCCAGGATCACCGACACATCCTCGAGCTGCTCGTCCTTGAGCGCGGCCCGCGTAAAACTGAACGTCATCCGCACCACGCTGCCGTTCGCGCGGTCAAGGTACACGGCGCCCACCGCGCGCGGCTGCGTCACGTCCTTGGGCCGTACGCTGACCATGACCACGTCGAAGGTTCGCTCCGCAGTGCGGATCGTCAGCGAATCGGTGATCTCGTAGTCGTACAGCGTCCGGCCGAGCGCCGAAAGCGGGTGCGGCACGTCGCGCACCTCGTCCCCTTCGCCGAGGCGGATGATCGACGGAAAGTTGTTTTGGACTATCGCGAGGTGGTCGCGGTGATACTGGATATCCGTTGGAACGAGGAGCGTGTCGCGCCGTCCGACGATGCGCTGCTTGCTCTGGTTCGGCGCGCGCCAATAGACTTCCACGGCGAGCTCGTCCGTTCGCACCACTTTCGGCGGGTCGGGGAACCCCTCTCCCAGCTGGGCGAGGAAGGTCAGCGATCCGTGGGCGGTGGCGTGAAAGTTGACGAGCCCGGTGTCGGCCAGCTGGGCGGCGCGGCGCGCGATCGCGATGTCCACCAGGCCCATCGTGCGCGCGTCGTTCCACTGCTGTGCCCGCGCCGCGACTGGAACACCGGCCATGCAACAACCGGCCGCCACTACGAACGACTTGGCCGCCGCCGCGAACAGAGGACGCATGAAGGGAAGATCATCGGAGGATCCGCACCGGGCAACGGGGACGCTCGTGCCGGTCTGGAAGGAGATTCTGCTGGACACGGACACACCCGTCTCCGCATTTGCGCGGCTGCGAGGTGGGGTCGACCCGCTGCGGACTGCGGAACTCGACCCGCTGCGGGCTGCGGAATTCGCGTTCCTCCTTGAGAGCGCTCCGGCGGGCGGTGATACGTGGGCGCGTTACACGTTTCTCGGCGCCGAGCCACGCGGGGCGTGGAAGCTTGCGGATGGAGTCGTGCAGGAGTGGTCGCCGGAACTCGGCTGGCACGGTGACCGCCGCCCGGAAGACCCGTACGCCGACCTGCGCACGATCATCACGGCGTTCGAGCCTGTCGCCGCGCCGGAACTCGGCGCGTTCTGGGGTGGCGCAGTCGGGTATTTCTCGTACGACGCGGTACGGTACATCGAGAAGCTCCCGCGACCGCCGGCGCCAGGCGTGAAGGCACCGGACGCGATCTTCGTGTTCACGGGCGTCGTCGTGATCATCGACAACCTGCGAGCCCAGGCTCGCGTCGTCTCGGCGATGCGCGTCCCGCACGGCACCGACGAGGCCGGCGTCCGCGCGCTCACGGCTCAGGCACACGGCGAGATCGACGCGGTCATTGCACGACTGCGCGCCGGCCCGCCGCTCCCGCCGCTCGATCTCGATCCGCACGCCGAACCCGCGCGCGGACGGTCGACGTACGAGCGCGCGAAATTCCTCGCGGACGTCGCGCGCATCAAGGAGTACATCGTGAGCGGCGACTGTTTCCAGGCGTTGCTCGCACGGCGGATTGTCCTGCCGCACGACTTCGACGGCACCTCGCTCTACCGCGCGATCCGCGCGCTGAATCCGTCCCCATACATGTACCACCTGGTGCTCGACGGCGTCGAGCTGGTTGGGAGTTCGCCGGAGCTCCACGTGCGCGTCGCGGACGACAACGTGATCGTGCGGCCGATCGCGGGAACGCGCACGCGCGGGCGCACCCCCGAAGAGGATGCGGCGGCCGCCGAAGAGCTTCTCGCGGATGAGAAGGAGCGCGCCGAGCACGTCATGCTCGTGGATCTGGGCCGCAACGACGTCGGGCGCGTGTCCGAGTACGGCTCGGTGCGCGTGACGGAGCTGATGGCGATCGAGCGCTTCTCGCACGTGATGCACATCGTGAGCCAGGTGGAGGGACGCCTCGCGCCGGGGCGTTCGACACTCGACGTGTTCCGCGCGACATTCCCGGCGGGCACGATGACCGGTGCGCCGAAGGTCCGCGCGATGGAGATCATCGATGAGCTGGAGCCCGAGCGCCGCGGGCCATATTCCGGCGCGGTCGGCTACATCGCGTACGGCGACCATCGCATGGACCTTGCCATCACCATTCGCACCTGCGTCATCGCGGGCGGCGAGGCGAGCGTGCAGTGCGGCGCGGGGATCGTCGCCGACTCGATCCCGGAACGCGAGTGGGATGAGACGGAGAACAAGGCGCGCGCGATGCTGACGGCCATCGGCCGGGTGCGCGCGGCGCGGCGCGCCCATGCGGCACCGCACACGGTTGGACGCGCGGACACCGGGGCGCATATTTAGCCCATGACTTTTCAGCTCGCCGGGATCGAGAACGAGTACAGCTTCGAGCTGCGACCCGGCGCGACAATGGTGGTCGGGCGCGCCGTCAACTCCGATTGCGCGGTCGTCGACGCCACCGTGTCGCGCCGCCACGCTGAGATGACCGTCGTGCACGATGGCGTGCAGGTGAAAGACGTCGGCTCGAGCAACGGCACGTACGTGAACGGGGTGAAAGTCGACAGCTACTTCGTCGTGCCGGGCGACACGCTGACGTTCGGGAAGATCGCGTTCCGCCTCGAGGAGATCGAGCCGGAAGCCGGAAGCCCGAAGTCGGAAGCCGGAAGCGTGAAGCCGGAAGCCGGAAGCGTGAAGCCGGAGGCCGGAAGCCGGAAGACGGAAGACGGCGGGCCCAAGGCGGGCGCGACCATTGTTCGCCAGATACCGGTGACCGGCGACGCGGTCGCCGCGCTGGGACGCCACAGCGGCAGCATCAAGGCCGTCATGGCCGGCGACATGGATCCCGCGGAGAAGGACCGGCAAAAACTCCAGATCCTGCTCGAGGTATCGAAGGGGCTCACGCGCGCGACCGACGTGGATGCGCTGCTGCAGAAGGTCGCCGACTACGCGTTCCAAATTCTCGAAGCCGACCGCTGTGCAATCCTGCTCCTCGACGACCGCGGCCAGCTGAATACGAAAATCTCGAGGGACAAGCGCGGTACCGACGCGCCACAGGCCGTGCCGCAGTCGATTGCGCGCATGGCCGTCGAAGACAAAGTCGCCGTGCTCTCCGACAACGCGGGCGAAGACCAGCGCTTCACGGGACAGTCGATCCTCATGCAGCGCGTGCGGTCGGCGCTATGCGCACCGCTGATCGGGTCCGAGAACAAGGTGCTGGGCGTGCTCTACGTGGACAATTTCCAGAGCACGCATCGCTTCGGCGAGGCCGACCTCGACTTCCTCATCGCGTTCGCCGGGATCGCCGCGGTCGCCATCGAGAACTCGCAGTTCAGCGAGCGGATCCGCCGTGAGGCGTTGGTCCGCAGCAACTTCGAGCGCTTCTTCACGCCGCACCTCGCCGCGCGGATCGCCAACAGCGCCGACGCGGTGAAGCTCGGCGGCGACAAACGCCCGGTGGCCGTGCTCTTCTCCGATATTCGCGGCTTCACGCCGCTCTCGGAGACGATGAACCCGGACGCCCTCGCGAAGCTCCTCACCGAGTACTTCACCGAGATGGTGGAATGCGTGTTCCGTCACGGCGGCACGCTGGACAAGTTCATCGGCGACGCCGTGATGGCGCAGTGGGGCGCGCCGCTTGGCGAGAGCGACGACGTCGACCGCGCCATGGAAGCCGCGCTCGACATGATGCTCGCGCTCGACCAGCTCAACGAGCGCTGGACTGCCGCCTCGCGTCCCACGCTGCACATCGGCATCGGGCTCAACTTTGGCGAGGCGTTCGCCGGCAACATCGGCAGCGAGCGGCGCCTCGAGTACACCGTGATCGGCGACGTCGTGAACACGGCGAGCCGTCTTTGCTCCGCCGCAGGGCCGGGCGAGATTCTCGTCAGCGAAGAGTTCCGCGCGGCGCTCAAAACGCCGCCTCGACTTGCCGCAAAGCCGCCGATGGAGTTGAAGGGAAAGAGCCAGCCCGTGCCGGTCTTCGCCGTGGTGCGCTGAAGTTGACTGCGTCGCCGTACGCGGCACCGGCCGGGTACGAAGCGCTCACGGTTCTTCACGGCCACTCGATCGTACGCGTCGTCGCCCAGCAGCCGCTCGCCGCCACGGTGCGCACCGCGATGGATGCGATGACGCTCCACGAGTTCGCGGCACGAACCCCGGGCGCGCGGGCGCTCGCCGGCCGCGGGACGGCCTGGGCGGCCACGCTGCCAGACGGCACAGCCATAGTGGTGCGCCACACGCGCCATGGCGGGCTGCTTGCTCCCTTCACGCGCGACCTGTTCCTGGCACCGACACGCGCGCCGCACGAACTCCACGTGGCGCTCCGCCTGACGAACGCGGGAGTGCCCACGCCGGTGATCGCGGCGTACGCGATCTATCCGGCGATCGGCCCGTTCGTGCGATCCGACGTGGCGACGCATCGCCTCGACGGTGAAGTCTTTCCGGACGCCCTGCGCCTGGCGGCGGATGGACGGCGCGGCGCACTGCTCGGCGCCATCGCGCGCCTGCTCCACGCACTGCGCCGCGCCGGCGCACACCATCCCGACCTCAACGTTCGCAATGTGTTCATCACGGGCGAGTTCGGCGCGCCCGTTGCGGCCGTGCTCGACGTGGACCGCGTGACGTTCGGTGAGCGCGGCGATGCACGCCTCGCCGCGATGAATCTGGGGCGCCTCTTGCGCTCCTGCACGAAGGCTGGACTCGGACTCACAT
>JBOHTH010000313.1:0-7607 GCA_050733535.1 Gemmatimonadaceae bacterium | reverse complement strand
TCTGAGACTTCCCGCTCCCCGCTCCCCCCTCAGTAGTTCACCCCGCGAAGCAGTAAGTACACCCATGCTCCTGCGCCCGCCCCACCGCCAGCACCCCGCTCGGCACCAGCATTGCGCCCGGAACGACGCCGGCTTCCCACTCCTTTAGCGCCACCTCCGGCGTCACACCCGCACCCTTTGCTGCCATCGCTGAGAGTACGGTGATCGCGAAATGGCAGACACCAATCACCACGCCCGGCATCGCGATCATCTTGTCAGCCGAGGCATCCGTGTTCATCATGTCGCCCGGCTTCGGCTTCCAGACAAAATTTCGTTCCGACGGCTTCTTCGTCGCAGGGTCCATGATGTCGAGCATCTTGCCGAGGTTGTACTTTTTCCAGATCTCGTCGACGAGGCCGAGCGGCGTCGCGAAATGCCTGAACACGATGAAGGCGTTCGCTTCGCCGGGCTGGAGCTTGTAGCTCGCGGTCATGGTCTGCAGGTAGCCGGCGGCGAACATCAACCCGAACCCGTCGTTCACGCGAGGCGCGTCAAACACCTGGCGATGCTTGCCGCTCAGCGGCTTGAGCCACGCCTCGTCGTCGGCGGAGGCGGCGGGAGTCGCCGCGGGCGCGCTGCACGCAGCCGCGAGCGTTCCGGCGGCGAGCAGTGCCGTTCCACCGGCAAGACGGCCAAGGAATTCACGGCGGGGAGCAGGCGAATCATTCGGCATCGAAAGCATTGCGGTCGCTCCTGAATGAGGAGCAACGAACATATAGATCCCGGGGCGCGGACGTCAGATGCGCAGCAGAGGGCGCGGCGCCCGTGGCTTACGGCACCCGGAAGACGGGCGTCTGTGCCTCGAACTCCCGCGAGTCGCCGCCAAGCAGCCGCGACGCGAGCATCCGGATGCTGCGCGTGAGCGCGGTGCCCGGGTTCCGTTCGCCATGGATGGCCGGCTCGACCTCGCCCTTCAGCCAGCGATTTACCTCGTCGAGGTCCGACGCGCCAAGTATCTGCACGTCGAGCGTCGCGCGATAGTAGAACCGCTTTTTGGAGTGAAACGCCGTGATCGCCACGCGCGTTGGCCGCGCGACGGCGCGCTCCGCGTCTTCCACACGCACGAACTTGCCAAGTGAGAAGGGGCGGTCGTTCATCAGCTGCACGACTTCGTACTTTTTCTCGGCGACGTGGTACTCCACGAGCACGTCGTACTCCGCGCGTCGCTCGATGGCGTTCGTGAGTCCGCCCTCGGACCACAGCGTCACGAGGAAGTGAAAGCGCGCGGTGAACCCCGCGGCGAGCGGTTCGCGGAAGTGCGGGCTCCCCAGCATGTTCGTCGCCAGCACCAAGGGGCCCGTGGTCGCAAGCCGCTCCGCCGGGGGAAGCTTGATCTCGAGCGTCGGGTTCTGTTGGGCACGCGCCAGGCGCCCGCCGCCCACGAGGAGCAGGGCGGCGAGTGCGGCGCGCAATGGAGCCCGGAGCACTCGCTAGAATCTCCGTGCAAGCCGCACGATCAGGCGCGGACCCTGCGACCCGTCGCTCACGGCCTTCGCCACGTACACGCCGAGCCCGCCGAAATCGATGCCGAGTCCGACGTCGCTCTTGTACGACGAAATCGGCGGAAGCAGCCCGGACGGATACGATGTGCCCCCATCCTGCGGGCCAACGAGCCACCCGCGTCCTGCGTCCGCGAACAGCACCCATTCCATCCGCCCGTTCAAGCCGGGGCGCCACCAATCGTCCGACGCGTCATCGCGCAGCGAGCCCGCGAAGAAACGCGATCGCAGCTCGATCTGCACGAGCGCGATGCGATCGCACTGCGCGGGCGTGCCAGCCTGCGCGATGCCGTTCGAGCAGTTGAGCACGTCGGGCGCCAGGCTCACCTCGCGAAAGCCGTAGCCGGGAAGTGTGCCCGGTCCGCCGACCGACAGCTTGCGCTCCGTCGGAAGCTCGTCGCCCGCGACCCAGCCTCCCGTGACGAGCCGCAGGTTGAGCGACATGTTCGGCGCGATCCGGTTGTAGCGCCGGACGTCGAGGAATCCGCGCGTGTAGTGTACCGGCTCCGGCGCGGTCGGCAGCAGCGCTCCGGTCGACGGATCGACGTTCAGCGGCGATCCGATTCGCGCGAGGCTTCCCGATCCCGCCTCGAGCTCGGCGGCGGCGTACCAGCCCGACCACGCCGATCCCTGATGCTCGCGGGTGTCGATGTGAAGGCTCGTGGTGAACAGATGCATGTCGCCGGTGTCCATGAACGGGTTCGGGCGCCACGCTTCGTTGTTCCGGAATAGAGTCCACGGGTCGCGCTCGCGTTCGTCGGCCCACTGCTGATCGCTGAGCGAAAATGTCAGATCGGCGGCCTTGCCGTCGAGCAGGCGCACGAACCCCTCTCCGCCGTGACGCCCGTAATAATCCCTGAAGTCGCGATGCAGAACGACCGATGCCAGCCCCACCTCGCCGCTCTCCATTTGCCACGGCTCTGTCGGCTCGATCACATCGAACGCGCGCGCGCCGATTGCGACGCCGATCGGCTCACCGAACTGCACTTCCGCTTTCGCGTCGTGGCCGAGCGTCCGTTCGCCCCACTGCAGCGGGCTCGCCGACCGCACCACCCCGAACGCCTGAATGTTGAAGTTTCCCCAGTTCGTGAACCGCTGGAAGCGCGGCCCGACCACGAACGACCACCCTTCGACGCGGTCGTACGCGCGCGATGCCACATAGAAGAAATCCGTGTACGCTTCGCCATGGCGGAGGTCGTTCAGCACATGGTGGCGGCGCCACCATGTGTCGTCGTACTCGGGCTCAGCTTCGGCGACGAGCCGCTCGTCGTTGAGGTGGTAGCGCAAGAGCTCGACCTGCTTGAGTGTCTCGCCGTCTACGCGGGCACTGTCCGCCCCTGTCACCGTCCCTCCGACAACGATGAGCCCGCGCGCGATGTGCGCGCCTGGCGCGAGGCGCACGTCCGCGTTGATCGCGACGACCGAGCCGTCGACGCGTCCCGCGATCGTCACCGGACCGTTGAGCACGGCGACGTCGCCGGTCACGACCGTCGTGGCGGGGACGTCGAACGCGCCGTCGACGCGCCGCGTCGCAGCGGCGTCGTATATGTCCACGGCCGCTTTTGCCGCGGGCGAAAGCAGGACGCTGGTGGTGTCGTGCTCCTGCGCAGACACGTGCCGCAGCGCCGTCGTCATCAGGCAGCCGAGCAACGTGAGTACGAACGAGACTTGCCGTCGCGAGCGTCGCATCATCTCTCCCTGTGTGAACGAATGGAGGTCGTGGGAAGCACGATTCGTGCCACTACGCCTCATTCACCCGGCGCAACGATGCCAAGTCGTTTCATCCGTCTGTACAAGTTGGGCCGGTCGGTGCGCAGGCGCCGCGCGGCCTCTGCTACGACGCCATCCGCTGCCGAGAGCGCCCGCTCAATTAGGAGACGCTCGTGTTCGTCGAGCGTGTCACTCAGCGTCAGTTCCGCCTGCACGAGGTCGGGAAGCGGAGGTGCCGAAACGCCATCTCCCATTGGAAGGACGGCGGTGACTTCTGCGGCGCCGATCGGTTGTCCCGCGTGCAGGATCGAGAGCCGCTCGACGATGTTCGCGAGCTCGCGCACGTTGCCGGGCCATCGGTGCCGCGCCAAAAGGCGCACGGCATCGTCGGTCCAGTCCGGCGCGGGCTGTCCGGACCGGCGTCGCTGCAGCGCGGCGAAGTGGCGCACGAGGGGCGGTATGTCGTCCGGCCGCTCGCGCAGCGGCGATACCGCGATCGGAATCACGTTGAGCCTGAAATAGAGATCCTCGCGAAACCGGCCGTCCTTCACGGCGCGCTCGAGGTCGTGGTTCGTCGCCGCGAGGATTCGCACGTCGACCTTGATGGCCCGGCCGCCTCCGACGCGTTCGATCTCTTTCGCCTCGATGGCGCGCAGCAGTTTTGCCTGCGCCTCGGCGCCGAGGTCGCCGACCTCGTCCAGCAGAAGCGTTCCGGTGTGTGCAAGTTCGAACCGGCCAAGCCGCCTCTCGGTCGCGCCGGTGAACGCACCGCGCTCGTGCCCGAACATCTCGCTCTCGACCAGGTCGCGCGGGATGGCCGCGCAGTTCACGCGCACGAATGCTCTTTCGCGGCGAGGACTCTGTGCGTGGATTGCCGCGGCCACAAGCTCCTTGCCGGTGCCGCTCTCGCCGGTGATGAGGACGCGGGCGTCGGTCGGCGCAACGCGTTCGATCATCGCGCGCAAGTCGCGCATGGATGGGCTCGCGCCCACCAGCTCCCCGATGAGTCCGAGGTCCGCGCGCAGCGCGGTGCGCTCGCGACGCGCCATGCGCAGCTCGAGCGCGCTCGCGATCGCGAGCAGCACGCCCTCCGGCGTGAGCGGCTTCTCGAGGAAGTTCACGGCGCCGAGGCGGGTGGCCTTGACCGCGTCGGCGAGGCCGGCACGACCGCTCATCATGATCACGGGGAGTTCCGGAAACCGCTCGCGAAGCCGCTCGAGCACGGCCATCCCGTCCATGGCGCCCGGGATCATGAGGTCGAGGAGCACGAGGTCCGGCTCGAATTCGTCCGCGCGTGCGATGCCTGCAGCGCCGTCGGCGGCGTCGCGCACTTCGAACCCCTCGGACGTGAGCAGTGCGCTGACCATCCGGCGGATGTTCGGTTCGTCGTCGACGATCAGTACCGATGGCATCAGAGGACCGAAGACCGAAGACCGAAGACCGAAGACCGAAGACCGAAGACCGAAGACCGAGGACCGAAGACAGAGGACCGAAGACCGAAGACCGAAGACCGAAGACCGAAGATGGGGGAGCGGCATGTGCAGGCTCAATGCTGTACCGGGGGCAGCTTCGGGAGCTCGCCGCGGTCGGCGAGCACGCGAGTCACGAAGCGCTGGCCTTCGGAGATTCGCTCGACTTCCACCGCGATGCTTTCGACGGCGCGTTCGATGCGCTCGAGACGCTCGGCGACGTCCGCGCGCAGAGGAGCCGGCGGCGGCCCGCGGCCCTCGATGCGCCGCGCCCACGCGCGCACGAGTGGAAAGAGCACGCAGCTCATGGTGCCGAATATGATCAGTACGACCAGGACATCTTCGTTCACGTTCGCCCCTCCGCTGTGCCGTTGCCCGCGGGGAAGATAAGACGAATCTCCGTCCCCGACCCACGGGTGCTCTCCGCTTCCACGCGCCCGCCGTGTGCGACCACCGTCTGCTTTACGATCGCGAGGCCGAGCCCCGTGCCGGCTGTCTTGTCCGTCACGTACGGTTCGAAGATCGAGCCGAGTCGTTCCGGCGATATTCCGACGCCGGCATCGCGTACGGCAATCACAATCTCACGTCCCGTGCGCACGGCGCGTGCCGTCACGCGCACCACGATTTCGCCCCGCGCTCCGCTCGCCTCCACCGCATTCAGCAGCACGTTGTCCACGGCGCGGGTCAGCGCGTCGTGATGGCCGTGGAGCAGCGGCACATCGTGTTCCGCCTCGACCACACAGGAGACGTGCGGAGGCACGGCGGTGCGTGCGGCCGCGCGGACGAGATCGGCGACGTCGATTCCCGATGCTGGTCCTTCGGGCAGCTTCCCGAACTGCGCGAAACTGCGCGCCATCGCCTCCAGCCGCGCGGACTCCGTGGAAAGCACTTCCACCGCATCGGCCAGCTCTGCTGGGACGCCGCGCTTCAGTCGTTCGACCGCGAACCGGATCGGCGTCAGCGGGTTCTTGAGCTCGTGCGCGACCTGGCGTGCGGACTCCCGAAACGCCGCGAGGCGCTCCGCCTCGATCGCCGCCAGGCGTCCCGCCTCGATGTCCTTTGCCATCTGACGCATGCCATCGCGCAGGACGCCGAACTCGGGCGCGCCGCGCGCATCGCCCGCGGCCGGAAGCCGTTCGCCGCGCCTGATCTGCTCGGTCCACCCGACCAGCTCGTGGAGCGGCCGGCTCAACTGCCGGCTCAAGTGACCCGCCGCGCGCGAAGCGAGCAGTGTCAGCAGTGCGAGACCGACGAGCCCTGCGACGAGGAGCGCGGGCACGAGACGCTGCGTCAGGAATTCCAGCCGGTGTGCATTTGATACCGACGACGCCACCTGTTGCTCGTGGCGCGCGAGGATGCGCTCCTCGGCGTCCGACCGGGGAGTGCGGCGCGCGACCGCGAGCGCCTTTCCACCGCTGACGGCCACGCTGTCCCAGGGTGCGGTGCCGCTCACGAGCGGGAGCAGTCGCGCCAGCGTCCCACTCCACGCGAGCGTGAGTACGATCGACGGCACGACCGCAAACAGGGCGAGGATGAGAAACAGCCGGGAGCGATAACCGATTCGCTTCACTGACAGGATCTACGGGTGGCGGGTTGAGGAGGTTTCGTGCGACGTGCGGTCGGGCCGCGAGGTTGCGACGCCTCGCGGCGGCCTCTGTATTGTAGACCGCTCCCGGCGGGCGCGCACCCAAAAGGTGACAAACGCCTTTGTCCTCATTAGCTTAGGTGCACGATGCGCCGAGCGCGTCGATGATCGCCGTGGCTGAAAAGTGCAGCCCGATCACCGTCACGACCGGCGCTTCGCGAAACCGAAGGGGCAATGGCGTCTGCGCCATCAACGTCTCCCGGGTCCGCGGTAGCAAGGCAAATGGGATACCGCCCCGGAAGAGCTGATGAGCGTGCTCGCAACAGCGCCCTTTCATCATAGTCCGGGCAGCTTCACTCGCAGCGAGTCCACCGCGCCAAATGTGCGCGGCTACAGCGCGAAGTGCGCCCGGCCAACGGCGAGCAGCAAGAGATAATGAGGTCACGTCATTCGCACATCGCGTCCGCGAGCGCTTCCGTAGCGCCCATGCACCGCGGGCCCCAGGCAGTTTCGCATACCGGCATCGCTTCGGCCGCAGTGGTTCACGCACCGAACGCCGCCCTCCTCATCGACTTCGACAATGTTACGATGGGGATCCGTTCGGACCTTGGCCACGAGCTTCGCAGTCTCCTCGGGTCCGATATCATCAAGGGTAAGGTCGCCGTCCAGCGCGCGTACGCCGATTGGCGCCGCTACCCGCAGTACATCGTGCCGCTCGCCGAGTCGTCGATCGACATGATCATGGCGCCGGCGTACGGATCATCCAAGAAGAACGCCACGGATATCCGCCTCGCGATCGACGCGATCGAGCTCGTCTTCACCCGTCCCGAGATCGGGACCTTCATTCTCCTGTCGGGCGACTCGGATTTCTCGAGCCTCGTCATGAAGATCAAGGAATACGGCAAGTACGTGATCGGCGTCGGCATTCGTGAATCGTCGAGCGATCTGCTGGTGCAGAACTGCGACGAGTACTACAGCTACAACGCGCTCGCGGGCCTTGTGAAGTCCGGCGAGCCCGATGGAGCCGAGAAGCACGACCCGTGGGAGCTCGTCACGGAATCGATCGACCGGATGGTCCGCAACGGTGACGTGATGCGCTCCGACCGCCTCAAGCAGGTGATGCAGGAGATCGACGGAACGTTCGACGAGAAGAACCTCGGCATCTCGAAGTTCTCGACGTTCTGCCTCGAGGCGGCACAGAAGGGCCTGCTCGTGGTGACGAAGCTCGAGAATGGCCAGCTCGAAGTCGCGCCGCCCGCGTCAGGCGAGCGGAGTGGCGCGCAGGCCCCGGCGGCAGCGTCACGC
>JBOHTH010000312.1:0-6737 GCA_050733535.1 Gemmatimonadaceae bacterium | reverse complement strand
GCGTGACGCTGCGCGTCGTCCTCACCGGCCCCGAGTGCTCGGGGAAAACCACGCTGGCGTCCGCCCTCGCGCGCCGCTTTCGCGCGCCGTGGCTCGCCGAAGCGGCGCGCGCGTATGCGAATGAAGTGAAACGCGAACTGACCGCCGCCGACGCGGAGCTGATCGCGCAGCGCACGATCGACGCCGACGACGCGGCACTCTCCGCACAGCCCCCGCTGCTGCTGCTCGACACCGATCTCATCAGTACGGTCGTCTACGTGCGACACTACTACGGCCCGTGCCCCGCGCGGATCGAGCGCGAGGCGCACGCGCGGCGCGGCGATCTTTATCTGCTCTGCGCGCCGGACCTTCCGTGGACCGCGGACGGCGTCCGCGACCGCCCCGCGGAGCGCGCCGAACTTTATGCGCTGTTCGAAGGCGCGATGCGCGAGTTCGGCTGCACTGCGTCCGATGTCTCGGGAACGGGAACCGTGCGCGAGCGCGCCGCGCTCTCTGCGGTTACGGCGCTCGTCTCTGCAGCAGGGGCACGGTGATGCAACCGGCCGCGCCCGGCGCGCTCGCGGCAGAACTCTCCGCCGCGAGTCTCGAGGCGGCGATCACGCTCGCCCTCGCCCTGCTCTGTGCGGCGCTCTGGCGGCGCACGAGGCAGCCCTACTTCGGCTGGTGGACACTCGCATTCGCGCTGTTTGTCGCCCGCATCAGCGTGATCACGGTGTTCATCGGCACGAACGACCGTGCCTGGCTCTTCTGGCACCAGGTAATCACGGGATGGACGGGCCTCGCATTGCTCTGGGCCGCAGTCGTGTTCTCGCACGCAGCCACCTGGCGGCGCGGCTACTGGCTGCTCGTCGCGTTCCCGCTGGTGTGGAGCTACATCGCGGTCATCAAGCTGGAGAACTTCATGCTCGCCGCGGTCCCGGCGGTGGCGTTTCTCTCTGCCGCCACGCTCTGGACGGGAATCGTCCTCCTCCGCTACCGGCGCGACGAAACGCGCGGCGCGAGCACGCTCCTCGGCTGGACGTTCCTGCTCTGGGGATTGCACCATCTCGACTACACGTTCCTGCGGGCGCGCGGCGCATGGAGCCCCTGGGGATATTACATCGACATCCTGTTCCTGCTTGCCGTGGGCGCGGGAATTCTCCTGCTCGTGAACGCCGATCTCGCGAGCCGCCTGCAGGTGCGCACGGTCGAGCTCGAAACCCTCTCACGGCGCATGGTTCGGCACCATGAAGAAGAACGCCGGCGCCTCTCGCTCGAGCTGCACGATGAAACCGCGCAGGTGTTCGCCGCCGTCAAGATGCAGCTCGGCGTCGTGCGCGAACACGTCGACTCCGATTCCGCCCACCGCCTCGACCGCGCGCTCGAGCTCGTGGACGAGGGAATGCGCGGCATCCGCAACGTGACGAACGACCTGCGGCCCTCGCTGCTCGACGATCTGGGGCTGCTCCCCGCGCTGCGCTCGATGGTCACTGATTTCGCCGAACGGCGCGGCGTGAAGGTCACGCTCGACGCACCCGACGCGCTGCCCGTGCTCAGCGATGAAGCCGAGGTCGCGCTGTTTCGCGCGCTGCAGGAGGCACTCTCGAACGTGGCGCGCCACGCGAACAACGCGCCCGCCGCGGTGCAGATCCGCGCGACCGGCGGCGACATCGCGCTTCGCGTGACCGACCACGGCCCCGGGTTCGCCGGCGAGAGCGCGCTCGCGCGCCTCGAAGCGGAAGGGCATCTTGGTCTCGCCGGAATGCGCGAGCGCATACTCGCGCTCGGCGGTGAAGTTGCCGTACGAACCTCGCCGGGCGCGGGCGTCGTGCTCGCAATCCGGATTCCGGTTTCAGAGAGCGGCGAAACATGAGGAGCGCAGACGCGATTCGCGTGCTGGTGGTGGACGACCACGCCGTGGTACGCGAGGGAATCCGCCACGTGCTCAGCGAGGGCTCGGGATTCGCCGTGGTCGGTGAAGCCCGCAGCGGCACCGAAGCCATCGCGAGCGCGGCGGAGCTGAATCCCAACGTGGTGGTGCTCGACATCTCGATGCCCGGCGGTTCGGGACTTCACGCCGTGAGCGAGATCGTCGAGCGGGTCCGCGGAGTTCGCGTGCTGATGCTCAGCGTGCACGAGGACATCGAGTACATGATCGAGAGCGTGCGCGCCGGTGCACACGGTTATCTCCGCAAGGATTCAACGCCCGCTGAACTGCGCGAAGCCATCCGCGCGCTGCACTCGGGGCAGACGTACTTCTCCCCCGCGCTCGCGGAGCAGATGGCTGCGGCACCGCGAGAGACAAAAGGGCCGACGCCCGCCCGCCCGACCGACGTGCTCACGGCACGCGAACGCGAGATCCTCGTGCACATTGCGCAGGGGAAAACGAACAAGGAGATCGGTGCGGAACTCGGGATCAGCGCGCGGACCGTGGAGGCGCACCGGGATTCGCTGATGCGGAAGCTCGGGATCAGGACCGTAGCGGGGCTGACGAGGCTCGCCCTTGAACAGGGGCTGCTGAAATAGTCAGAACGACCTTTGCCACGGGTCTTCACGGACCTGACGGAACTTCAGCGGTCCGAGGGAAAAAAGAAAAACTTTGGCACGGATTCCGCGGATTGCACGGATCGTTCGGTGCGGAGAGAGAGATCCGTATAATCCGTGAAATCCGTGGTAAGGTTTTTTTCTTTAAGACCGTGGATCTAGCATCGGGTCCGCGCTCACGTGTACGCTTGTCGAAACTGCAAGTTTGGCCACGGGTCTTCACGGGAACGCACGGGTCACATGTGCGCGCTGCCGGAACTGCGGCAGCTTGTGCACGACAATCGGAACGAGAAGGAGAAAAAAAACATTTTCCGCGGATTACCCGGATTGCACCGATCGCTCGGCGCGGCCAGAGAGATCCGTGTAATCCGTGAAATGCGTGGTAAGGCTTTTTTCTTTAAGACCGTGGATCCAGTATCGGATCCACGTTGACGTGTACGCTTGTCGAAACTGCAATTTTTGCCACGGGTCTTCACGGAACGCACGGGTCAAACGTGCGAGCCGCTGGTACCGCGGCAACTTGTGACGGCAATCGGAACGAGAGAGAGAAAAGAAACATTTTCCACGGATTACCCGTGTGAACCCGTGAAGACCCGTGGCAAAAGTCTTTCTCTCTCTTTTCTCTTTCTTCTCTCGCCTCAGTTCCTGTCCAGCCGGCGCACAAACTCGGCGATCGTCGTCGCGCTCCGATAAAAGAATCCCGGCTGGATGTGGGCGACCTTGTCCCCCGGCTGGTGGTAGTCGGGGTGATCCTCCACGCCGAAATAGACGAACGGAATTTTCCTGTCCGCGAACACGCCCTGATCCGACTGCTGGATCCAGTTCGATTCTCCCAGGCCTGTATCGTGCCCGAGGAGCAGCTTGACGGGCGCGACGGCCGCGACGCGCTCGAGCAGCGGCTTCATCGGCTGGTTGACCGACGCTCCGGCAGCGTACAACTCGCCCTTCACGTTGCGGCTCACCATGTCGAGGTTCACGTCGGCGACGATCGCCGCGAGCGGGACCGGCGGTGCGGCCATGAAAGCTTTCGCGCCGAGCAATCCTTCCTCCTCGCCGTCGAACAGCGCGAACACGATCGAGTTCTCCGGCGGGTGCACCTTGAACCAGCGTGCGATCGCAAGCACGGCCGCCGTGCCAGACGCGTTGTCGTCGGCGCCGTTGTAGTTCACGCCGTCGCGCACGCCAAGATGGTCGTAGTGCGCGGAGAGCACGATGCAGCGGTCCGGGTGCTTGGTCCCACGCACCGTGCCGACGACGTTCGCGCCCCGCACGCCGCCGCCCTGCTTCACGACGAACGGCACGGTGAACCCGCCGCGCCCAGGCGTGAGCCCGATCTCGCCAAAAGCGCGCACAAGGAATGCCCGCGCCCGCGCGCCGCCCGGCGTGCCAAACCGGCGTCCTTCCATCGAGTCGGCGGCAAGAACCGACAGATCGGCGACGAGGCGCGCGGAGTCGAGCGCGGGCAGCGACGGCCCGCCGGCGCCGCGCGGGGCCTGCCCCGACCCGACCTGCGCGGCGAGCACAATTGCGACGACCGCTCGATAGACCGGCACGGTGCCCTCTGTAGGAGTCCGGGCTAAAACATCGTGGAGTGCGCCGGCGCGCGCTATCTTTCTTCAGGCATCATCACCCTGGGATCACCGATGACCGCACCACGCCACGGCGGGCTGAAGCTGACCGGCAACGAGCCGGGCCCGGCACTGCCACACCACGAAATTCCCGGTGAGCATGTCGCCAGAAACCCGGGCATGCCGCTCAATCTCGATCTGGTGCTCGCGCAGCACGTAAACCGGAGCGCCGTCGAGCGTCGCACCGCAACGCTGCCCGGCCGCCGCACGGTGAAAAAACAGTGGCAGGCGGGCTGGCTCGTGCGCGCAGTATCGCTCATCGACCTCACCACGCTCTCCGGCGACGACACGGCCGGCAACGTGCGGCGCCTCTGCGCAAAAGCGATGCACCCGATTCGTCCCGACCTCGAGCGCACACTCGGCGTGGATCACCTTCACGTCACGACCGGTGCGGTCTGCGTCTATCACCAGTTCGTGCGCACCGCCGTCGAAGCGCTCGGCGCCTCGCGCATCCCGGTCGCGGCAGTGAGCACCGGCTTTCCCGCCGGACTCTCTCCGCTCGCCACTCGCATCGCTGAGGTGAAGGCCAGCGTCGCCGACGGCGCGCGCGAGATCGACATCGTCATCACGCGCGCGCATGTGCTCGGCGCCGACTGGCACGCACTATACGACGAAGTACGGGCATTCCGCGACGCGTGCGGCGACGCGCACATGAAGGCGATCCTCGGCACGGGTGATCTGGCCACACTCACCAACGTTGCGCGCGCGTCGATGGTCGCGATGATGGCCGGCGCCGACTTCATCAAGACCAGCACCGGCAAGGAAGGCGTCAACGCGACGCTCCCGGTCTCGCTCGTGATGGTGCGCACGATCCGCGAGTATTTCGAGCAGACCGGGTTCGCGATCGGGTACAAGCCAGCCGGCGGCATTCGCTCGGCGAAGAACTCGCTCGAATACCTCTACCTGATGAAGGAAGAGCTCGGCGACCGCTGGCTCCGCCCCGACCTGTTCCGCTTTGGCGCGTCCGGCCTTCTCACCGACATCGAGCGCCAGCTCGAACACTTCGCGACCGGACGCTACGCAGCAGCCCACCGCCAGCCCATGGTGTAACCGATGGCCACGAGCACTGTTGCGGGAATCTTTGAATCGATGGAGTACGGCCCTGCTCCCGAAGGCGAAAAGGCCGCGGTCGCCTGGATCGCAGAGCATGGCGGCACTTTCGGCCACTTCATCGGCGGCGCATGGACGAAGCCGGCGAAGGCAACGCACTTCGACGTCGTCGACCCCGCGACCGGAAAGGTGCTCGCGAAAGCTGCGCAGGGCAGCAAGGGTGACGTCGACGCCGCGGTGAAGGCCGCGCGCAAGGCGCTCGCACCGTGGCGCAAGCTCAGCGGGCACGAGCGCGCGCGGCATCTCTACGCGCTGGCGCGTACCGTCCAGCGCAACTCGCGCCTGCTCGCGGTGCTCGAGTCGATGGACAACGGCAAGAGCATCCGCGAAACGCGCGACATCGACATTCCGCTCGTGGCGCGGCATTTCTATCACCACGCGGGGTGGGCGCAGCTGCTCGAGACCGAGTTCCCGGCGCACCACGGCGTCGGAGTGGTCGGACAGATCATCCCGTGGAACTTCCCGCTGCTGATGCTCGCGTGGAAGGTTGCGCCGGCGCTCGCCGCGGGATGCACGGTGATCCTCAAGCCGGCCGAGTTCACGCCGCTCTCCGCGCTCGCGTTCGCGCAGCTCGCCCAGGAAGCGGGCCTTCCGCCGGGCGTGCTCAACATCGTCACCGGCGACGGCTCCACCGGCGCCCTGCTCGTCGAACATCGCGACGTGGACAAGCTCGCGTTCACCGGCAGCACGGAAGTCGGACGCCTCATTCGCAAAGCCACCGCCGGGAGCGGGAAGAAACTCTCGCTCGAGCTTGGCGGCAAGAGTCCATTCATCGTGTTCGACGATGCCGACCTCGACAGCGTCGTCGAAGGCGTCGTGGACGCGATCTGGTTCAATCAGGGACAGGTATGCTGCGCGGGTTCGCGGCTCCTGATGCAGGAGGCGATCGCGGAGCGTCTCGTCACGAAACTCCGCGCGCGGATGGAGAAACTCCGCGTCGGTTCGCCGTTGGACAAAGCCGTCGACATGGGCGCGATCGTCGCGCCGGTGCAACTGGAACGGATCCGCGCGCTCGTCGCGCAGGGCGCGAAGGAAGGCGCCGAGCTGTGGCAGCCGAGCTGGGCGGTACCGAAGGAAGGATGCTTTTATCCGCCCACGCTGTTCACCAACGTGGCACCGAGCAGCACGATCGCGCAGGTGGAGATCTTCGGGCCGGTGCTCGTCGCGATGACGTTCCGCACGCCGGATGAAGCGGTTGCGCTCGCGAACAACACGCCGTTCGGTCTTGCCGCGAGCGTGTGGAGCGAGAACATCAATCTCGCGCTGGACGTGGCGCCGAAGGTGAAAGCCGGCGTGGTGTGGATCAACTGCACGAACATGTTCGACGCGGCCGCCGGGTTCGGCGGGTATCGCGAGTCGGGGTACGGGCGCGAGGGTGGGAGAGAGGGGATGTTCGAGTATCTCAAGACCGAAGACCGAGGACCGAAGACCGAAGACCGAGGAGCCAAGACCGAAGACCGAAGACCGAAGACCGAT
>JBOHTH010000311.1:0-14694 GCA_050733535.1 Gemmatimonadaceae bacterium | reverse complement strand
TTCGTGAACTTCGCCGGATCCTTCAGGAATTCTATGATCTCCTCGAGCTCGACCTTCGCCTCGTCGCAGCCGGCGACGTCGGCAAAGGTGACCTTGGGCGTGTCGCCCGCGAGGAGCTTCGCCTTCGACTTGCCGAACGAGAACGCCTTCGCACCGCCGGCCTGCATCTGGCGGATGATGAAGATCCAGATGCCGATCATCACGACCCACGGGAGGATCGTGAGTAACAGGTTGCCGATCGACGCACGCGCGTCTTCAGCGGACACCTGCACTTTCTGCGCGCGCAGGCGTTCGAGATCGCGATCGCCAATCTGCCCCGTGAGCTTCACGGTAAAGTGCTTCGCGTTGACGCCGGCGATCGACTGCGTCGTCTTGAACTCGCCCGTGATATCCTTGCCGGCGGTCACCGTCACCTTCGCAATGTTCCCGGCGTCGAGCTCGTCTTCGTACTGCGTCACGTCGAGGCGCGGCGCAGGGTCGCTCTTGGAACCCTGAAACTGGAAAAAAGCAATCGGAACCAGGATGACGAGCAGCCAGAAGGCCAGCGTCGTCGAGTGGCGTCTCCAGGATCCCGGCTTGTTGGGCGGCTGATTGGACATAAGAATGCAGCTAGGCTGCGAATCGGGTCGAAATGGCGGAATTACTCAAGGCTTGCAACATATGGCAGGTGTCTGAAGTCCTCTGCATGATCCAGGCCGTAACCCACCAGGAATTCGTTTGGCGCATCGAACCCGACGAACCGCGTCGGATAACGCAGCGCCGTGGCAATGTGCTTGTGAAGCAAAGCGCAAATCTCGATCGACTTCGGTTCCCTCGTATGTAAGACATCTATCAGGCGCTTAAGCGTTCGCCCCGAGTCAACGATGTCCTCTACGAGGATGATATGCTTCCCCGCCAGTGTCGTCTCCGGATCGTACACCAGATCGACCATCCCGGATGACGCCGTGCCGTCGCCATAACTCGACGCGACGATGAAATCGACCTGCAATGGCCGTCTGATCTGCCGAACGAGGTCTGCCAAAAAGACGAAGCTGCCCTTCAACAACCCCAGCACCAGCAACTCGCCGTCGGGATACGCGGCGGTGATTTCCTCGCCAAGTTCGTGCACGCGCCGTGCGATCTGCGGTGCATCAAATGCGATCCGCTTCACCGCCCGGCCGAGCAAACGCGGATCGTCGGCAACCATAGTTATGAATATAGCGGGTCCTCAACGGCATAACTGTCAGACACGGCAAACGGCATAACTTTCAGACGGGAACTATCAGCAACGGCAACGGCATAACCGTCAGACAGGGCAACGGCATAGCGGTCAGACGCCACCTATCAGACAACCGCAACTGTCAGAGAACGGCGGGTTCTGACAGGTTCAGTTGGTCTGAGAGGTCCCGTCTGACAGTTATGCCTTTCGAAGTCCGCGTACCACAAAAGTCGACCTCGTGCGGCTGACCTCTGCGCCGCCCGATAGAGGAATTTTCGCGCCGCGCCTCCCGGATCGGGTGAACGCCACAAGCCGCTCTGTCCCACGCCAGTCGAGCATCACGCCCGCCCGCGCCGCGATGGCCGGCCAAAGCAACGCCAGGGCCTCTGCGGGGAGTGTCGCAAGCGGATCCGCCGGGACCACAAGCGGCGGGAGCAGCTCCAATCCAAGTGAGTCCACGAGGCGTTCGACCGAGTCGCGCCAAGTCGCAGCACGCCGCGCAATGCCGATGATTTCGTCGCCAAAACCCGGACACGCCCCCTCGAGCGCCGGAAGCAAGTCGAGGCGCACGCGGTTACGGAGGTGCGCCCGGTCGAGATTCGATGGGTCGTCAACGTAGCGGACCCCGCTCGCGGCCGCGTACGCGGCGATGTCCGCGCGCCGGACGCCCAGGAGCGGGCGCGCGACCGGCGAACGAGCGTACATCGCCGCCAGACCACGAGCGGACGTGTGCCGCGGGTCGCGAAGGACGCGGATCACGACGGTCTCGAGCTGGTCGTCGAGCGTATGCGCCGTGACGACCGTCGCGGAGAGTTCCTTCGCCCAGCCGGACAGGAACTCCCAGCGTGCAGCACGCCACGCGGCTTCCCGCCTCTGGCCTGCGGGTTCTCCCCGCCCCGAGACCACCGGCACGCCGCGCAGCGCACCCTCGGCCTCGACCATGCGCGCCGCACGCTCGGCCGCCAGCCCGGTTCCATGGTCGAAAGTCCCCACCGCGGCGACGTCCGCCCGGCAGGCGGTGAACGCGTCGAGCAACACCATGGAGTCCCGGCCGCCCGAGATGGCGAGCAAATACCGCCCAGGAGGCATCGCGCGAATCGGCGCTGACACCCGTTCGCGAAACGCATCGGACAGCACCGCTTTACTCGCTCGCGTCATCGCGTTAAGATAAGACCGTCGCGCACCTCGCATTCGCACCTACTTCAGGTCGATCCCAAACTATGGAACACAGCTTCGGCGGGCCCCTCGGTACCCTCTTCGTTGGCCTTGGGCTCGGAGCGTTCTACTCGGCGCTGATCTGGATCAACCTGCTGCTCGGCGTGTTTCTGACCCCGCTGTTCCTCGTGCCGCTGACGTGGGTCCAGGATGCCATTATGGCCAAGCGCGCCGGAATGTCGGGCGGAAAGGCCTGACGCTCCTTGTAGCTCGGTTTGCTGGCGGGCGATTGACGAGTCGGCTTTGAAATGACGGAGGGCCAGCAGAGATGCTGGCCCTTTTTGTTTCTCTCGCCGCCGATTAACGACGAGCGATTCCCACGGATGTTCTTAACCAGATTTGTGACTACAGCGGGCCTCGTCGAGCGATATGCAGAGATGCATATGGCAATTCGTGCATATACACAGCGGAAAGCTCATTGATGTTGCGTGGAAGATGCACGCAGTCAATATCGCATGGAGTAATAAGTTATCAATGTTTATTTCATGTAAATACTCGCACTTTTATGCATGTTGACATTGCGATGTGGAAATACCCGCGCAATGGCGAAAACGGTGCGATGCTGTGGGAACTCTTGCTGTGAGACTGGTGCTGTGGGACTGGCGCTGTGGGATGAGCGGACACCCGAGGTTGCCCGCTCATCTCCGGGCAACAGTCCCACAGCATCCCTCCCACAGCTTGCCCGTGCCGGGCTTATGTGCCATTCGCCTACGGCGTCACGACAATCGTCCCCGTCTCCCCATGGATCGTGCATTTGTACGTGAACGTCCCAGCGACCGGGAACTGTATGTCGGTGACCGTCGTGCTCGCAGAAGGCGAGATATCCGCAGGAGCTCCCGGCACAGAATCGAAGACGACGTTGTGCCCGGGCTTTAGGCCGAAGCTGACCTTCAACCCCGCCGGGATCGTCACCAATTGGGGAACGAAGGCCGGACCGCCCACGCCATAGTCGGCCACGAGCGCCGCCACGCCGGTGGCCGTCGGCACGACCGAAATACCGATTGGCGACGAGGCATGATAGCCGCTGTACGACGCGTTGATCATCGCCGACCCCACCGATCGCGCGAAGATCGTGAGACCGCCCACCGTCGCCACGCTCGAATCGGAGCTGGTCGCGGTGAATAGGCCATTGTTTTGCAACGGGGCACCGCCGAGCGACCCTGTGATCGACGCGGTCTCGCCAACCGTCAGCGTGGAGTTGTCGACATCCACGAAAAGGGTGGTCGATCCGGGATTTGCGCCTATCGGGTTGCCGCTGTCGGCGCCGTCGTTGCTCAGCGGATGGGAGAGATTCCCGCAAGCCGCGGCAGCAAGCGCCGCACCCACCGTCACGAATCGCAGCCGCATCGCTATCCCTCCTTGCGCCTCACAAGCGTGAGGATCGTGTAAACGGCCACCGGCTCATCGTTCTGGTTCTGCACCTCGACGTCCCACGCCACCACGCCCTGCGGAATGCCGCCCTCGGGCGTCTCTTTCGCCGTCTTCTGTTTGCACGTCAGGCGCACGTGGATCGTGTCACCCGGATACACGGGCTTGGTAAAGCGTAACCCTTCAAGCCCATAGTTGGCCAGCACGGGGCCAAAAGAGGGATCCACGAACAAGCCCGCCGCCGCCGAGACGATGAAATACCCATGCGCGACCCGCCGTTCGAAGATTCCCTTTCTGGCGTCGTCGTCGCTCATATGCGCGTAGAACTTGTCGCCGCTCAGCTCGGCGAACTTCACGACGTCGTCGAGGGTGATCTCGCGCGTCCCCGTGACCAGCGTGTCGCCCACCTCAAGCTCGTCGAAATACCGGCGGAACAGGTGCGATCCGCCCGTCTTCTGCGCCGCGCCGGGCATGTACTCGTGCACGATCCCCGTGAGCGCCGTCGGCGAACCCTGCAGTGCCGTGCGCTGCATGTAGTGGAGCACTCCGCGGATGCCGCCGAGCTCCTCGCCGCCGCCCGCACGCCCAGGCCCGCCGTGCACGAGGTTCGGCAGCGGGGAGCCATGACCGGTGCTCTCCTTGGCGCTCGACCGGTCGAGCACGAGCATTCGCCCATGGTAGGGCGCGACGCCGAGCACGACCTGCCGCGCGACTTTCGGGTCCGCCGTGAACAGCGAGCCGCAGAGGCTGCCGCGTCCAAGCTTGGCCAGCTCGATCGCTTCGTCGACCGAACCGTACGGCATCACCGTGTTCACGGGCCCAAACGCCTCGATGTCATGCGGCTCGCTGGACGCAAATGGTGTATCGCAGGAGAGCAGCATCGGCGCGAAGAACGCTCCCTTCTCGCGATCCGCGCCGATCACCTGAAAATCACCGTCGCCGAACACCACCTCGGCCGCCGCGCGGATTCTCGCGGCATTTGCGCCCACGTCGCGCACCTGCGCGCGGCTGGCGAGCGGTCCCATGCGAACTCCCTCGACGCCAGGATCGCCGACCGTGACGCCGGCCAGGCGCTTCGCAATCGCCTTGATCACGGCCTCCTCGGTCCCCGCCGGAACGATCGTGCGCCGAATCGCCGTGCACTTCTGTCCGGCCTTCACCGTCATCTCGCGCACGACTTCTTTCACGAACAAATCAAACTCCTCTGTGCCCGGCTGCGCGTCGGGGCCGAGGATCGAGCAGTTGAGCGAGTCGGCTTCCATGTTGAAGCGCACGGAGTTGCCGAGGATCGCGGGACTTTCCTTGAGCATGCGGCCGGTCGCCGCCGAACCGGTGAACGCGACCGTGTCCTGGAGGCCGAGGTGTGAGAGCAGATCGCCGGCGCTCCCGCAAATCAGCTGAAGCGCGCCCGCCGGGAGGAGCGCGGACTCGATCATCGCGCGGACCATCGCCTCGGTGAGATACGAGGTGACCGTCGCCGGCTTGACGATCGCCGGCACTCCCGCGAGCAGCGCCGGCGCGAGCTTCTCGAGCATCCCCCAGCACGGGAAGTTGAAGGCGTTGATGTGCACGGCGACGCCTTCGAGCGGCACGCAGATGTGGCGACCGACGAAGGTCCCATGCTTGGACAACGCCTCGGTCGCCCCGTCCACGAAGAACGTTTCATTCGGGAGGTCGCGTCGCCCGCGGCTCGAGAACGCGAACAGCGTGCCGATCCCGCCTTCGATGTCGATCCAGGAATCGGTGCGTGTCGCACCGGTGGCGGCAGAGAGCGTGTAGAACTCCTCCTTCCGCTCCATCAAATATTTCGCGAGCGCCTTGAGCATCAGCGCGCGCTCGTGGAACGTCATCTTGCGCAGCGCCGGGCCGCCGACGGCGCGCGCGTACGCCGCCATCGCCGCGAAGTCGAGGCCGCCGCTCGACGCCTCGCCGATCACGTCGCCGGTGACCGCGTGGAAGAGCTCCGCGCCCGTGCCGCTGCCTGCCACCCACTCTCCCATCGCGTAGCTCTTGAGCTTCATCACGCGCGCTCCAGGATCATCGCCATGCCCTGCCCCACGCCGATGCACATCGTGCAGAGCGCGTAGCGCTTTTTTGTTCGCTCGAGCTCGCGCACGGCGGTCAGCACGAGGCGCGCGCCGGACATTCCGAGCGGGTGGCCCAGCGCGATCGCGCCGCCGTTCGGATTTACACGCGGGTCGTCGTCGCGCATGCCGAGCTCGCGCATGCAGGCGAGCGACTGCGCAGCGAACGCCTCATTCAGTTCGATCACATCCATTTGATCCAGCGTCAGCCCCGCCAGCGCGAGCGCCTTGCGCGTCGACGGCACCGGCCCCATCCCCATGATCCGCGGCTCGACGCCGGCGGCGGCGCTGACCACCACGCGCGCGCTGGGCGCGAGACCGAACGCCTTCACTGGCTGCGCACCGGCAAGAAGAAGCGCTGCAGCGCCGTCGTTGAGCCCCGACGAGTTTCCCGCGGTGACCGAACCCTTGCCGTCCGTGCGGAACGCGGGCTTCAGCTTCGCGAGCACCTCTGTCGACGTGTCTGGGCGGATGAACTCGTCTTGTTCCATGCGGCGCGGATCACCTTTCTTCTGCGCGATCTCGACGGGCGCGATCTCCAGGGTGAACCGTCCCGCCGCGCGTGCGGCGGCCGCTTTCTGCTGCGAGCGCAACGCGAACGCATCCTGATCCGCGCGCGTCACTCCGTACTGTTCGGCCACGTTCTCGGCCGTTTGGCCCATGGAATCCGTGCCGTACTTCGCCTTCAGCGCTGGATTCACAAAGCGCCACCCGAGCGTCGTATCGAAAAACTCGAGGTCGCGGCCGAACGGCTTCGCAGACTTCGAGAACACATACGGCGCGCGCGTCATGCTCTCGACTCCGCCCGCGACGTACAGGGCGCCCTCGCCGATCTTGATGCCGCGCGCGGCGTTGGCGATTGCGCTGAGCCCAGAGGCGCACAGACGATTGATCGTTTCTCCGGGCACGCTCGACGGCAGGCCGGCGAGCAGCAGCGCCATGCGCGCGACATTGCGATTGTCTTCGCCCGCCTGATTGGCGCAGCCGAGAATTACGTCGTCGATTTGCGCCGGTGGCACTGACGGGTTCCGCGCGCAGAGTTCACGAATCGCGTGCGCGGCGAGGTCGTCGGCGCGCACTTCGCTCAGCCCGCCGCCGAGGTTGCCGACGGGGGTGCGGATGCCATCAATGATGAATGCGTCAGTCACGTTGCGGCCGGGTTCCTGTTGATGTCCGAGGATACGAGCGGATCACGCCGAGAGCCGCGCGCCCGACGCGGCAGCGCGCCGCAGCAGCGGACTCGCGCGGTAGCGATCTTCTCCATACTCGGCGTGCAGCGAGTCGAGCAGTTCGAGCACGGGCGCGGCGCCGAGCTCGTCGCACCACGCGAGCAGCCCCTTGGGGTAGTTCACACCCTTGGTCATCGCGACGTCCAAATCGTGCGCGGTGGCGATCCGCAGGTTGAGCGCCTCGACCGCCTCGTTGATCAGCATCGCGAGAATGCGATCGACCACGCGGCCGGCGAGCTCGCGATCTTCCGTGGGCTTCGGCATGACGGCGCCGTCGCGGTAGTCGTAGTAGCCGAGCTTCGTCTTGCGGCCGAGGCGCCCGCTCTCCACGAGACGGCGCTGCGTGAGCGCCGGCCTGTAGCGCGGGTCATAGAACATTCCCTCGAACACCGAGCAGGTCACTGCGTAGTTCACATCGTTGCCGATGAAGTCCATGAGCTCGAACGGGCCCATGCGAAAGCCGCCGATCGTGCGCATGGCCCAGTCGATCGTCGCGCAATCCGCGAGTCCTTCCTCGAGCACACGGAGCGACTCGCCGTAAAATGGGCGCGCGACGCGGTTTACGATGAAGCCCGGCGTGTCGGTGGCGACCACCGTTGTTTTTCCCCACGAGTCGACGATCGCGCGCGACTGGGCCGCCGTTTCTGCGCTCGTCGAAAGCGCCGGAACGATCTCGACGAGCGGCATGACCGGCGCGGGATTGAAGAAGTGAATGCCAACCACACGCTGGGGATTGACCGACGTCGACGCGATCGAGGCAACCGAGAGCGACGAAGTATTCGTCGCGAGGATCGCCCCGGGTGCGACAACGCCGCCGAGTGCGGTGAACAGCATGCGTTTCACGGCGAGATCCTCGACGACCGCTTCAATCACGAGGCCGCACTCCTTGTAGATCGAGAGGTCCCGGGCAAGCAGCGCGTCAACGAATGAAATGCGCGCCATCAGCGCGTCGCGTGCGACCGCATCGAGCTTGCCCTTCTCGACCAACTTCGCGAGCCCAGCACTCATTGACTCGCGCGCCTTGGCCGACGCTCCCGCCTTTGCGTCGCTGAGCACCACGCGATGGCCCGCAGCCGCCGCGACCTGCGCTATACCGGACCCCATTGCGCCCGCGCCAACGACGCCGACGATCATCTTCGAAGCGTTCTCCGGCATCGCGCTCAATGCCCCGTGAAATTCGGTTTGCGCTTCTCCAGGAACGCCTTCGCGCCCTCGGCGTAGTCCGCGCTCCTGCCGGCCTCGCGCTGCAGCTCCTCTTCGTAGTCGAGCTGCTCCTTGAGATCGACACCGAGGGAGCGATTGAAGCCGCGCTTGGTGAGGCCGAACGCGCGCGTGGGCTGAGTGGCGAGGTGCATGGCGGTCGCACGCGCCGTTTCCATGAGCGTGGCTGGCTCGCACACTTTATAGATGAGCCCCCAGGCGAGCGCTTGATCGGCGCTGACCTTCTCGCAGAGCATCGTCATCGCCGCCGCGCGCTGCAGGCCGACGAGGCGAGGGAGGATAAACGTGCCGCCACAGTCCGGGATCACGCCGATCTTGGCAAACGACTGAATGAAGTTCGCCGTCGAGGCAGCGAAAACGATGTCGCACGCGAATGCCAGATTCGCACCGGCGCCAGCGGCGGTACCGTTCACCGCACATACCACAGGCTTTTCCAGCGTCCGAATCGCAAGAATGATCGGATTCCAGGTCGTGCGCACAAAGTCGCCGAGATCCGGCATGACGCCGTCCTTGGGCATCGCTTCGGCGAGATCCTGCCCCGCACAGAAACCGCGCCCCGCGCCGGTGAGCAGCACCGCGCGAACGGAACCGTCATCCGCCAAGCCGGTTATTGTCTCGCGCAGCTCGCCGGCCATCTCGCGGTTGAAGCTGTTCAGGACGTCGGGACGGTTCAGCGTGATCGTCACGACGCCGTCGGCAGTCGAACGGAGGATCGAGTCGGTCGCCATCGTCTGGGTCTCGAGGGAGTCGTCTTGCGCCGTGGAAGATAGCGGATGTGGCCATCCGGGGGCGCCCCAGCCGCGTGGTCCCAGCTCGGTGAACCGCAAGTCGGTGAAGGAGCTTGTCGTCTTGGAGGAAGCAGTACATGCCATCCTTTGAGTAGTCGAACGCGTCGCGCCAACGAATTCTGACTCGACGGATGGACTCGCAAGGCGTCAACGACGTCTTAATCGACTGTCGATGTCTTCCTCGTTGTGAGCAACGCCGACAACCACAGTTGCGAGCCATTCCGAGAT
Organism: Gemmatimonadaceae bacterium; assembly: GCA_050733535.1. Classification (GTDB taxonomy): domain Bacteria; phylum Gemmatimonadota; class Gemmatimonadetes; order Gemmatimonadales; family Gemmatimonadaceae; genus Fen-1231. The sequence continues at coordinate 5,363 of JBOHTH010000311.1, read as the reverse complement.
AAGAAATCGGAATCGCTTGGGGCCGCGATCGACGCAAAACGGCTTGCGGCCATCCTCCGGGCGTCGCGCTCTTTCGCCTCGAACAGCTCAGGAATCCTCTTCGAACCAGACGACGCCTTTATTCTGGTTGTTGAGCACCGAACGTGCACGCTTCCCGCCGCATTGTTGTTGCTCCCGAGGCTCACGAGAATACGAAAGGGTCGCAGCCGGGCGACCCTTTCGAACCTCATCGCACTGCTGGCCCAGATAACTCTAGTAACACTGACCAGCGTTACTTCAGAGCGCGCGTGCGCTCCTTGAGCCACTGCGCTTGAAGTCTCGAAAAAGTCTCCACCAAATGACCGCCGTCCACGCCATCGAGAGGGCAAACATCAATGACACCATCAAGCGCGCGCTACCTGCGGGGATCAACTGGCCGGCGAGCAACATCAAACCCCACTCGCCGAAGAACATTGCCCAAGCGTACTCGAACTTCTCCCCCCTTCGGAGTGCTGCCGAGAGAAGAAAGACCGTGCATCCGACCGACATCAAGATTCCAATGAACAGGGCGCTCATGCTCATAACCTCCTGATCCGCAGTGATTTGCCAGCAGGACGGATTGTGCCGAGGTGAGGCGACTGACTTCGCACCTCCAAATTTCGTGTCGCGGGTGACCTGCCGTCAAGCGCACGCTACGTCGCACGAACACAGCCCATATAAGTCGACACGCTGGAAACGAATCCCCACCCCACCAAGATGCTTCCGCCGACCGCGGCGACGACGGCACCCACCGGAGGATCAACCTCCGCCGTCAAGACAAGGTAAGCACCGTACTTGGCAAGGCCCCAGCCAGCTACGCCAGCAGCCGCGTCAATCGCCTGCTGAAAACAGTGGTTTCGGGTATCGGACAGCAATCCAGAAGAACTCAGCGATGGCGCGGACGAGCACCCACGTTCTGCTGAAATCAGACCGACCGATGGGAGCATCGAATATCCATCGCTTCCGTCCTCGAGCATCTCGAGACCAAAAGTTGTAGCCGCACGTTCGGGAAGGCCAGAACCCGCGGTCTCATCGGTCGCAGTGCACTGGCTTGGGTCCGGTGATGCATTGCAATCGTCGACCGCCTCGTCGTAGTCTCCGTTGATCTCGTCATCCATCGACGCTATTTCAGCGTAACCGTCATCAATGTCCTCCTGCGTCGCGCAATCCCCCTCGTAGTACAGACCGTCGTACGGGGACGTCATTGAGCAGTCGGTAGCGCCGCTTCGGTTCGGGCCCGTCGAGACCGACCCCTCGAGCTGGAGCGAGGGGAGTGGTTCACCCTCGCCCTCGAACCAGCCGGACGTTCCCAGCTTTGCGCGGCTCCTCTCTTTCGCGTTGGCCGGAACAAAGTAACGCGCGCGCGTCACACCACGCACCGCGTAGTTTCGGAAATAGCCCGAGCGCCCACTTTCCTCTCCTAGGGAATCCGTAACAGTCACCGGCAGCTTCGAAAGGCGGAGATGGAATATCTCATCTGACGGTGCAGCCAAAGCGTAGAGGAGTGTCCTTCGAAGTTCCACCGCGCGCTCACCTCGTTTCGACATTTTCGCAATCTTGTCGAGAAGCTTACTCCACGCAGCGAGTGAATCTGCCGTGATGTCGCTCCTGCGAACCGACTTCGAAATGTTTGGCGTTTCCGGCCGCCTTGTTTCAAGGGCGAACGCGTGAGGCACGATCAGCGTGCCGCCAGGGTTCGCCCGCACGACACGTTGCGAGCCAGCCATTACGGTTTCTGGACAAACGGAGAGCACACCAACAAGGCCGACTGTGACAAGGCACCGAACCAGCCCAGCGTGTCGAGAGTCCCAACTCGATTGAAGCGCCCTCTTGCGAAGCAACCTGCCGCCATTGGTGATCATCCGTCCTCCACGAAGGATTGACACACGCATCGCCGCAGTGCGACGACATTCGCGCCGCGCGCGTTTCGCCAAACTTCACTTGTGCGATGGGGTCGTCAATGGATTTGCTCGTCGCCAGTCCGCCTTTTTTGATGCAAGCGCGCCCCATCTGCGGCGGCGGCGTCGCCTAGCCTAGAAGCGCCGCTCGAGCGAGCTGTGAACGACTCTAGCTTGACGTAATCGCGCCATGCATTGAGAGGGCTCTTCCGCTATTCTTTGCCCTCCGCAGCCATACGCGAATCGCGACGCATTGGCCGTAGACTTCGACGCCGGGGTTACCGTCCTGTGAAAACCATTGTCCTCGTCTCCGATGACCCCGCCTTGCAACTGCGCATGCAACATGCGCTTCGTTTCGATGAGCATCTTTGGCGATCTGGATCGCTTCTTGAAGTCCCACTAGCTGCCTGCCAACAGAGATGCGTGGTAGTGCTGGATCTTCGCGTTGCAGGTGTCGCGAGATTGATTGCCGAGATTGCGCGCGCGCGCGCGCGCGCATGTCGGGCCGGGGTGCGGAGTGATCGCGCTTTCCCAAGGCCCTCACGTGGGGCCATTCAACATTGTCTCGACAATCGGGAATCGCGTCCGGGACGTGGTCCTGCGCGACTTCGACTCGGTTCCCTTCTTGATTCGCTCAGAGCTGAACTGCAGGTCAGGAAGCGGGGCCGGAACGCTGGCGCTTCTCGCGTTGTTACGGTCGCTTCCGAGCGCGGCGCACGATGTGCCGTGCGAGGTACTTGGCAGTGGCCTCCGAGTTAGCTCGGTGAAGGAACTAGCTGGAATGTGGGGCAGGGACCGCGGAACGATCGGACGACATCTCCACGCCGCCGGGTACTACGTTCGCGAACTGGTTCAGCTTTCGGTTGCAAGCCAGGTTGCCATGGAGTTGAGGACAACAGATGCTCCAGCCGCACGAATCACCGCGTTGGCTGGATACACAAGGCTGTCGAAGATGGAGCCTTTGCTCCATCGCGTCTTTGGTATTGGCACCCTCGCGATTCGAGAGAATCCGGGATCAGCCGATCCGATCATCTGGCTCGATGGAATGCTCGACCAAGCCGAGAAGATCAGAATGGTCCGCCGTGGGTTTCCCGGCACTTAGTCGACACCGCCCGACTGGACTTGGAACCGGACCGACAGTGCCGCCGCTCGTTGTCCTAAGTCATGGTGTCCAGGGCAGACGAGCCGGCGCAGAGGTTCGAATTGCGGCGCAATCAACCGATTGGATGTGAGATATGCGAGAATGTTGCCGTGACGGAGATTCATGGCGGCACATTGGGGTAAAAGTTGAACGGAGAGTATTTGCCGTATCCGCCCCCTTGTTGCCAATACTGATTGAGAATTGATATTGAACTATACCGACTCCCGTGCGGTCAAATTGAATTCCAATCCCAGCGCCTTGTACGAGTTCTGCCTGTTCGTTTCCGGAAAATGCTCCATCCACCGAACCAGAATCCGACACCAATGATCAATAGCGGAGATCCCGCGAACTCTCACCCAGAACTCATTGGGGGGGTTAGCGCCCCGCAACGAACGCCGTCCCCCAGCAAAGTGTCTACTCTATAAGGGTAGGGTCCTACCCAACAACCCAAGCGCCCTCGACATGACCCGCACTCGAATCCACAGGCTTTCCGCCGCGCACCGCAGCCGCGCCGGGTTCACGCTCATCGAGATCCTCGTGGTGATCGTCGTGATCGCCATCCTCGCGACACTCGTTGCGCCGAACATCTTCCAGAACGTCGGCGCCGCCAAGAGCGCCACCGCCAAGAGCCAGATCGAGATGCTCGGCGCCGCGCTCGATGCGTACCGGCTGGACAACGGCAGCTACCCGACGACGCAGCAGGGCCTCGTCGCACTGTGGGAAAAGCCGACAATCGATCCGCCGGCCAACTGGCGCGCGCCGTATCTGCGAAAGGCCGTTCCGCTGGACCCCTGGGAGCACGCCTACGTGTACATCTATCCAGGCGAACAGAACCCCACCGGGTACGATCTCATCTCCTATGGCCTCGACGGCCAGCCCGGTGGTGATGGCGAAAACGCCGACATCCTGAGCTGGAAGTAGCCGGCACCGCCGCGCAAACACCACGGCCATGCCGACCTTCGCATACCAAGCCGTCAACGGCGCGGGCAAGCGGTTGCGCGGCCTCGAAGACGCCGCGAGTCCCGGCGCGCTGTCGCGCACGCTCGAGGAGCGCGGGCTTCTCGTGCTCGACGTGGCGGAATCGACCGGCGTGCAGACTGCCGGCAGAGGGTTCAAGTTCGGGCGGCGCCGCGAGGTGCTCGAAGTGACGCGCGCGATGGCCGCGCTGCTCCCGGTTGGCATGCCGCTCGCGCAGGCGCTCAACGCCGCGTCCGGCGTCACCAGCGGCGAAGTACGCGAAGCGATCACGCAGGTGCGGATGCGCGTCGAGCGCGGCGAGACGCTGTCGTCGGCGCTCGCGGCGTACCCGCAACTCTTTTCGCCGCTCTATGTGGGGCTCGTGCGCGCGGGCGAGCGAAGCGGCGACGTCGACAGTTCGTTCGCGCGCCTCTCCGACCAGCTCGAACGCGACGAACAGCTGCGCGGGCGGATCGTGTCGGCCGCGATTTATCCGCTGCTGCTCGCATGCGCCGGCACGGTGGCGGTGTGCGTACTGCTCTTTTTCGTGCTGCCACGCTTCGTCACGTTGCTCGCGGGGAGCGGCGCGAAGCTGCCGGCGTCGACGCGCATCCTGCTCTCAGTGTCCACCGGCCTGCACCGATTTTGGCCCGTACTCTTCCTCGCCCCGCTCGCGATCGCCGCGCTCGCGGCGTGGGCGCGCAATACCGAGGACGGAAGGCGCGCGCTGTCCAGCACGCTGCTCACGCTTCCGCTGATCAAGACCCTCCGGCAATACGCCCTCGCGGCACGCTTCTCACGTCTCGTCGGCGTCCTGCTCGGCGGCGGCGCGCCGCTGCTCGCGGCGCTCAATGACACAATCGAATCGATCGGCGACCCTGTCGCGCGCGACGACGCGGAGCGAATTCGCACGCGCGTGCGCGAAGGCGTTTCGCTTCGCGCGGCAGTCGCGGAGAGCCCCGTCTACCCACCCCTGCTCGGCCAGCTGATCGGCGTCGGCGAAGATGCGGGACAGCTGCGCACGTTCCTGCTGAAGGCGGCGGAGATTTTTGAAGAGCGGACGGAGCGGGCCACGCAGCGGGTCGCGGCGCTCGCAGAGCCCGCGATGATTGTCGTATTCGGTGCGATCGTCGCGTTCGTTGCGCTGTCGCTGCTGCAGGCGATCTATGGCATCAACGCGAACTCGTTCAAATGATCGGTCTTCGGTCCTCGGTCTTCGGTCCGCGGTTGCCCCGCCACGGCTTCACCCTGCTCGAGATGGCCATCGTGCTCGCCGTGATGGCGGTCAGCGCGATGCTCGTCGCGCCGGCGCTCTCGCGCATGGGACAGGGAAAGCCGCCGGCCGTCGG
>JBOHTH010000310.1:0-8916 GCA_050733535.1 Gemmatimonadaceae bacterium | reverse complement strand
GCCGCCTTGAATACGCGTTCGGCGATCGGCGTGACGCTCGTGAAGTGCCAGTCTTCATTGCGCGTCGTCGGAAAACCGAGCGCGCTGAAGCGATCCATCGCCCGCCGCCGCAGCGCCGGGAGCCACGGCGGTGTGGGATTTCCCCGCAGCGCCGTGAAGGCCTGTTCGTATGCCGTACTCGCCGCGCTTGCCTGATTCGCCATCCCTACGCGGCCTCCATCACCCAGTCGTACCCGCGCGCCTCAAGCTCGAGCGCGAGTTCCTTGCCACCGGACTTCACGATCTTTCCGTGGGCGAGGACGTGCACGAAGTAGGGGACGATGTAGTTGAGCAGGCGCTGGTAGTGCGTGACGACGATCGCCGCGTTGTCCGGACGCCGCAGCGCGTTCACGCCGCCGGCTACGACGCGCAGCGCGTCGATGTCGAGGCCGGAGTCGGTCTCGTCGAGGATCGCAAGTTTGGGCTCGAGCACGGCCATCTGGAGGATCTCGTTGCGCTTCTTCTCTCCGCCGGAGAAACCGGCGTTCACCGAGCGGTGCAGCATCGCCGGGTCCATCTCGACGAGCTTGAGCTTCTGCTCCATGAGATCGAGGAACTCGATCGGGTCGAGCTCCTCCTTGCCGTTCGCTTTGCGAACTTCGTTGTACGCCGAGCGAAAGAAATAGGCGTTCGTCACGCCGGGGATTTCCACCGGATACTGGAACGCGAGAAAGACGCCGGCCTGCGCGCGCTCCTCGGCCGGCATTTCCAGAAGATCCTTCCCTTCGTAGGTGATCAAGCCGGAGGTGACCACGTAGCCCGGATGCCCCGCGATGATCTGCGCGAGCGTGCTCTTGCCGGAGCCGTTGGGGCCCATGATGGCGTGCACTTCGCCGGCGTTCACGGAGAGCGAAATGCCCTTGAGGATTTCTTTCTCGCCGGCGGTGGCGTGGAGATTGTCGATCTTCAACATCATGTATGTGGTCGTTGTTTTGTTGTCGTTGGTTTTTCGTATCTTGCTTATGGTCGTACGCTTCTGGTCCTTGGTGCGTGGCCCGGTTTACCCAACCGAGCCCTCAAGTGAAATGCCGAGCAGCTGCTGCGCTTCGAGCGCGAACTCCATCGGCAGCTCCTTGAACACTTCGCGGCAGAATCCGCTCACGATGAGCGAGATCGCATGTTCCGCGCTCAGCCCCCGCTGCTTGCAGTAGAAAATCTGGTCTTCACCGATCTTCGACGTACTCGCCTCATGCTCCGTCATGGAGCTGTTGTTGGCGACCTCGATGTACGGAAACGTGTGCGCGCCGCATTTGTTGCCGATCAGCATCGAGTCGCACTGCGTGTAGTTGCGGGACCCGTGCGCCTTGGGGAGCATCTTCACCTGGCCGCGGTAGGAGTTCTGTCCCTGTCCCGCGCTGATGCCCTTGGAGATGATCGTGCTCTTCGAGTTCTTGCCGATGTGGATCATCTTCGTCCCGGTGTCGGCCTGCTGCATGTTGTTGACGACGGCCACCGAGTAGAACTCGCCGGTCGAGTTGTCGCCTTGCAGGATCACGCTGGGATACTTCAAGGTGATCGCGCTGCCGGTCTCGACTTGCGTCCACGAGATCTTTGAATTCGTATGAGCCTTGCCGCGCTTCGTCACGAAATTGTAGATGCCGCCCACGCCGTCCTTGTCGCCCGCGTACCAGTTCTGCACGGTCGAGTACTTCACCGTCGCACCATCGAGCGCGACAAGCTCGACTACCGCCGCATGGAGCTGGTTGGTGTCGCGCTTCGGTGCGGTGCACCCCTCGAGGTAGCTCACGTACGCGCCTTCGTCGGCGACGATCAGCGTGCGCTCGAACTGTCCCGTGTTCGCGGCGTTGATCCGGAAGTACGTCGAGAGCTCGATCGGGCAGCGCACGCCCTTCGGCACGTAGCAGAAGGAGCCGTCAGAGAACACGGCGGAGTTGAGCGCAGCGAAAAAATTGTCCGAGTAGGGCACGACCGAGCCGAGATATTTCTTGACGATCTCGGGATGGTTGTGCACCGCTTCAGTGAACGAGCAGAACACGATCCCGTGCGCAGAGAGCTCGGCTTTCATCGTCGTGCCGACGGAGACTGAATCAAAGATCGCGTCGACCGCGACGCCCGCGAGATGCTTCTGCTCGCTGAGCGAAATGCCGAGCTTGTCGTACGCCCGAAGGAGCTCGGGATCGACGTCGTCGAGCGACTGCAGCGGCGTGACACTCCTGGGCGCCGAGTAGTAGCGCTGTGACTGATAGTCGATCGGCGGATAGCTGAGGTTCGACCAGTGTGGCTCGGTCATCGCCTGCCAGCGGCGGAACGCCTTGAGGCGCCACTCGAGCAGCCACTCGGGCTCGTCTTTCTTCGACGAGATCAGGCGAACCGTGTCTTCCGTGAGCCCGGGCGCGATTGTATCCGACTCGACGTCGGTGACGAACCCGTATTGATATTCCTTATTGACCAGTGACTCGATGGACGAACTCATACTGCTCCCTCTTTAACGGTGCGCCTGCCCGCGCCGCATCCGTAGATGTCGCGAGCGATCCCATGTTGATAAAACTACTCAACTTACACGGATGGTCAACAAAAATCCGAGCACAAGCACCGGCAAATAGGAGCGAGGCAGAGTGGTGCCTTGCTGCGGGGCGCGGTGCGGCGCGTAATGGGGCATCCGCAGCCGCGCGGATGATTGAAGTTATTCCCAGAGCATGTGCGAAACAGATGTGTGTTTATATTACATAACTTATTGAAACATAATCACTTACTACTATACGTACCAGCGAGATCGTCGCGCGTGTCGATGTCTCGCAGTACACCACGATCCTGAACCTCGACTTCTGCCACGCGCGAAGGATCTGCATGAATCACGCCGCGCGCGCCGCCGTCTGGAATCGTCATAAGCTCTCGCCAAGTCTCTCGATGGAACCACGCCGGATGACCTCGGCGAGCGTTGTACACGGGAATCACGATGTGCGCGCTCGTGCGCCGGGCGGTGTCGAGTATTGCCAACACGCTCTCAAGGGTCACGAACGGATGGTCCACAGGCCACAACAGAGCGGATGACACAGGCGCGTTCGTGAGCTGAGCGAGTCCGAGCCGCGCGCTCACGATCTGCTCCGACTTCGGATTCGGATTCACCACCCCCCGAACACCCGCGGGCGCTGCGACTCCCGGCGGAAGCACGGCGATTACAGGATCGAGTCCCGCGCTCATTGCGGTCTCGACGACCGTGTCGAGAAAGCGGCGGCCGTCGCCCAGCGTCGCCTCGGCTTTCGGCCCGCCGAATCGCGTTCCCGCACCCGCGCCGATGATCACGACGGCGACGGGATTTGCTTTCATGCGCGTGACAGCGCCAGCATCGCGCGCTTCAACAGCGCGGCCGCCTGCGTGGTCTTGTACCCGTTCTTCGAGAGCGGCGCGGCATCGTACAGCGCGCGCTCGGCGAGCGCGTCCGCGCTCTCGTCATCGAGCTCACCGCTTGCGACGTCCTCGCCAACGGATGGATTGATCGGATACGGGGCGGGCGCGACGCCGCCGAGCACCATCCGGACTTCTCCGTCGATCCGTTTGATTGACGCGAGCGAAACGAGTGCGAAGTCCCAGGTGCCGCGCTGCATCACCTTTGCGTAGCGCTGGGTGCCGCCGGCAGAGCGCATGGGGAGCTCGACCGCTTCGATCATCTCGCCTTGTGTGATCACGGTTTCGCCGTGCGGATTCGATGCAGCATCCGCGTAGAACTCGCCGATCGGCACACTGCGTCGCGCGTCGTTGGCGCCGAGCAGTTCAACCGTCGCCTCGAGCGCCGTGAGCGCCACCGCCGGATCGGATGGATGGACGGCATGGCAGGGCCCGCCGCCGAAGATTGCGTGGTACTGATTCTCTCCGGTCACCGCGGGGCAGCCGGTGCCGCCGTTCTTCAGGCACGGGACGCCACGGCGAAAATACCAGCAGCGCGGGCGCTGGCAGAGGTTGCCCGCAATCGTCCCCATGTTGCGCAGGGCAGGGGTGCCTACGAGTCGCGCCGCTTCTGCGAGCGTGGCGAACTTCTCGTGAATCACTGCGTGCGTGGCCAGGTCGGCGATGCGCACCGCGCCGCCGATGCGAACTGATCCGTCAGCGCGCACGATGATGTCCCGCGCACCGCGCACATATCGGAGGTCGACGAGATGCGCGGGCTCAGTGAGGCCTTCCTTCATCGTGACGAGAAGGTCGGTACCGCCGCCGAGCGCAGCCGAGTCCGGCGCGGAGAGCGCTGCGAGCGCGTCGGCTGCGGTCGCGGGACGATGGTAGTGGAAAGCCTTCATCAGAAACTGAAGTCTACTTCGCAGGCTCCGCGTTTGCGCGCGCTGACGGTGCGAGCGTGAACACGATGAAATCCGCTAGCGTGCGCTGCGCTTTCGCGTCGACGGCATCGAGATCGTGGACCGGCACGAAGCTCACCACCGCCACGTGCCTGCCCGGGAGCCGCCGCTTCACGCGTTCAGCCGTGCCGAGGCCGTAATCACTGTGGAACGCGCCGTTGACGTGAACGACCAGAGCGTGCGGTGGCGCCGCGGCCATCGCGTTCGCGACCGACTCGCTCATCGTTTCATCCTTGATGCACTGCGCCTGATAGATGCGCTCGATCGTCGCCGCTTTCTCCGCCGAAGATTCCTTGGTCGAGTCACCGGAGTGCGAGGGCATGTCATTCATGGTCTTCGCGAAGCGCGCGAAATAGTCATCGTGCGGGCACACAAGTTCTCGCGCGGCGTACGCCCGATCGGTCGTGCTGATCGAATCGAGGATCGTCGCGAGGCCCCGGCGCGAGACGAGACTTGCGAGGCGACGCGGCACGTCGCTCGCTACCACGGGCCACTTCAGATCGCGCGCGAGCTCAACGAGCGGGCGGTAATCGGTGGCGTACCGCGGCCAGGGGCGAGAGGCGGCGAGAAAGTCGGCTTCGGAGGTGTGACCGGTGAGGTAGCCGTCGAGGGACGGTTGGACGTCGCGCTCGAACATCTCCATGGCGACGATGATGTTGGAGCGACGTCTCGCGAGTCCTTCGAGGGCTGCGGCCTCCAGGCGGTGCGTTGCGGGGTCGTCGTGCTGCTCGCCGAGGAAGAGAACGTCTATGCTGGCTGCTTTGGCGAGCATCGACTCGAAGTCTATGAAGCGCTTGTGGTGGGTGTCGTACACCCGATTTGGGACATAACTGGCGGGCGCCGGATCGACGGATCGCTGAGGCTGGCCGATTAGCGGATGGGCTGTCGCGACGAGGCAGCCCACCGCAGCCAGTGGCAATAGAGATAGTCTCATATATATTATAAGTGGAAATAGTTTCTTATCAGCCATTAATATAATGCTTCCAATAAAACGTAAAGCAAGAATAGATAGTTATCTTTTCTTTGCCAAGAATGAACTCACTCGTTCAAGAAGACAATAGATCGGCCTCTGAAGTGCTCGCCGCAGCTGGTGCCGACACCTTCCGCGCGTACGAAGACGCTGCCACCGCCATCGGCCGCCTGGATGCCTCGGCGCAGCTCGCCGAACCCGGCCTCCGCGAGCTCCTCGTCCTTCGGTGCGTTGCAACAGGCACGGGTGAATCGCACCGGGGAATGATCGCGCTCGCCGTCGCCGGTCGCGAGGGGGGAGGCCTGCCGGACGACAAGGCGACGTTTGCCAGTGCGCTGCGCGCAGGCGCGGCGCGAGCGCGCGGCGGAGCGCTTCCGACCGTGGCGTCGCTCCACGACCTGTTGCAGCTCACCCCCACGGCTCCGCCAGCGCAGTCGATCGACGATCTCCTGCGCGACGCACACGAACGCACGCCGCCGGTGCTCAAGGCGGCGCTCGCCGCACGCGCGCTGCTTGCGCATGCCGGGAGCGGCGCAGATGCCGTCAATCCGCGTGATGCCTCGTCCGACGACTGGTACCTCGCCGCGCTCGCCGCGACGCTCGTGCTCTGCGTAGGCGGTGCGACCACCGACGCGTGGCTCACCCTCCCCCGCGCACTGGGCACCAGCGGTGATCGCTCGTTGCGCGAGTTGTTCACGGTGTTCGCCCGTGAGGCGCGCTCCGCTGAGCGCGGACTCGTCACCGCGCGCGATCTCGCCGATGCGGACGAGCATCGCATTCGCGAGACGCTCGGTCGCGCCGCCTACTCCGCGCTCGACATGCTGGCGCTCCTTCGCGAGCAGATCGTGGTCTCCATTCCGCAGGCCAGCCGTGCGCTATCGCTCTCTGTGCCGACTGCGAGCGCGGCGATCGCCAGGCTCGTCGAACTCGGCATCGCGCGCGAAGTGACCGGCAAGGCGAGGTCTCGCGCGTTTGCGTACGAACGACTGGCAGAGGCACTTGGTCCGTCCGTCACGGGCTGACGTGACGGCAGGACGGGGCTCATCGTGTAACCTCTGATGCTTCGCCGAGCCCTTGCCGTCCCGTTGCTGCTGGTGGTCGCCTCGTGTGGTCCGCCGCTCAAGCCCCTCCCGCCGATGGCGCCGCTTGCACCGTTGCCAGCGCCGCCGTCGGAATCGCCGAGTCCCGTCCTGCCGCGCGGGAGCGCGGAGCGCGCCGCGCCGCGGCCGCCTGAGCACGACGAACGGCTCGCGGCATTGTATGAGCGCGGGCTGCTCGTGCCGGTGCAGGGCGTCGCCGCGTCGCAGATCCCCGACACCTTCAAGGATGCGCGCGATGGCGTGCGCGTGCACAACGCCGAAGACATCCTCGCCAAGCGCGGCACTCCGGTTCTCGCAGCCGACGACGGAACCGTCATTCACGTCGGCAAGAACGCGCTTGGCGGCAACGTGGTCTGGACGACCGATCCGTCGCACAAGTTCGCGTTTTATTATGCTCACCTTCAGGGCTACGCCAAAGGACTGCACGACGGCCAGACGATCACACGCGGCGAGGTGCTCGGATACGTGGGAACCTCGGGGAATGCACCGAAGAATGTCCCACACCTTCACTTCCAGTTGCTGCGGATCGTGAAGGGCGTCCGCTACTCCGAGGGACCGCCGGTGGATCCATTGCCATTCTTCGCACCAGCCGGAACCACACGATGACGATGACAGGCAAGGAGCGCGCGGCGCTCCGCGTTCATGCGAACCGGTTGAGCGCGACCGTGCACGCGGGCCAGCAGGGACTCACCGGTGCCCTCATGCATTCGCTCGACGACGCGTTGCGTACGCACGAGCTCGTGAAGGTCCAGCTCGGCAAGCACGCGGACCTCAGCGCCAAGGAGGCCGCGGGTCAGCTCGCGGCGGCCGCGAAAGCCGAAGTGATCCAGGTGATCGGGAAGACCGTCACGCTGTACCGGCACAACCCGAAACTCGAACGCAAGCCCGGCGCCCGGCATCCGTGGGAAGGGTGAGCGCCGTCTCGGCGCGTTCGCCACGGCACTCGGATGGGGCAAGGCACGCTGGATAGATCGAAAGCGGGAGGCGGGACTTTCCAGCGGCGAAGTCCCGCCTCTCGCATCAGCCGGAAGTCCCGCCTCTCGCATCTCGTTCCTGCAGCGCCGCCAGCACTCTCCACGGAGTGAGAGGAATCTCAGAGAGCTCAACGCCGATCGCGTCGCTCACCGCGGCCGCGATCGCCGGCGCCGTCGGAATAATCGGCGGCTCCGCGATCCCGCGCGCCCCTGTGTGATTCGCCAGCGGGTCCGCGCCGCCCACGAAGAACGCATCGATCGCCGGAATGTCGGCCATCGTCGGAATCTTGTAGTCGTGCATGTTGGCGTTCATCACGAGGCCGAGTGCGCGGTCGACCACGCGCTCTTCGAAAAGCGCATACCCGATCCCCTGGATGATGCCGCCCTCGAGCTGGCTCTCCGCCAGCGTCGGGTTGATGATCCGTCCCGCGTCGTGCGCGGCGACAAGGCGCGTGACGCGCACCACGCCGGTGTCGACATCCACTTCGACTTCCGCGAACTGCGCGCCGAACGTCATGATCGCAGTGCCGGCCGGGTTCGGGCCACGCGAACCTTTTCCCATGATCATCACGTTGCCGAGTTTCTTCGTGACTTCGGCAAAGGCCATCGAGCGGTCGGTGTCGCGGACGACGATGCGTGAGTCGCGCGACTCGAGGTCGCCGGGTTTCGCGCCAAGCATCGCGGCAGCGGCTTCGAACAGCTGATTGCGCGCGTCCTCGGCGGCCATGCGCACCGCCGGACCGACGGACGCCGTGGTCATCGAGCCCCATGAGTTGCCGGTGTAGGGGAGACGCTCGGTGTCGCCGATGATCGCACGGACATCGGAAAGCTTTGCGCCGAGCGCCTCGGCGGCGAGCTGAGAGAGGACCGTCCGGGCCCCGGTGCCGAGGTCCTGCGTGCCGGCGAGGACGTCGATGGTCGCGTCAGGATTCATTCGCACCAGCGCATATGCCGGAGGCCCGCCGCCTGTGGGCCACACCTGCGCTGCGACGCCCCGGCCAACGAGTACACGGCTTTCGGTCTTCGGTCTTCGGTCGTCGGTCTTCGGTCTTCGGTCCTCGGTCTTCGGTCTTCGGTCCTCGGTCCACCCAAACGCCTCCGCGCCCTCAGAGTAGCACGCGAGAAGATTGTTGCCCGAATACGGCCGATCCTGGCGGGGCTCGCGCTTCGTGAAGTTCTTTTTGCGCAGCGCAACGGGGTCGAGCTTCAGCTCCCGTGCGAGCGCGTTCATGGCGGACTCCAAACCAAACGCGCCTTCCACGTACCCCGGTCCGCGGAACGCAGCCATGCCGCTCGTGTTCACGTACGCGAACGTCTCCTCCGTCCGCACGTTGGGGCACGCGTACATCTCATGATAGATCTGCCCCGGGCCGCCCTCGTAGCCGGTAATGCCGAGGGGGACGTCGATGCTTGCGAACAGCGCGGTGAGCGTGCCGTCCTTCTTTGCGGCGATCGTCACGCGCTGCGTGGAAGCGGGCCGGTTGCCGCTGTCCGTCTGTTCGGCCTCGCGGTCGTTGATGCAG
>JBOHTH010000309.1:0-2214 GCA_050733535.1 Gemmatimonadaceae bacterium | reverse complement strand
AGTGGGAGGAGATGCTGTTGGACAAGGAGCAGAAGATCGCGCGTCCGCGGCAGATCTATACGGGGTATGCGGAGCGGCAGTACAAGACGGCGCTGGACTACAAGCACAAGATTACGAAGTAAGCTGGAAGCCGGAGGCCGGAAGTTGAACGAAACGACAAATTGGCGGATGGCGAATCGGGACGATCGCCATCCGCCATTTCAATCGAGGTGGCCAACATGAAAAAAAGTGCAAAGGGAAAGTTCGCCATCAAGAACTGGGATGAGAAGCCGTACAGCGAGGGGCCGGACCTGCCGAAACTTACGCGGGCCACCGTCACCAAGACGTTCAGCGGTGACGTGGAGGGCGAAGGGCACGTTGAATACCTCATGATGTACAGCAGCGACGGCTCGGCTACGTTCGTCGGGCTCGAGCGGATCACTGGACGGATTCAGGGAAAGACCGGCAGTTTCGTGCTGCAGCGCACGGGGACGTTCGAGGGCGGTCAGGCGAAGGAGTCGTATTCCGTGATCGCCGGCTCCGGCACCGGAGAACTGCGCGGTCTGCGCGGCAGCGGCACGTCGTCTGTCGGGCACGGAATGGAGCATCCGTTCGTGCTGGAGTACGAGTTGACCTGACGCTCACCCGTACCGCATCGTTGGCATCGTATCCTCACCCCACGCCCTCGACCATGGCCACGCCATCGCTCTGCAAGACCAGTGTCGTCAACGAGTCCTTTGCCGGCGTCACGTATCATCTTGAAGGCGAACTGGTACCGGTGCTCCATGTTGAACTGAGCGCCCAGCACGTGTATTTCGAGCACCACGTGCTTCTGTGGAAGCATCCCGCGGTGTCGATATCACTCCAGCCGATGGCCGGAGCGTTCAAGCGCATGATCTCGGGCATGCCGGTGTTCATGACGCAGGCGTCCGGCAGCGGACACATCGCATTCAGCCGCGACGGCGCCGGGCAGATTCTCGCGCTCCACCTGCCGCGTGGACAAGCCGTGGACGTGCGGGAGCACCAGTTTCTCGCAGCGACCGGCAATGTCGAGTTCACCTTCGCGCGCATGAAAGGCGCCGCCAACATCCTGTTCGGCGGCACGGGATTTTTTATCGACACATTCGGCGCGCCGAACGGCGACGGCATCGTGTGGCTCCACGGTTACGGCAACGTGTTCGAGGTGACGCTCGCCAAAGGCGAGGCGATCGACGTCGAGAGCGGCGGGTGGATCTACAAGGACCGCACCGTCACGATGGAGACGCAGTTCCAGCGACTCACGACGGGACTGCTCGGCGGCGGCGGTCAGGTCTTCTGGAACCGCTTCACCGGCCCGGGACGAGTGGGCATCCAGTCGATGTACGTGCACATGCCCGAGGCGAAATAGCCGACGTGTGCCGGCGTTGACGCGAGAGCAGCTCGCTATGCGGCGCTCTTGCAGGAACGCCGCAGCGGACAGCGCGCGCAGTGCTTCACGCGCGCCGTGCAGACAAGCGCGCCGAGTTCCATCAGGGCCTGATTCTGCGTCCACGCCGCCTTGCCGGTGCGGGGAAGTGTCGCCCGCGCGATCTCCCAGATCTTCGTGATGTCGCGCGGCCGTTTCGGGTTCAGACGCGGCGCAAAAACGCGAGACAACACGCGCGCCACGTTGGTGTCGACAAGGGCCGCGCGCTTTTCATAGGCAAAGCTCGCCACCGCACCGGCGGTATACGCGCCGATCCCCGGCAGCTTGCGAAGCTCGGCGGGCTCGGCCGGCAGAACTCCATCGGTGCCATCGCGGGTCACCTGCTTTGCGAGCTTGTGCAGGTTTCGCGCCCGGGCGTAGTAGCCGAGGCCTTCCCACGACTCCATCACCCGCTTCGGCTTGGCGTCCGCGAGATGTTGTATGGTGGGGAACCGCTCGATGAACCGCGCGTAGAAATCGAGCACACGCGAGACCTGCGTCTGCTGCAGCATGAGCTCGGACACCAGCACGCTGTATGGATCGCGCGTCTTCCGCCACGGAAGATCGCGATGGTTCTTGCGGTACCACGCGCGCAGGCGGCGGCCGAACTCGGCGCTGGCCGCTGGGGAGATTGAAGGTCGTGGCATCTCGCGACTGAAACTAACGCGGCGGTCGGCGCACGGTATCTTTCGCGCATGGGAGCGCTTTCCGGGACGTTCATCCACATCAGGCCGAGCCTCGTCATCGAGAGTTCCGCCGTGATCATCGCGGCACTGTCCGCGATGATCACG
>JBOHTH010000308.1:0-2025 GCA_050733535.1 Gemmatimonadaceae bacterium | reverse complement strand
GGCCACCCATGAGGTGATAGCTCGGCTTGGTCTTCGCCATGATCGCGCGCACCTGCGCTTCGGACATTCCGCGAGGATCGGCGATCTTCGCGAGGTTCGATCGGTTCTGCGCGAGGTTCTTGATGTTCTCGTCCGACGAGATCCAGACGACGACGAGCTCGCGCCCTTCGTCGGACTTGCCGATCGTCTCGACCTTCACGCGCGGCGACGCCTTGGCGAGCGCGCGGTAGTACTTCAGGATGTCCGCGTAGTAGGTGAGCTTCGCCGGTGCGCCGATGTAGTAGCCGAGCACGTCCTTTGGCGTCGGAATGCCCCGTACGATGGGGAGATGATCTACAAGGGGACTTCCGTATTTCGCATCGCCCGTCCACTCCTTGTAGAGCTTTGCGAACTCGGCGTCCTGTTTCTGGTTTGGGTCGCGGGTCTCGTTGACCGATGCTTGTGCAGAGACGGTCGAGAGCGCGATGGCCGAGAGTGCCGCCGCCATGACGGCGCGGCGAAGGAGGCGTGCGTGGGAGTGCATCATGTCAACTGCTCCGAGGGTGCAGCGGGGGTGTGAATAATCGTTCGCGCGCGGGCGAGGGGGAAGGCTTATGGCACAGCAACAGCAACAGCTCAATTCGCGGATTTTCGCGGAAACGGCGCTGATACAACCGCCAGACCACAAAGTTCACGGAAGCACCCATGCGTATGTAACCGCAAAAACTTTGGGGGAACGGCAACTGCACCTGCGCTGCAGTATCCAAGTCGTTTCCGCGACAATCCGCGAATTAAGTCGTTGTCGTTGTCGTCGCTCTTGCCTATCCGCGGCTATTTTCGTGAAATCCGTGGCAAGGCAGTTCCTCTCACCTGCATGCCGGATAACTCGGATCCGCACCGGAGATCGCCGGCCGGTCCTTACGCTCCGCGATCGCCCACGCGATGTCGTGAACGAAGCGCGCGATACGCGCAGCGTGCTCATACTCGATGTACTGCGGCTCGTCCGTCACCTGGTGATAGTCCTCGGCGTACCCCGTCGAGAAATACGTGACCGGCACATCATGGTGCACGTAGTTCACCTGGTCGCTGCGACAGAAGCGGCGCATCGGGTTCGCCGAAACATCCCACGAGCGATCGATGGCCATCGTCTCGCTGCGCGTCGCATTTACTGAATCGATGATGTCGCCGAACTCACGCGAGAGACGCCGTGAGCCGAGCGTCTGGACGGACGTCGGCCCGCCGAACTTCACCTGGTCGGTGCGCCCCTTGCCTTCCATGTCCATGTTGAGCGCGGCCGCAACGGAGGCGAGCGGGATCGTCGGATGGTCGGTGAACCACTTCGACCCCAGCAAGCCCGCTTCTTCACCCGTGTGCGAGACGAAGATGATCGACCGCGCTGGCTTCTCGTGCGCGAACTTCTCGGCGATCTCCATCAGCAACGCCGTACCGGAGCCGTCGTCGTCCGCGCCGTTGTTGATCGAGTCGCGCCGCGGCGGACGAATGCTGCGCGCATGCGCGATGAGCGCGTCGATGCGCCGCTGCTGCGCTTCCGTCGGACGGCAGACGGGGTCGTTCGCGCCCTGCGGCCGCGTGACGATGTTCACCGCGCGCAGGGAATCGTGGTCGACCGCCACGGCGTTGACGCCGTTGTGGTCGTTGTGCGCGCTGATGAGCACATATTCAGCGGCGCGCGCGGGGTCCGAGCCCGGCATGATCGCGACGACATTGCGCGCGGGCGTCTTCGACATGTGCCAGTCGAAACTCCAGCTCGCGGAGACCGGCTGGCCGGTCGCGCCGACCGTGAGCTGCGAAAGCGGCTTGCCGAAGATTCGCTCGGCCGCCGCGGCGGTGACTGCGCCAGCGCCGAGCGCGCCGGCGGGCGGCGCCGGAACGGCGGACTCCATCGCCATGCGGCCGTTGAACGCCGCCGTGACGGCCGATTCTGGAATCGAATCAGTCGCGACGATCAGGATTCCCGCCGCGCCGGCGGTCTCCGCTCGCTCGTCGCGCGCGGCGGCGCCGCCGCGTCCTCCGCGTCCGCCGCCG
>JBOHTH010000307.1:0-6985 GCA_050733535.1 Gemmatimonadaceae bacterium | reverse complement strand
CAGAGCGAGGTGATCAACTATGTCGTGCAGCGATCCGAGGGACAGGCATCGCTCTGCTATCTCGCGACGCTCTACGCGTCGCAGCGCGCGTGGGACGCAGCGCCCGCGGCGCGCATTCGCTGGTACGCGCTCGCTGTGCTCGCATGCACCCTCGGGATGATGAGCAAGGAAATCGTCATCACGGCGCCGCTCGCGGTGATGCTCTACGACCGCGCGTTCCGCCTGCGTTCGTGGAACGCACTGCGCGGACCAGGCGACGGACGCGGATGGGCATACCTCGCGATGTGGTCCGCGTGCCTTGCAACGTTCGCCATTTTTGCGGGCGGTTCCCGCGGAGACGCGGCCGCGTTCGGCGTCGACATGCCGTGGTATCGATACTTCTACACGCAGTGCTGGGCGATCGGGCGCTATTTGCAGCTCGTCGTATGGCCGGCCGCGCTCGCGCCCGACTACGGGTTCAGGCCGATTGGCGGCGCGCGCGGCATTCCCGGTCTCCTGCTGCTCACGGCGTTCGGAGCCGTGACGGCTCGTGCGTGGCAGCACGTGGAGCGGTTCGGGTGGTTCGCATTCACCGGGAGCATGTTCTTCGTTCTGCTCGCTCCCTCGTCGAGCGTCGTGCCCGTGCCGCTCGAGATTGGAGCAGAACGCCGCGTCTATCTCGCGCTGGCCACGCTGTTGGTGCTCGCCGTGGTGGGCGCCGAATGGGTCCGCCGGCGGTCGGCGCCGCGCATGTCCGCGCGCTGGTTGCTCGCCGCCGGCGCCGGCATTGCCGTGACGCTCACGATCGTGACCGCGGCGCGCAGCCGCGTCTACAACGATCCCGAGAAGCTCTGGCGCCAGGCGGCGCTCGCCGTGCCGGATAATTCACGGGCGCTCGAGCAGCTCGGACTGACGTTCTATGCCGCCGGGCCGCAAAGCTACGCGCCAGCAGAATCGGCGTTCGTGAAGGCGCTGGCCATGGACTCGTCGTGCCAGTCGGGATGCCTGCAGTATGGCTCGCTGCTCTCCAAGGAAGGACGCTTTGCGCAAGCGGTGCCCGTGCTCGAGCGTCAGGTGGCTCAATGGGGCGGCACGCTTAACGATGTGCTCGCGATGAAGCTCCTCTCGTTCGACTGGATGCGCCTCGGCCATTTCGACCGCGCGCTCCCGTACCTAGAACGCCTGGCGCAGGTCGACCCGACGCCGGCGGGGTTGGTGTCGCTTGGCGTGTCCTACTTGTCACTAGGGCGGCGCGACGAGGCCGTCGCGACCTTTCGGCACATGGCGACGCTCGATCCGGCCGATGCGCGTCTGCAGGCCCTGAGTGCCAAGCTGGAGGACGGCACGAAGCATCCGGAGGCGCTGTCGAACTTGCAGGATTTTGCGTTCTCGATGACGCGCGACTGGATATAGTGCGCGAAGCTCACAGCCGTCGGTAAGACTGATTCCGTGCGCGACGGTCGGTCGCGCGAGCATTGCGACGTCGGGGGCCAACTCGGGGCCCTTGGCTGGGATCGTGTCCTGAGCCCCGACTTACGCGATGCTCGCGCTCCCTCCCTCTTTCCCTCCACACTCATCCGTCCCCGATACTCCTTACAAGCAACGCGAGTGCATCGTACGCACTGCGGGCTCCAACGCACGCGCGTCTCGGAAACCGTCCGTGCGGTCTTTCCGTTGAGGCGTGGCAGCGTCTGATTCGAGACGCGCGCGCACTCACCCCGCAGTGCGCACGATGGTTTCGCGTTGCGTGAAAACGTTTGGGGAGAGATCGGTGTGCAGGGAGGGAGCGCGAGCATCGCATAAGTCGGGGCTCAGGACGCGATCCCAGCCAAGGGCCCCGAGTCAGACCCCGACGTTGCGATGCTCACGCGACCGACCGTGGCGCACGGAAGGCGGAAGCCGGAAGCCAGAAGCCGGAAGCCGGAAGCCGGAAGCCAGAAGCCGGAAGCCCGACTACCTCGGCTGCAACGTCGGGAAGACCTTCCGAAATCCCCGCGCACGATAGATCCCCACCGAAATCGCAGGCACACCGCCCCGACGAATCACCAGCGTATCCGCCACCGCGAACGAATCGAAATACGGCGAAAACTCGGCGATCACATCTTCCTTCGGCTTGATCTTCTTCACAAACACCGCGTCGCGACCGAGAAACGTCCGGTCGTCGTTCATGTAGTAGAACTGATGCGGATCGGCGCAGAGGCACAGCATCGGCACGTCCGGCCCGGCGCCGAGCGCGGCCTGCCCCGCCTGAATCCAGCTCGGCGTCGCGAGAAACTCGCCGTGCGCCAGCAGGTTCTCCGCGTCGAGCGTTGGCCGCAGCGCACGCCACGAAATCATGTCCGTCGTCGGATCGCCCTTCGCGAAGAGTGAAGGCGCGACGCGCTCCATCCAGCCGTTCGCAGTTTGTGTCATGAGGATCACGACGAGCGCGACGAAGGTCCAGGTGCTCCAGCGGATCCACCGCCGCGTGAGCACGTCGCCGCGCTCGAGGCGCCCGGCCACCGCCGCACCGAGAATCGGGAAAATCATCAGGTATCCAGGTGCCTCCCAGTGTGGAAGCCCCGGATCGCCTCGCAGCGCGATCAGCGTGAACACCGCAATCGGCCCGGCGCCAAGGCAGGCGAGAAACCACCGCGCGGCGTCGCGCGGGCCGGTCCGCACCGCGGTCCACAGCACGGCCACGAGCGGAATCCAGATCCATGGCAGGACGTATCCGGCCTGCCCCGCAAGGCTGCTGAGCATCGCGCCGATGTGCAGACCGCCCCGCCCCGCCGCGCGGCCGCCCTGAAAGGCGAACGACGCCCATCCATGCTCGCGGTTCCAGATCAGCACCGGCGCGAACATCGCGCAGGCGATGATTGCGCCAACGTACGGCCCGGGATGCCGGAGCCATTTCCGGTGCGGCGCGCTGGTCAGGAGAAAGACGAACGTCCCCGCGAGCACGAACACCCCGTGGTACTTGGAGAGCATGGCAAGGCCGGCAAATACGCCCGCGACTGCCCACCGAAACGTGTCGGACCCGCGCAGCATGCGCGGCGCGTTCACGCCCCCTGGCGCATCGAACAGCACGTCCACGATCACCGCGACCGACGCGAGCATGAACAGCATCAACGGGCCGTCGGGCAGCACCCACCCGCCCGTCGTGACGCTGAACACGGGCGAGATGTTGAGGAGCAGCGCCGCAAGAGCACCCGCGTTCTCGCCGAAGAACCGCGCGCCAATGCGATACATGATCCAGGTCGTCGCCGCAAAGCACACAACGAACGGAAGCCGCACGACGTCAGCACTCTCGCTGTGCGCGAGCTTCGCCATCGTTCCGGCGATCCAGAAGTGCAGCGGCGGATGGTCGAAGTAGGAGAGTGAATACTGGCGCGCGACGGCCACCGCGTACGATTCGTCGACGCCGAGCCCCGTCGACGCGGCGACGAGAAAGCGGAGCATCGTGCCAAGCGCCAGAACGGCGATGACGACCGCGCGCGCGTCAACTTCCGTGAGGGAAAATGACGACCGTGCGGTCTTTGGCCCTCGCGAGTCGATCGGTGGTGGTGTCACTATATTCGAATCTCATGCATGATGACGCGCGCGTCTACCCGCCCCGCGTTCGCGAAGTCGAACCAAAGCGAACGACAGACTTCGCGGCCGAGCTGAATCCGGCGCAGTTGAAGGCGGCTACGCATGCGGACGGCCCCCTGCTGATCATCGCCGGCGCGGGCACCGGCAAGACGCGCACCCTCGTCTACCGCGTCGCTCGCCTGCTCGAGCGCGGCATCCGGCCGGAGCGCATCCTGCTCCTCACGTTCACGCGCCGCTCCGCGCAGGAGATGCTCGCGCGCGCCGAGCGGCTCGTCGGGAGCACGAGTCGCGCCGTGCACGGCGGGACGTTCCACGGCACCGCGCACCGGCTGCTCCGGCGGTTCGGACAGTCCGCCGGCCTCGCCGCCGACTTCACGATCATGGATCAGGCGGACGCCGAGGACCTCATGCAGCTCTCGCGCGCGAAATTCAATGGCAGCGGCGAGAAAAAGAAGCGGTTCCCCAAGAAGGAGACGCTCCACCACGTCTACTCGCGGCACGTGAACACCGAGATTCCGGTGCCCGCGATCCTCTCGGGAGACTATCCACAGTTCCGCGAGCTCGAAGAAGACTTCGCGCGGATATTCGCCGACTACACCGCGCGAAAGGCCGAACGAAACCTCGTCGACTACGACGACCTGCTGCTCTTCTGGGCGATGCTCGTGGAATCCGGCGGCGCACTCGCGGATACGATTGCGTCGCTCTACGACCACATTCTCGTCGACGAGTATCAGGACACCAACCAGCTCCAGTCGCGGATCCTGCTCGGCATGTGCCGCACGCACCGGAACATCACCGTCGTCGGCGACGATGCGCAGAGCATCTACTCGTTCCGCGGCGCCACGATCCGCAACATTCTCGACTTCCCCGCGCAGTTCGGCGACGCAGCCGTCATTCCGCTCGAAGAGAACTATCGATCCACGCAACCGATCCTCGACGTCACCAACACCGTGATCTCCCGCGCCGAGGAGCGCTACACCAAGAACCTCTTCACGAAGCGCGAAGGGGGCGAGAAGCCGTGGCTCGTCACGGCGCACGACGAGCAGGCGCAGACGCGTTTCGTGGTCGACCGCATCCTCGAACTCCACGAGGAAGGCGTACCGCTCCGCGAGATGGCCGTGCTTTTCCGGGCCGGCTACATGAGCGCCGATCTGGAGATAGAGCTCACCGCCCGCAGCATTCCGTTCGAGAAATGGGGCGGCATCAAGTTTCTCGAAGCCGCGCATGTGAAGGACGTGCTCGCGTTCCTGCGCATCCTCGAGAACCCGCGCGATGAGGTCAGCTGGTACCGCCTCCTCATGCTGATGCCCGGCATCGGCGAGAGCACGGCGCGGAGCGCGATCGATGCCATGGCGCTCGCCGCGTGGGAATCGGACGCGTTCGGCCGCTACAAGCCGCCGCCGCGCGCGCGAGCCGCTCATACGGCACTCGTGCAGCTCCTCGACGCGCTGCGAACAAGCCCCGCCGATGTCGAGGGCGCCGTCACCGTCGAGATCGCCCGCGTCCGCCGTCTCTACGACGACATCCTCCGCGAACGCTACGATCGTGTCGAACCGCGGCTTTCTGATCTCGACCAGCTCCAAACCATCGCCGGCGGCTACCCCAGCCGCGCCGCGTTTCTCTCGGCGCTCGCGCTCGAGCCGCCGCAGTCGACGCAGGACCTGGGCTTCGGCGGCGACAGCGAAGATGACGTGCTCATTCTCAGCACCGCGCACAGCGCGAAAGGGCGCGAGTGGGACGCGGTGTTCGTCATCTGGGCGGTCGACGGCTGGTTCCCCTCCTCCCGCGCGCTCGGCGACGACGATCAAGTCGAGGAAGAGCGCCGCCTCATGTACGTCGCGATGACGCGGCCACGGAACCATCTGTTCGTGACTTACCCGCTTAATGTGTACGACACGCGACGGGGCGCAGACTACTCGATGGATCAACTGTCGCGGTTTCTGGATCGCGGCGTGCGGGCGGGGATGCAGCGGGTGGTGGTGGATCGGCCGGAGTCAGCGGCCCCGGATGCCGCGCCGGGGATGCTGCCACCGATAGACCTTCGCGCAATGCTCAAGGGACGGTTCGGAGATTAGCTAGTACGCTGCGGCCTGCGGAACTCGATACGCTGCGGCCTGCGGAACCCACATTCCTTCCGCAGTGCGGAGCGGGTCGAGTTCCGCAGTGCGCAGTGGGTCGCGCTCACTTCTCCTCTCTCTCTCGAATGATTCGCTCGAGAGCACGGCGTATATCCCTCCCCTCCTCCTCGTACACTTTCTCAAACGCCGGCAACCCCGTCGCATAAATCAGCCGCGCGAACAGCGACGCATTGTCCAGCCGCACGAGCGCTGCGTACCGCGGATCAATCGTCTTCAGGTGCGGCCCGACTGAATCCACGAGAAATCGCCGCGTCCGTGCATACACGCTGTCGCGCGCCGCGTAGCGCACGGTTCGCGCCGAATCTCCCGGGTGCGCTTTGTATGCCGAATCCAGCGAGTGGTACGTCTGCTCCCACACCGCAGAAAGCAGCAGTTCATCATGCCACCGCTCCGCAGTCCGCAGCGCATTGACGGTGTCGCCGCGCGACGCGAAAAACCGCTCCGCGCCGCGCGCGCCGACGAAGTTCGCGAAGCTCTCGTTGAACACGGCCGCGTTCTTCGCGTAATACTTGTTGTGCGTCAGCTCATGCACGACGGTGTTCACGATCTCGAGCGAGTCCTCGCCGAGCGTGGTCGAAAGGAGCGGGTCGTTGAAGAACCCCAGCGTGCTGAACGCCGGCGACGGGCGAAGGTACGTGTCAAAACCGTCATCCCTCAGTTCCTTTTCCGCCTTCCGGGCTTCCGCAAAATCGAAGAATCCCTTGTACGGCACGCGGCCCACGACGGGAAACCACCACGTCACCGGACGCAGTTCGTCGCGGTACGCGCCCGAAAGCACGAGCACCAGCGTGTCGTGGTCGAGCGTGGTGTACTCCGTGAACGACTTCTTCGCGGGAAGCCCGAGCGAGTCTACCGCAAAGCGCCGCGCGTCGAGCACGAGCTCGAGCTTCGCGCGGACAGTCGGCGGGGTCGTGCTGTCGGCGACGAGCTTCACGATCGACTGGCGCCGCGAGAGGATCTTTGCCTCCGCTATGGCACCGCGCGCGAGATAGCGCCCCATCGGAGTCGCCGCAACAAGCAGCGCGAGCCCGGCCATGACGCCGAGCAACACGAGGAGAATCCCGCCCCAGCGAACGCGCACCAGTTTGCGTCTCGTCACATGCCGCGCGGGAGCGCGGCAAAACGCACACCGACGCGACTCGTGGCGCCGCCGATCAACTCGAACCCCTCGTACGCATAGTCCACCTCGAGTCTGCCGAGCGTGATCCCTCCGCCGGCGGTGAAAGGTGACCGCGCGTCGCTCGACGAGCGAAACGCATACCCCGCCCGCAGGGAAAGCATCGTGCCCGTCGCCC
>JBOHTH010000306.1:0-4084 GCA_050733535.1 Gemmatimonadaceae bacterium | reverse complement strand
GGATATCCGTGGTCGCGGCTCCACACATGGTGCGTCGATGCCGGATCGCGCACCAGCGCGTGCACCGCGCGGGGAGATGATCCGATGGTGTAGTCGCGGTACGGCGAGTTTTCGGCGACTTCCGCGGACGCCGCTGGCCCATTGTGATATGCCTCGAGCGGCTTTCCCGCATGTGCGAGATGAGAGTCAATGACGACGTACCGATACCCGGCGCTTTCAAGGTGCGTATGAATGCCGGCCCGCGCGGCCTTGTACGGGCCGCCTGGCCACGGCGCCCAGTCGCCCGCTGGCCGGTACGCGCATTCGGGGAGCCAGCACCCCGCCGGCGTCCGTCCAAAAATCCGCCGGTGCTCGGCAAGCCCCGCGAATAGCTGCAACCGCACGCTCTCGTCGCGCGCCAGCAGCGGCAGAAAGCCGTGCGTGGCCGCCGAGCTCATGATCTCGATTCGCCCCGCGCGCTCGTGCTTCCGCAGGTCGCCAATGATGTCACAGCCGATCGACTCGAACTGCGCGTTCAGCCGGCGATATCGGTCGCGCCAAAATCCAACGAGCGAGACCAGCGTGTGATCGCCCGCCGCGTTCAGCTCGCTCTCCGCCTCGTCGCAGGCCGCGAGCCGCTGCGCGAGAAACGCGCGCAATTCGACCGCGAACTCGGGCATTGCGAGCTGGGCGGCGAGCACGGGTGTGACGCCCAGCGTCACTGGCGCGCTCACGCCCTCCCGGCCGACGTCCTCGAGCGTTTCCAGGAGCGGGAGATAGCAGTCAAGCGCGGCTTCCATGAGCCAGTCGCTGCCGTGCGGCCAGCGTCCGTGCCCAAGCACGAACGGAAGATGCGAGTGCAGGACGAGTACGAAGTCCATTAGGCAGGGAATCTAGTCACCGCGCTCTGCCACCAGCGCGCCCGCCGACCGATAGACCTCCTCGTATGCCGCGGCCGCTCGCCCCCAGCTGAAATCCTGCTTCATTGCACGACGCATCATCGGTTTCCACGTTCGCGGTCTCGCGAACGCGTCGAGTGATCGAGCGATCGCGTGATCGAGCGCGTCGATGCGAAACTCGTCGAAGAGGAAGCCTGTGGACCCGTCGATCACGGTGTCGTGGATGCCGCCGATGTTTCGTCCGATGACCGGTGTGCCGTATAGCTGCGCGCGCATTTGCGCGAGACCGCACGGCTCGTACAGCGAGGGCATAAGCAGCGTATCCGAGCCGGCCATGAGCCGATGTTCCAGCAAGTCCGTGAACGCAAACTCGACGGCGACGTGCTCGGGCCGCTCGAACGCGAGCGTGGCGAGCGCCGCGTGCACCCACGGTTCACCCCTGCCGAGGAAGATGAACTGCGCGTCGAGCGAGTGGATGCAGTTGCTGCCGAGGATGATGTCGAAACCTTTCTGGGTGACAAGCCGGCCGGTCATGCCGAGTAACGGCGCCTCCGGCCGCTCCCGCAAGCCGAATGCGCGCTGCAGTGCGGACTTGCACGCGAGTTTGCCGGACAAGTCGTCCCGCGAATATCTCGCCGCGATCTGGTCGTCTTCCGCCGGATTCCACAGATGCTGATCGATTCCGTTGCAGATGCCGACCAGGCGCGTACCGAGATGCTGGAACACATCGTGAAGTCCGAACCCGCCCTGCGGTGTACAGAGCTCCGCCGCATGGGTCGGACTTACCGTGATGGCCATATCGCAGTGCGTCAGTGCCCCCTTGAGGAGGTTGAGCTGACCGTACCATTCGAGGCGGTCAAGACGCCACAGCTCCCACGGCAGCCCGAGTTCTTCCATCGCCGTTTCAGGAAAGTGGCCCTGGTAGCCGGCGTTGTGCACTGACACGATGACTGGCGTCGGGCCGAACGCTTCGCGCAGCGTTGAGTAGGAACGGAGGTAGACCGCAGCGAGCGCAGCGTGCCAGTCATGTACGTGCAGCAGCACCGGCCCATCCACGTACAACTTGATCCCGGCGAGAGCCGCCATGCAGAACAACGCGAAACGGAGATGATTGTCCGCGTAGTCCGCGCCGTCGTTGCCATACAGTCCAGCACGCCTGAAGTATGCGGGCGAGTCGACAAAAATGACCCGTGGACCGGGGCGCGGTGGCATCTCGCCGAAGAACCGGACTTCCTCAGCTCGGGGACCGATCTGGATCATCTGCACCGGCCCGAGCGGTTCCAGGCCGGGCGCGATCTCGCGCACGGACGAGTATAGCGGCATGAACACGACGACGGTGTGACCGGCGCTCGCCTGAAACGACGCGAGTCCGGCGACCGCCTCCGCGAGTCCGCCGGTTCGCGCGTACGGCGAGAACTCGGCCGTCAGATGGACGATAGTTCGGCCACCGAGTGTCGTGCGTTTCCGGCGCGTGCGAGGTTCCGGGCTCATGGCGGGGCGGGCGGATCGTCGTGGGTGCCGTCGCCGAGGATCGATGGCACGTAGTAGTCGCGGACGTACTCCTCGATCATCCGGTTCGAGGTGAAGCGCGACCCCGCGACACGAATCGCGTTCCTCATCACCTCGAGCCAGCGCCGCGGGATCGCTTCGGCGTCGCGGTCGTAAAACGTCGGAACGACTTCCTGTTCGAGCAGCTCATACAGGCGCCCCGCAGCCGTCGCGTCGGCGACCTCGTGAGAGAGCGCCGGGTCCGACGCGGGGATCGCCCATCCATTGCTTCCATCGAATCCCTCCTGCCACCAGCCGTCGAGCGTGCTGAGCTGCGGGACGCCGTTCAGCGCGGCCTTCATGCCGCTCGTGCCCGAGGCCTCCATCGGCTCCCGCGGCAGGTTGAGCCACAGGTCCACTCCCTGCACCATCACGTGTGCGATGCGCAGATCGTAGTCCTCGACGAACGCGATGCGGCCTTCGAAGCGCGGGTCGCGCGTCGTTTGATACACCTCCTGAAGAATTTGTTTTCCCGGCGTGTCGGCCGGATGCGCCTTTCCCGCGAAGACGATCTGCACCGGGCGGGCTGGGTTCGTGAGAATCTTCAGGATTCTCTCGACGTCGTGAAACACAAGGTCGGCGCGCTTGTATGTCGCGAACCTGCGCGCGAATCCTATGGTGAGGCAGTCTGGATCGAGGAGCACTCCCGAGCCAACCAGCTGGCCGACCTCACGAGAGCGCTGCGCGAAGGCGTGCCGCGCCTCCTCACGCGCCAGCGAGAAGAGTGCGAGCTTGAGTCTGTAGTGCACGCGCCACAGATCCCGGTCGTCAAGTTTGAGCACCTGCTCCCAGAAGAGCGGATCGTCCACATGCTGGCCCCAGTCGGATCCGAACTGGCGATTGAGGAGCGACATGAGCCCATTCGCCATCCAGGTCGCGAGATGCACGCCGTTCGTCACGTAACCAATCGGCACGTCTTTTTCGGGACGATTGGGCCAGAGCGATGCCCAGATATGCCTGGTCACCTGGCCGTGCACTCGCGACACACCGTTGACCCGGCGACTCATGCGGATCGCCGCCACCGTCATGTGATACGTGCCGCTGTCCATATCCGGGTGCTTGCCGATGGCCACGAACTGTTCGCGGCTTATTCCCATCTCGTCCCATACCGGACCGGTACATGCGGCCAGCTGCTCGACCGGAAACATGTCGTGGCCGGCGGGAACGGGCGTGTGCGTGGTGAACGTGCTGGTCTCGCGAACCGCCGCGACCGCCGCCGCGTACGGCATGCCGCCGACGATCAGCTCCCGAAGCCGTTCCACAAGCATGAACGATGCGTGTCCTTCATTCGCATGCCACGCGGTGGGACTGATGCCGAGCGCCCGGAGGACACGAACGCCGGCAACGCCGAGCAGCCATTCCTGCCGCAAACGCAATTCGGGACCGCCGGCGTAGAGCTGGGTGAGGAGTTCGCGGTCGTCCGGATGATTCTCCTCGAGCTCGGCGTCGAGGAGAATGACGGGCACGCGACCGACACTCAGTCTCCAGGCGCGCACGAACACGTCGCGCCCGAACGTCGACACGACCGTCATGTGTTGGGCCCCGTTCACGCCGGGCAGCGGCACGAGCGGCGTCTGATTCAGGTCGAATGCATCATTCGAGTCCTGCTGCCAGCCATCCTGACGGATCCGCTGGTCGAAATAGCCGCCTCGGTAGAG
>JBOHTH010000305.1:0-5012 GCA_050733535.1 Gemmatimonadaceae bacterium | reverse complement strand
ATCCCCACCCCGCTTCTCGCATCAGCAGGAAACCCCGCAATCCCGCCTCCGCCCGCCCTGAAATCGACGGACGGCAGACGACGTCCCCCACCCCTTTTGACGCCGCCTGCCGCCGCCGTAATCCGCTGCCAGTATTGGTTTACGTGTGCACAATCAGCAACTTCCCTCGCTGCGATTGCCAGTCTATTGGAGCTTGCCGCCGGCCCTCAAACTGCACATGGCGCGCGCTGCGCTTCTGCGAGAAGCGCGGTGGCCTTCACAGCATTACTACGGGATCCCGGTCAAACGTCACACGCAGGTCGCCGCGGCCCGGGATCTCGAACGTGGTCAGGAACCGGCGGGCAAGACGCGTCAGCGCACCGGACTTGGCCGTTCGCAGGAGCAAGTGCCAGCGCCACCGCTGCTTAACCCGCTCTACCGGGCATGGTGCCGGCCCAATCATCTGCATCACTCCGGCGCCAAGTGAGTCGAGTGCCCGCTCGAACCACGCGCCCGCCGCGAGTGCGAACGCGGCCGTTTCGGCCTGATCAACGCCGCTGAAGACGATGTTGGCGAGACGCACGGTGGGCGGATATGGAGGATCCCGCCGATCCTCCAGCTCTTCCGCGACGAATCCCTCATAGTCGTGCGCCACGGCGCACCGCACCGCGTGATGCGTAGGGACACGCGTCTGGATGAAGACCTGCCCGCCCTTTGGGCCGCGGCCAGCGCGGCCCGCGACCTGACTCAGCAGCTGGAAGGTCCGCTCGGACGCGCGGAAATCGGGCAGGTTGATCCCGACGTCGGCGTCGATGACGCCCACCAGCGTAACGTTCGGAAAATCGAGCCCCTTTGCGATCATCTGCGTGCCGAGCAGCACGTCCACTTCGCCGCGCCCAACGCGGTCGAGGATGTCGGCGTGCGCCCACTTCCCGCTGGTCGTGTCCACGTCCATGCGTGCGATCCGCGCCGACGGCAGTTGCTCGGACAGCAGCTTCTCCACCTGCTGCGTGCCGAGGCCGCGCTGGCGCAGCGTGAGCGCGCCGCATTGCGGGCACGTCGCCGCCGCCGGTTCCTGACGCCGGCAGTAGTGGCAGACCATGCGCTCCGGCGACCGGTGGAGCGTGAGCGAAATCGAGCAATCGGGACACACCGCGACCCACTCACACGCGCTGCACTGGACGAACGACGCAAACCCGCGGCGGTTCAGCAGGAGGATGCTCTGCTCCCCCCGCGCCAAGCGCTCGTGCAGCGCACGCTCGAGCGGTTCGCTCAGCACGCCGCGGAGCTGCCTCTCCTGCGCCGTAAGATGCGCCGCGCGCGCGTTCGTGCGCAGGTCGACCACCTCCACCTGCGGAAGCGCTCCGCCGCCGACCCGCGCCGGGAGCGACAGCAGTGTGTACTTGCCCGCGCGCGCGTTCTCCCAGCTCTCGAGACTCGGCGTGGCGCTGCCCAGTACGCACACGGCACCGGCCTCGCGCGCCCGCACGATGGCGACTTCCCGCGCGTGATAGCGCGGCGACTCGCCCTGCTTGTAGCTGGCCTCGTGTTCTTCGTCGACGATGATCGCGCCCAAATCGGGAAGCGGAGCAAACACGGCGGAGCGCGCGCCGACGGCTACCCTGCGGGCGCCGCTGCGCAGCGCGAGCCACGCGTCGTAGCGCTCGCCGTCGCTGAGGCCGGAGTGCAGCACGGCCACCTGGCGGCCGAACACCGCGCGGAAACGATCCACCGCCTGCGGCGTGAGCGCGATCTCGGGAACAAGCACGATTGCGCTGCGGCCCTGCACCTGCACCACATGTTTCAGGAGCTCGATGTACACCAGCGTCTTGCCGCTGCCGGTGATCCCGTGCAGCAGCGCGACCTCGCCGGGCGCCGCGGCGATCAGCGCCGCAACGGCAGCGCGCTGTGCAGCCGATGGCTCGTGCGGCTGAGCGGGCGGCGCGTCGCGAATCGAGAACGGATCGCGCGACACGGTCTCGAGTTCGATGGCAGCGAGACCGCGCTTCACCAGTCCGCTCACGACGGCCGGCGAGCAGCCGAGCGTCGCCACGGCCTGTTCGACCGACGCGCGGCCGCCAAGCGACTCGAGAAGTTCGAACAACGCGCGCTGCTGCGGCGAGCGTGCGAACGTCCGGTCGCGCTCGATCAGCGAGGGCAGCGCGTGCGCGACGACGATGATCCGCCGCGCCTTCACGGCGGGCTGTGGGCGCTTCGACGCGCCGAGCGCCGACGGCAGCGCCGCGCGCATCACAAGTCCCGGCGGCGCGACGTAATACTCGGACATCCAGCGGCAGACGTTGAGCAGATCGGGACGAAACGCCGGCTCCGCGTCGGGGACATCGATGATCGCTCTCGGCTTTGTGTTGCCGAGCGCGACGCCATCGCTCTCGCCAAGGCAATAACCAACCGAGCGGCCGCCGCGCACCGGGACAACCACGCGCGCGCCGGGGACGAGCGGGTGCCGCGTCGGACCGTCGACCGCGTACGTGAAGGTCCGAAAGAGCGGAATCGGAAGCGCCACGTCCACGAGGCGCCTCGGGTGCGGCGGACTCGCGGTCATGCCGTCGGCGCGGTGCTCCCTTCGTCCTCCTCGTCGCCGCCGCGCACCACGCGCGCCAGATCGGGCGTGTGCACGTTCTGCTCGTGCAGAAACCCGAGCAGCACGTCGGACAGCTCGTGCCCGGTCTGGTAGCGCGCGACAGGGTCTTTCGCGAGACAGCGCATGGTGATGTCGGCGAGGGCGTCGGGGATTTTCGAATCCACTTCGTGCAACGCGACTGGTGTCTCGTGCACATGCTTGTACCCGATCGAATACCCGTCTGCTCCGTCGAACGGCGGGAATCCAACGAGGCATTCGTAGAGCATGACACCGACGGCGTACAGATCCGAGCGCCCGTCAAGCATTTTTCCCATCGCCTGCTCCGGCGCCATGTAGTGCGGGGTTCCCATCGCGCGGCCGCCCGCCGTGAGACGGCCGTGGAAATGCGCGGTAGCGATGCCGAAGTCGGTGAGCATCGCGTTGCCGTCGTCGTCGAACAGGACGTTGTCGGGCTTCACGTCGCGGTGGATGACACCGTGCCGGTGCGCGTAGTCGAGCGCGCAACTCACCTGGCTCGCGATGAACGCCGTGCGCAGCGCGGGGATCGTGCGGTCGCGCATGAGGTCATCGGCGAGGCAGCCGCCACCGAGGAACGGCATCACGAGGTACACGACATCGCCGACTTCGCCGTAGTCGATCGGAGTGCAAATCAGCGGGTGCACGAGCCTGCTCGACGCCTCGGCCTCGCGGCGAAAGCGGGTGCGCATCTCCTCGTCGCGCGCCAGATGCGAGTGGACAACTTTCACGGCGAGCGGGCGGCCAAGCCGCTCGTGCTCGGCCGAATACACATCCGCCATCCCACCAGAGCCCACGCGGCGCAGGATCCGGTAGCGATTCCCCGTGGCCTGGCGCAGCGCCGTGATCAGCGCATCCGGGGCCTCGGCCGCGACGCGAACCTGCGGCAGCGATGCATCGCACTTCGTGCAATTGCGCGCGGCGTTGCGATTCCAGGTACCGCAGTCGGGGCAGAACAGGGCGAGACTCCGGCGGTGGAGGGGGCGACGAAAGTTAGCGCAATCGCCGGGAGGCGGCGAACGACTGCGAAAAAGCTCAAAGCGCAAAGGTCAAGCTCGCAGGGCATTGCTCGGGAGTGTCAAAACTCTGCTGTTCCAAGCTTCGGGCGAGCTGGTGGCTCTGAACCGCAGAGTTTTGACACTCCCGACC
This sequence comes from Gemmatimonadaceae bacterium, assembly GCA_050733535.1. GTDB lineage: Bacteria > Gemmatimonadota > Gemmatimonadetes > Gemmatimonadales > Gemmatimonadaceae > Fen-1231. The sequence continues at coordinate 1,267 of JBOHTH010000305.1, read as the reverse complement.
CGTGAGCAATGACCTTGAGCTATAAACTATGAGATTTTCCGACAGGGGGTGGAGAGATCCTTTTGCGCAAGCCGATGAGCATCTTTCTGACCTCGATGACTTCCGCCTTCCTGGCTTCGAATATCGCTCGCGGAATCAGCTCCACGTCAAAAGCAAATTGCAGGTGCGATTCGACTTCCGCGCTCGAGCCAATCGCGATCTGAAGGAATCGGGCGAAGTCAGCGTCTTATCCGCGCCCTGCGCCTTCGGCGACATTCGCCGGGATCGAGTCAGCCGCCCGTCGAATCTGGCTGATGAATGCGGCATTCCCCGCCCGCGGAATTGCCGCGCACAGCCGATAGATATTCACGGCGAGGTGATGGGCTTTCTCCCAGACGACGAGCTTCCGAAAATCTTGCATGAAACGAAGATAAGGAGACTCGCAGAGAATCCATCACCTTCGCATTTCGCCCTGTCTCATTCGATTTCCTCTGAAGCTCACAGCTTAAAGGTCAAGCTCACAGGTCATTGCTCGGGAGTGTCAAAGCTCTGCGGTTGAGAGCTTCGAGCGAGCCGTTAGCTTTGAACGGCAGAGCTTTGACACTCCTGACCTGTGAACGGTGAGCTTGAGCTCAGAACTTTGGGCCCGAGTCACCGCAGCGCGCGCATGTGCACTACCGCCGCCTCGCCCAGCCGATCCGGTGCATACCCGCCTTCCAGCGCGCTGACCACCCGCCCGCCGCACCAATGCTCCGCCCTCGAAATTATCTCGCGCGTAAGCCGCGCCACGTCGTCGAGCTCGAGCGTAAACCCGCCGAGTGGATCGCCGGCAAGCGAATCGAACCCGGCCGAAATCAGCACCAGATCCGGCGTGAATCCCGCCGTGGCCGCATCGACCGCACCGAGCAGTTCGCCGACATACCGCTCGCGCGGAAGTGCGGGGGCGAGCGGCACGTTCCACACGCTGTTCTTCGGTCCGCGGTCGTCGGCAGCGCCAGTGCCCGGATACCACGGCCACTGGTGCATCGAGACAAAACGGATATTCGGATCCTGCTCGACGAGCGCCTGCGTCCCGTTGCCGTGATGGACATCCCAGTCCACAATCAGCACGCGGTCGAGCTTCTTCGTGATGCGGGCGTAGTGCGCGGCGATCGCGACATTTCCGAATAGGCAGAAGCCCATCGCCGATGCGCGGAGCGCGTGATGGCCCGGCGGTCGCACCGCGCAAAAACTCCTCGTCGTCTCTCCGGCGAGCGCGAGGTCTACGGCGTCGAGCACACAGCCGGCG
>JBOHTH010000304.1:0-7905 GCA_050733535.1 Gemmatimonadaceae bacterium | reverse complement strand
CCCCAAACCCCTCAGCGCAATGCGCCGTGAGTTTGGAGCCTCGGTCTTCGGTCCTCGGTCTTCGGTCTTTTCGGTCTTCGGTCTATTCGGTCTATTCGGTCTTCGGTCTTTTCGGTCCTCGGTCTATTCGGTCTTCGGTCCTATTTCCCCGCCGACTTCGGCGCTGCGCCGATGACCTTCACGCCGGCACCGCGCGCCATGTCCATCGCGAAAATCACGTCCTGATATGTGACCTCCGGATCGCCCTTGATGAAAATGATTTTCTCGGGGCGCGGATCATAAATCGTCTTCAGCTGCTGCAACAGATTCGACTTGTCGGCCGTGATGTTCTTGTTGATCACGTACGACGCGGCACCACCAGCTCCCGGAAGCACCTCGAGCACGATCTGGTCGGGCTTCTGGTTGGGCGGCTCCTTGGTCGGAGTCGGATCCGGCAGCTGCACGTCGATGGCTTTCCGGCTCAGCGGGATGATCATCATGAAAATGATGAGCAACACGAGGAGCACGTCGATCATCGGCGTAACGTTCGGCTCGTTGGTAAGCCCCTTATCTGACCCAGCTGACATCGACATTAGGGCTTACCTCCCTTCATCCCTTCCTGCAACACGTTGTCGCCGGCGACGGTCGACTTGGTGCCCGGAATCGGGTCGGTGATCATGCCGGTCACGCGCACACCGGCGTGCGCCGCGATATCGATCGCGTCGATGACCTTCGAATACTTCAGCTCCTTGTGCGCCTTGAGATACATGATCTTGTCGACCTGGCGTGCGTCGTAGATCGTCTTGAGACGATCGGCAAGATCGGCGTTGGGGATCGGCTTCTTGTTCAGGTAATACTGCCCGTCTTTATCGATACCGAGGACTTGGTCCTGATCTTCCTCGGGGTGTGGCTTGAGATTCTGACCTGTCGGGGGAATCGCGTTGAAGCCGGCGTTCATTGCGGGGATGACGATCATGAAAATGATCAGCAGCACGAGCATCACGTCGATCATCGGCGTGACGTTCGGTTCCGCCTTTACACCGCCCCCTCCCATTGACATCGCCATCGGAAGTGCTCCTTAGAAAGCGAGGGGGTTCAACTCAGACCGCGGATTTGCCGGCGTTCTGCGCGGCCGTATTGAACTCACGCGTGAAGCGCGAGCGGCCGAACTCACCGGACACACCCTTGATCAGATAGTCGATCATTTCCTTCGACGAATACGTCATTTCCGCCGTGATGTTGTCGACCTTCGTCTGGAAATAGTTGTACGACCACACGGCCGGGATGGCGACGAGAAGACCGAACGCCGTCGTGATCAGTGCTTCCGACACGCCCGAACCGATCGAGGTGATCGAACCGCCGCCGCCTGCCGCCATCGCTTCGAAGGCGTTGACGATGCCCATCGTGGTTCCGAGAAGACCGACGAACGGCGCCGTTGCACCGACCGTCGCGAGCACGCCCAAGCCACGCTTGATGAGCACGATCGTCATGAGCATGTCACGCTCGACCGCACGCTCTGCCGAGTTGATGTCGGCGACCGTCACCGATCCGTCCTGGATCAGCGGCTTGATTTCAGAAAGCGCGTTGCCGAGCACGCGCGCGACATGCGACTTCTTGTAGCTCTGCGCGAGGTTGATCGCTTCCGTGAGGTTGTCTTCCTCGAGGAACTGCGAGAACTCGGGCGCGAACTTGCGCGTCTGGGCCTGCGCAGCGCGGAGGTAGAACCACTTGGAGATCATGATGGTCAGCGAGTAGAGCGACATCGCGAGCAGCGTGTACACGATGCCCTTGGCGAATCCGCCCATCGTCGAGAACATCTGGGTCAATGAAATGTTCATTGCAAAGCTCCTGACTGGTTAAAGATCGAGGACCGAAGATCGATGATCGAATCCGGCTTCCGGCTTCCGGCTTCGATCGCAGTTCTACTTCACGATGTTGAACATGAACGGCTGCTGCACCAGCTGCTTCACTTTCCGCCCGCCGACTTCCGCCGGGAGGAACCGCATGGTCGGCAGCGCCGTTCGGACGGCCGCCGCGAACAATTCGTGCGTGGACTTCAGGATGTTCAGCGTCGACATGATGACGCGGCCGGTGGTATCCACCGTGAACGATACGACGACCTCACCCTCGACTCCGGCGGACTTGAGGATGTCGGGGTAGCGCGGCGACGGCGAGCCAGGAGCGGCCATCACCGGCTTCTCCACCTGGTACTCGAAGTACGTCTGGTTCTCGACCGGTGCGGCACCGACGATCCCCTTGTCGCGGCCGCCCTGCGCGCCCTTGCCAGTGAAGTCCGCCTCGTTCGTGACCTTCTTGGTGAGGTCAATATCCGGGAGGACGTCAGGAATGTTCACCGGCGCGGTGAGGGTCTGGAACCCCTTCGGCGGAGGCGCGACCTGAACTTCGGGCGGCTTCTCCTTTGGCGGAGGCGGCTCGTCTTTCTTGACTTCGACGAAGTCAACTTTCTCCTCGCGCTTCTCCTTTTTCTGGCCAGCATTGAGCGTGGCCTTCACGGCGAGCGCGATGACCAAGACGTGCAACACGGCGCTGACGAACATGCCGCCAGGCGAGCGCTGCTTCTTGGCTTTGGACTCCAGCAGGTTGTTGAACAATGGCCGGACCCCGTCTATCTGGTGGACACTGAGTGCGAGAGGGTGCGATGGGACAGAACCTACAAGTCAATACACCGGGCGGATAGGGATTTTCATTAAGTTTCGCTTAATCGGGAGTTAGGAGATGAAAACGGGGCCAAAAACTCAAGCTGTCTGATGCAAGACGGCCAGATAGAAGACCTAAAAGATCCGTTGTTGTCTATCATCTGCTAGTCTTGCATCAGAGCGCTCGGCCGTTCCTCACTCCTCACTGGCCCCGCCCCCAGGCAGGGCCGGAATCGTCACCGCGAACGTACTCCCCCTCCCCAGCCGCGAACTCACATTGATCGACCCTCCGTGCGCCTGCGCGATCCACTGCGCAATCGCCAGCCCCAGTCCCACTCCGCCGCGCTCACCGCCGCGCGACCTCGCCCGGTCCACCCGCCAGAACCGGTCGAAAATGAACGGCAGGTCCGCTCCCGCGATTCCCAGCCCAGTGTCTTTCACGGTAAACACTGCGACCCCCTCACTCGCCTCGAGCCGCAGCTCGACCTTGCCGCCTCTCGAGCTGTACTTGATTGCATTGGTGACCAGGTTGAGAAACAGCTGCCGCAGCCGCACGCGGTCGCCGAGGATGGTCACCGGCTGGACCACCGGCACCGACACGTGCAGCCCCGCGTACTCGCCAAGGATGTTCGCGGTCTCCGCGACTTCCCGCACGAGGCCCTCCATATCCACCGGCTCGCGGTGAAGGTCGAATCGTCCTTCGTCGGCGCGCGCCAGGGTCAGCAGCGACTCCACGAGATCGGCCATGCGCGCCGACTCCTGCAGTGCTTCCTCGAGTGCGACGAGCTGCTCGGTGCTCCCTTGCCCAGTCGTCATCGCGCGTTCGATATCCGCGCGCAGCACGGTCAGCGGCGTTTTCAGTTCGTGGCTGGCGTCCGCGGTGAACCGGCGGAGCGCCGCAAAACTCGTTTCGAGCCGGCCGATCATCGCGTTCAGTGTGCTGCCGAGCCGGCCGATTTCGTCGCCGAGATCTTCCACCGGAATGCGGCGGTGCAGTGAGCGGCCGTCGCTGATCGCTTCGACGTCGTTCACCATCTGTTCGATCGGGCGGAGCAGGCGGCCGGCGAGTGTCCACGCGGTGGCCGCCGAGATGATCAGGATCGTCGGGCCGATCACCAGCGCGAGGAACAGCACCTGCGATCCCGCAATATCCAGCGGCTGCGTGGAGACGCCGGCGATTACTTGTCGCAGGCCGGACGACGGTTCGAACCGCGCGACGAGGAGAATCGGCGTCGGCTGATCCTGGAGCGCCACCACGGAGTCGCCTTTCGCGCGCAAGCTGAACGCCGCGCTCGTGAGGCTCTGGATGTCGCGGTCGCTCAAGGCCCGCACGAGCGGCGACTGGTACACGACGTTGTCTGAGTCGCCGATGATCAGGTATCCCGGCAGCGCGTCGAGGACCGGCTTATAGCGCGCGGTGAGATCGCCGCCGGCCAGCCGGCCCGTGTCGGCGGGCGACGACAGGTCCACGCCGTACGAAGCGCGGAGCAGGCGCACGGCGAGATCGGCCACCAGTGTCGCGCGGTCCCTCAGATCCTGCTGCGCCACGGCGCGCCGCTCCGCCCAGACGACCGCAGAGAACGCGAACATCGTCCCGGCGAACGCGAGCGCATAGCTCGCGGTGATGCGCGTGCGGATCGATGCCATGCCGCTGCCCCCGCTACTCCTTGATCACGTAACCGACGCCGCGCACGGTCGTGATCAGTTTCTTTCCCTTGCCCGAGTCGATCTTCTTGCGCAGGTGATTGATCACCACATCGACGATGTTCGTGCCCTGGTCGAAGTGGTAGCCCCACGCGTACTCGGTGATCAGCGTGCGGCTCATCACGCGACCCTTGTGCCGGCACAGGTACTCGAGCACGAGGAACTCCTTCGGCGTCAGCTCCACGACCTCGCCGCCGCGCGATACTTCACGCGCGTCCAGATCCACTTCGAGGTCCGCGACTTTCAGCACGGGCGTCGCGAGCACGCGCGGACGCCGCGCGAGCGCTTCGACCCGCGCGAGCAGCTCCTCGAACGCAAACGGCTTCGTCACGTAGTCATCGGCGCCCGCCCGCAGCGTTTCGACTTTTGCGTCGATCGCGTCCTGCGCGGTGAGCACCAGCACCGGCCGCTCGAACCCTCGCGCGCGCAGGTTGCGCAGCACTTCGAGGCCCGAGCGCCCCGGCAGACGCATGTCGAGCACGACGAGATCGTACGGCTGGGCGCGCGCGAGCGCCTCTCCTTCCTCGCCGTCGGCGACGAGGTCCACGCTCCAGCGCTGCTCTTCGAGGCCGCGCTTCACGAACTGGCCGACCGTGGGGTCGTCCTCGATCACGAGGACTTTCACAGCGCCTCGGCGCCGGCCGGCCGTTCGAACTTGAACTCGCGAATCTTGCGATACAATGTCTTCGCGGAAATCCCCAGCATTTCCGCTGCCTTCCCCTGGTGCCAGTTCGCGCGCTGCAGGACTGCGGCGATGTGCCGGCGCTCGACTTCATTCAGCGAGAGCGGCGCGTCATCCGCCGGCGTCCGAGCGGCTGCAGGGAGCGGGAGGTCGTGCGCATGGATGATCCCGCCGCCGGCGAGCAGTACGGCGCGCTCCAGCACGTTGCGCAGTTCGCGCAGGTTCCCCGGCCACGAATACGCCTCGAGCGCCTCGAGTGCCTCAGACGCAAGCGACGGACCGCGCATGCCGCCGAACTCGCGCACGAACGCCTGCGCGAGAATCGCGATGTCCACCGCGCGATCGCGCAGCGGCGGGAGCGAAATGCTCACCTGGCCAAGTGACTCGAACAGGTCCTCGCGAAACGATCCTGCGCTCACCGCGGCGGGGAGTTCCACGCCGGACGTCGCGATGAACCGCGCTTCCGTCTCGATGCGGTGCCGCGCGCCTTCGCGCCGGAACGTTCCAAGCGCGACCGCCTCGGCCAGCGCGCCCTGCGCGCCCGGGTCGAGCAGGTGCACGTCGTCGAGAACCAGCGTGCCACCGGCCGCGGACTCCAGCAGCCCGACGACCGCGGTCACGTCTCCCGACGGTTCGTCATCAGGCGGCCGCTCCACGCCAAACAGGTCCACCGTCGCGCGCCCGGCGGGCATGGCGGCGCACACAGCGTCCACGAGCGGGCCCGCCGCCCGCGATGAATGCGCGTGGATGTACCGCGCCAGTTCACTCTTGCCCGTCCCCGGTTCGCCGGTGATGAGGACCGGTGACGTTCCCATTGCGGCATGACGCGCGAGTGCAAGCACCGCCTGCATTGGCGCGTACACCGACGTGAAATCGCGCGGCGCGTCCACGCGCGAGAGCCGCGTGTTCAGCCGCAAGTTGTCGCTCGTGAGACGGCGCTTCTCCCAGGCGCGCCGCACCAGCACGTCGATCTCCGCGAGGCGGTATGGCTTGGACACGTAGTCGTAGGCGCCGAGCTTCATCGCGGCGATCGCCGTGTCGATCGTGCCGTTCCCCGTGATGATGATGCATTCGGGCGGCGACGGGTTCTCGCGCACCTGCCGGAGCACCTCGAGGCCGTCGAGCTTTGGCATCACGATGTCCAGCAGCGCAACGTCGAACGGCTGTGAGTGGAGCGCGTCGAGCGCGGCGCGCCCATCCAGCGTCACCGTGACCCTGTGACCGCGGCCCGCGAGGTAAGCCTGCAGCAGTTCCGCGAGGTTGGCCTCGTCTTCGGCGATCAGGACGCGAGTGGGCTGGCCGCGGTTCACCGATGCTCCACGGTCGGGAGCAGCACGCGAAACGTACTGCCCTGGCCGAGCACGCTGTCCACCTCGATGCGCCCGCCATGTTCCTGGACGATGCCGTAGCAGATCGAGAGGCCGAGGCCCGTGCCGCGCCCCGGCGCCTTGGTCGTATAAAACGGCTCGAAGATCTTCGAGAGCTCGGACCGTGCAATTCCATGGCCCTGATCAACAACCTCGGCCACGGCTCCCTCGGCCGTCGTCGCCCCGCGCCGCGTGCGGATCGTGACCTGGCCGCGCTCGCCAACGGCATCCATCGCGTTGAGCAGGAGTGCCATGATGACCTGCACGAGCTGTTCGGCGTTCGCCTGCGGCACGCGCTCGAGCTCCGGGTCCAGTTCCGTGACGACCGTGAGCCGCTTGAAGCGCACATGGTGTTTCAGCAGGAGCAGCGTACGCTCGATGACTTCGTTCAGGCTCACGCGCTCTTTGAGTGCCTGCTTGGGTCGGCTGAAGTCGAGGAGACCGTCTACGATGGATTTGCAGCGCGAGACTTCGTTGTCGATGATCTGCAGATATTCGTTCGAGTCGGCCGGGATCGCGCTGCCCGCGTTCTTGACATCATCGAGCTTGAAGCCGAGGCTCTCGGCGCATGCCGCGATGGTCGCGAGCGGATTGTTGATCTCGTGCATCACGCCGGCCGCGAGCTGTCCGATGGCCGCCAGTTTCTCGGCCTGCGCAAAGCGCTGCTGCGCCTCCTTCCAGTCGGTGACGTCTTCGCCGATGGTGATGACGTGCGTCACGGCGGAGTCACCCAGCCTCATCGGAATCTTGGTAATTCTGTAGGTGCGGAGCTCGCCGGTGGCGAGCGATTCCATCTGGTATTCCTGGATGCGCCCGGTGGTGAACACGTCGTCGAACTCGCGGCGGAGCATCTCCGGCGGCTGGCGGTGGAGGATCTCGAAGATCGTGCGGCCGATAGCCTCCTCGCGCGAGACACCCTGCATGCCGGTCTCGCGCTTGCGATTCCACGCGTGGATCCGGTATTCCCGATCAATGACGTAGAGACCGAGCGGGAGCGAGTCGATGATCTTCTCGGTGAAGATTCGCTCGCGGTTGATCTCCGCGGTGCGGGCCTCGACTTCGACTTCGAGCTGGCGGTTTTTTTCCGCGTGAGCGAGCTCGGGGCCGAGCAGGTTTGCGACGGCCGTCACGAGGAGTATTTCCTCCTCGTCCAGTTCGCGTACGACACGAACGGCGAGCGCACCGGTTTGGCCGCCAGCGGATCCGATCGCCGCGACAACCACGCCATCGTGGACGGGCATCGAACGCGGGAGGCGCGCGGTCACCTGCTCCGCCGTGATGACGCGATCTCCGGCGCCCCAAGTCCGCGTCAGGCCGTCCTTTGCATGCAACCAGATCGCACACTCCTGAACGTCGAGCAACGCGCAAAGCGACTCGAGCGAGCGCACGATGCTCGCTTCGAGCAGGCGGGTGGAGGCGAGCTCCGCAATGATGGCAGCCAGCGCCGAGAGGCCGCGGGACGGCGGGGAGGGAGGCGAACCGGTGGGGGATGAAGCGAGGGAGGAGCTCACAGATC
>JBOHTH010000303.1:0-17863 GCA_050733535.1 Gemmatimonadaceae bacterium | reverse complement strand
GCGACATTGTCGAATGTGCGCGTGAGCTCGGGCTGCACATCGGCAAGGGCGGGCTCGACGGCAATGTCCTCCGCGTCAAGCCGCCGCTCTGCATCACGGCGGACGACGTGGACTTTGCCCTGGACGTGTTCGACCAAGCGTTTGCTTCCGTGGGGAAGCACTAGCTAGGCAGAGTACCAACGCAGAACCGCGGATTGGGCGGATAAGGGCCAGAAAAGGGCCGGATCAAGCGTCACTGATCCGCGCCTCTTCCGCCTGTTGATCAGCCCCATCCGCGGTTCTGCAGTAGATCTGCCCCGAGCTCGACCCACCCCTGAAACTGCGCCACAGCCCCAACCGTACGACCTAGATGCACTTCTTCGAAGCCATCCGCCTTGCCCTCGCGACCATCCGCGTCCAGAAGCTCAAGAGCTTCTTCACCGCGCTCGGCGTCTGTATCGGCGTGATGTTCCTCATCACGGTCGTCTCGATCGTGAACGGGATGGGGAAGTACATGCAGGACGAGCTCGTCGGCAAACTCATTGCCCTCAACTCGTTCGAACTCCGCGCCCGTCCGAACATCGACATCGGCGACGTCTCCCGCCAGCAGTGGATGGAGTACAACCGCCGCCAGAAGATTCTGGAGTCTGACGTCCAGCCCGTCGTGGACGCGCTCGCGCCCGGCACCTTCTGGGCGATGTACTCCGAGGACGGCATCAAAGTCGAGTCGCAGTACTCCAAGCCGCGCACCGCCGATGTCACCGCGATCGAAGGCGACTACTTCCAGATCAAGAAGCTCGACGTCACCGAAGGCCGCCAGTTCACGCCCGACGAACTCACCAACGGCGCGAGCGCCGTCATCCTCGGGCCTGACCTCGTCAAGCGCCTGTTCCCGACCGTCACGCCGATCGATCATCAGGTCAAGATCGACGGCAAGCTGTACAACGTCATCGGCGTCGGTGAGTCGCGCGGGAGCGCGTTCGGCCAGTCGTTCGACAACTACATCATTGCGCCCTTCCGCTCGCCCGTGCATCGCCTGCTCAACCGCGCGCCGCACGTTATCGACGCGGTCATCGTGCAGGTCTCGACGCCCGAGGCGCTCAACGACGCCGAGGATCGCGTGCGAGGCGTCATGCGCGCGCGGCATAAGCTGCACGGCTGGCAGAAGGACGACTTCACTCTCGAGACCTCAGACTCCGCGCTCGAGTTCTGGAACAAGATCCAGAAATACCTCGAGCTTGCCGGCGTGGCGCTCCCGACCGTCGGATTGGTGGTTGGCGCGATCGTCATCATGAACATCATGCTCGTGGCCGTCGCCGAGCGCACGCACGAGATCGGCATCCGCAAGGCGCTCGGCGCCAAGCGGCGCGACATCCTCGTTCAGTTCCTCATCGAGGCCACCACGCTCAGCACGATCGGTGCCGCCATGGGCATCGGACTCGGCGCCGGTTTCGCAATTCTCATCCGGTCGGTCACCCCGATGCCCACCTACGTTGCGCCGTGGTCTATCGCGATCGGCGTCCTCATCGGCGCGGGCGTGGGCATCATCTCCGGCGTATATCCGGCGAGCCGGGCATCACTGCTCGATCCCGTCACCGCCCTGCGGCAGGAGTAGCGGGATGGCTAACATGCGAATCATCGACAAGATCAAGATGTCGCTCGAGGGCGTGACCATCGCCATCGACGCGATGCGCGCAAACAAGGTGCGCGCCGCGCTCACGATCCTCGGCGTCGCCGTGGGCGTGTTCGTGGTCGTCGTCATCTCGGCGGCCGTGCACGGCATCAACGAGAGCGTCGCCAAGCAGTTCGAGGCCGCCGGCCCCACGACGTTCTTCGTAAACCGGTATCCCATCTCGTTCGAGAACTGCTCGGACTCGGGCGACGCCTGCAAGTGGCTCTCGAACCCCAGGCTGACGTTCGCCGAGTTCGACGCGCTGTCGCGGCTCAGCTCGGTGGACAAAATCATGATCCAGCAGGGGTGGAGCGTCTCGGCGCGGTACCGGGACCACCTCCTCTCACAAGTGCAGATCGCCGGCGTCACATCCGATTGGCCGCAGATCAACCCGCCCGACATGACCGACGGCCGCATGTTCACAGAGCAGGAATCGCGTTCGGCGGCACCAATCGCGATCCTCAACACGAACGCCAAGCAGCAGCTGTTCGGCGACAACGACGCGATCGGAAAACAAGTCACGCTGAACGCGCTCTCCGGCGGGAACGTCGGCGGCAGCTTCACCGTGATCGGCGTATTCCAGGACAACGTCAGCTTTCTTTCAGGCGGCGACCACCCGAAGATCATCACGAGCATTTATGCGCTCTCGCGCAAGCTCGGCGCGCAGACGAAGTACATGTCGTTCGTCGTGAAGCCGAGTGCAGCGTCCGCGCAGGGCGAGACGATCGATGACGTGACGGCGAGCCTGCGCGCGCAGCGCGGACTCCGCCCGAGCCACGACTCGAACTTTGCGATCATCACGCAGGACAAGCTGTTTGAAGTGTACAATAAGGTTTTCGGAATGTTCTTTCTTGTGATGATCGCGCTCAGCTCGGTCGGCCTGCTGGTCGGCGGCGTGGGTGTCGTCGCGATCATGATGATCTCGGTCACCGAGCGCACGCGCGAGATCGGCGTGCGAAAGGCGCTCGGCGCGACGCGCGGGATCATCCTTTGGCAGTTTTTGGTCGAGGCGATCACGCTCACCGCGACCGGGGCCGCGATCGGCCTCATGCTCGGTTGGATTGTGGCGCTGATCGTGAACAAGGCGACGCCGGTTCAGGCGTCGGTGCCGCCGCTCGCCGTCATTGCGGCGCTCGCCTCGAGCGCCATCACCGGAATCGTCTTCGGGATGTTGCCGGCACTCAAGGCGTCGCGCCTCGATCCCGTCGCCGCCCTGCGGTACGAGTAACCAGCTCACGCGGCCGCAGTCCTACACACAGAAAACGCGCGCGAACCTTCCCTGAGTCGGGCGGTATGATGTGTCTGTACGCCGAATCTCAGGCAGGAGGCCGAGCATGATTCGCAAGTCAGTGGTATTGAGCGGCACCGCGCTCGCAGCGGCTCTTGTCGCCGTCGCGTGTTCGCGCAGCGATGTCTCCACTTCACCCGCAAACGTCGCCGCGAGCGATTCTGTCGCGGCGCAATTCAACCAGATGGGTGATTCGATACGTGCCGCGGGCGGATCCGCGAACGACGCCGCGCCGTTTTACGGGGCGGCGGCGGTGATCGGCCAAGCGCCGAAGTTCCAGACGATCTCCGTGATGATCGACGACACGGCGACGACCATGAATGCCGTAGCGATCGCCGAGGAGATTTTCGCGGGGCCAATGATTGCGTGCCCGGTGCCGGCGATGGCGGCGGGAGCGTCAGCGTTCATCTGCCCATGGGGAATTCCGCGCGTCACGCGCACACTGTTCGCGTGGACGCCGACGCGTCCGATCCGCTTCGTGACGCTCGTGGCGAGTTCGGACTCGAGCGCGATCGGGATCCCTGTGCTGCGTTTCTTCCCGGGCACGGCGACTCCGATGGGAATGGGCACGAACGGCGGAGCGCTGGCGGATTCCGACTCGAGCGTGCACAGCGCGCTCATCCGTCCGATTCCGGCACATCTCGAATTCAACGACCACCACCGGACGTGGTGGGGAATCAGCGGGACGCAGACCGACAGCGTGGCACCGACGGGAGTCTCGTGCCGCCCGGCGCCTACTGACTCCTCGAGCGCACCGCGGCCGAATGTGATGCCATTCGGACGGTGTCAGCTCGCGAACTTCACCTTCGCGTTCGACGGCGTGGTCAGCCGGCCGCCAATCGCAATTTTCGGCGACACGGCGTCGGCGATGACCCGCACGCATACGGTAAGCGTGAGCTCCGCGGCGCTATCGGGGATTTATCTGAAGCTCGGGCGGGCGGTGGTTGTGATGCCCAGTGGGTCTTCTGCGCCATAGTGGAATCGGGAACCGGGATTCGGGATTTCGACCCGGCGCGGAGCGCGGAAGAGGAATCCTGGATTCTGAGAAGCTCAGAGCTCTAAGGTCAAGCTCAGTGCGCATTGCTCGAGCTTGGAGCTCTGAGACTTGCTAAGAGCGGCTTGGGCGTTCCGGGGCGGCGGGAAGATAAACATCGAACCTCGACCCTGAGCCGACGGTGCTTTGTACTTCGATCGCTCCTCCCGCCTCGACTGCGATGCTCTGGCACGTGGCGAGGCCGATTCCGCTCCCGCCGCCCGCGGCCTTGGTGGTGAAGAAAGGCTCGAAGATGTGCGGGAGCACGTCGGCCGGGATGCCGCCTCCGTTATCCGACACTGAGAGCCGGACGTAGCGGCCGGGGGCGAGGGCGACATCGCCGAGCATGCGCGTGGCGTGCAGGGTGTCGGCGGCGGTCTCGATGCGGATCGTGCCGCCCTTTGGCATCGCGTCGCGCGCGTTGACCACGAGGTTGAGGACGATCTGTTCGAAGCGCGAGGGATCCATTTTGGTGTCGACGGGCTCGGCCACGCGAACCAGGTCGAGGCGCGTGTCGCGACCGATGGTCCGCTCGAGCATCGTCGCGACGTTGGCAAGGCGCATGTTCACGTCGAACACCACAGGCACGCTCTCCTGATTGCGCGCAAAGAGCTGGAGCTGCCGCGTCAGCTCGGTCGCGTGGCCGACCGCGTCCTCGATGACATCGAGTTCGACGTCGACCGGCTGTCCCTCGCGCGCGGCAAGCTGTGCGAGACCGGCGCTGGCGACGATGGTCCCGAGGATGTTGTTGAAGTCATGCGCGATGCCCGCAGAGAGGCGGCCGAGGCTGGCAAAGCGCCGTGAGGTAGCAACGCCGGCCTCGGCGTCGCGGACGAGCGAGGCCTGCGCGAGGATCGCCGTGCGTTCCTGGTCAAGCACCGCAAGCAGCGCGAACGCGCCGAATATCACGATCGAAAATACCTGCACCATCGTGACGATCGACGTGTTGACTGTCTCCGAGCTGCTGCGGACGAAATCGATGCTGACGAGGATGTTGATAAACACGCGCGCACCCATGAGGCCGAATCCCGCAACGAGCAACCGCAGCGCGGTGGCATGACCTGTGGCGCGCCGCGATGCCCGCCAGGCATAGGCGCAGCTCACGGCGTAAATAGCCGTAGTGAAGAGGCGCGGCCAGAACGCGGGGTTGAGCCGCGGCACGAGCGCGAGCTCTCCGCCGAAGATGACGATGAATGCGGTGAGCCCGAGCCAGAGAGGCGCCAGCGGGAATCTCGCGAGCGGATTCGGCTGCTCGGCAATGGACGTGACCATGGCGAGGTTCGCGGGGAGACTCGCGACGACGAGCGACGGTGAGAGTGTCGTGAAGAGCGATGCGAGTGAGTTCGGATTCGGCGCGGCGCTCATGGCCGAACCGATCGTTCCGGCGATCGCCGTGCCGACGTAGAGTGCCCAGATCTCTGAAAGCGCGCGCATCGCGGGGCGCCGCAGGGTGTGGGCAATGCCGAAGGTCGAGAGCGCGAACGCACAGATGATCGCGGTCTGCAGGACCCACGACTGCAGGACGTCCGCGCGATCGAAGTGCTGCGGGATCAAGGACTGACCGGCATTTAGGGCTCCCCCGGGAGGACAGTTATAAGGTACTCCCGCCCAGGGGAGCACTGCGAGTTAATCCGTCATTCGTTGGTTGGCTAACCGAGGTTCTTGGCCAACAACCTCAGTTAACCAACAAACGAGAAACGGGTCAACTCGCTTTTGTGTCCTTCGGGTCAGTCTGGGCAGACCACGATGTTGGCCTGCTGGCCGAGTACGACAGTCCGCGGCCCGAGCGATATGACTTGATGCCCGATCGTGTCGTTTACCGCGATGGCGAACGTGAGAGTGTTGCCCGCGACCTGACCGCTGAGCTGGGCGGGCATCGGTCCATCGGGAGGCGCAATGGGAAGGACGTAAGGATCGTAGGTCCCGTTCACGGAAAAACGCCCCTCGGCGTCGAGTACGACGCTCCCGGCGAAATCGCCGGAGGTGCACTGGAGCCAGACGTGTGTCACGGAGTCGCTGGCGATAACCTGCGCGTCATCGGCGCCCCATTCGCCAAAGGCCAGCGTGGTGGGGGGCGAGGTGGGAGAATCCTTCGCGCACGCGGCGAGCGCGGCGGCAAGTGCAAGCACGGTGAGGAGCTTATTGCTGTTCGCTGGGCGGAATCGCATGCCGGCTCGGGTGTGGATGTACTTGAGCTACCCGTGAGGCCCAGGGGGTGTCACTGGTAAACAGCAACCGCTTTCCACGGATTTCACGGAAACAGCCACGGATCAAACAAGGCCTTTGGGGAACTGCAACAACCTTTGAAAGGCGAGCGTAGTTCCCCCAAGTTTGATCCGTGAAATCCGTGTAATCCGTGGAGGCAGTGCGGTTGCTGTTTGAAAGCAGTTTACCTGTATTATTCCCCATGGCCAAACGACTCCAACTCTACGAAACCGACGAGATCGCCGTCACCTTCGACCCCGATGTCTGTCGGCATACCGGCGTCTGCATCCGCGGGCTCCCCGCGGTGTTCGACGTGAAACGCAAGCACTGGATTCGCCCCGAGCTCGCGACGGCTGAGCAGGTCGCCGCGCAGATCGCGCTCTGCCCCTCCGGTGCGCTGCAGTACAAGATGAAGCGCGAAGGGTAGAATCGTCGTAACTTCGGCGTCACGATGAAAACTCCTCGCGTGGCCCTCGCTCTTCTCGCCGCCGCTGCGCTCCGGAGCGGACCCTCGGTCGAACAAACCGCACAAGGCACCCGGCCGCCCGTGCCGATCGTCGCGAGCTTCGACGGACTCGGGGTCGGTTTCACAAGCCTCCAGCCGTCGCAGGACGGCCGCAACCCTTCCGACAACTCGCTCGCCGTCGGGCCGAACCACATCGTGCAGATCGTGAACTCGCGCATCGCGATCTTCACCAAGAAGGGTGCGCTCTTCGATACCACTGGCAAGCTCATCTACGGCGCGGTGCCGACCAACACGATCTTCGCCGGGTTCGGCGGTCAGTGCGGCGCCCGCAACAACGGCGACGCCGTCGTGCGCTACGACCAGCTTGCCAACCGCTGGCTCTACGTGATGCCGATCTTCAGGCGCCCCGCCAACGACTCCACCGGCCCGTACTCGATGTGCTATGCCGTGAGCAAGGGCGCGGATCCAACAGGACCGTTCAATCGCTATGAGTTCAAGCGTCCGCTCTTCCCCGACTATCCGCGTCCCGCCGTGTGGCCCGACGGCTACTACCTGCCCACCAGCACGAGCGACAACATCATCCAGAAGCACGTCTGCGTCGCCGAACGCGACAAAATGCTGAAGGGACTCCCCGCGCGCGAACAGTGCTTCATCATTGACGGCGTGAACTTCCTGAACAACGCCGACATCGACGGGCAGAACGTTCCGCCCAAGGGCACGCCGAACATCATGATGGCCGCGGGCGGCGCGCAGCTGAACAAAATTTTTGCGGACTCCGTCATTCTCTACTGGAAGTTCCACGTCGACTGGAAGGACACCACCAAGACCAAACTCGACGGACCGTTCAGGATTCCCGTCGCGCCCTACCACTATCTCTGTGACGGCCAGCTCACGAGCTGTGTTCCTCAGCCCGGCACGGATCGCAAACTCGACGCGCAGGGCGACAAGATCATGCAGCGGCCCGTGTACCGCCGCGTGAACGGCCACGAATCCATTCTCGCGCTGCATTCCGTGAACACGGCGGTCGGCGGCGGCGGTGTGCGCTGGTACGAGTTCCGGCTCGACAAGAAGCGCGATCCCATGCTCTACCAGCAGGGCACGTTCGCGCCCGACAATTTCTATCGGTGGATGCCGAGCATCGGGATGGACCGCAAGGGCAACATCGGGATCGGCTACTCGTTTGGCGGCACACCGAACTTCGCCGGCCAGCGATTTGCCGCGCGCTTGGCGAACGATCCGCCAGGGCAGCTCACCTTTCACGAGACCGTACTCGCCGAGGGCGAGGCGTCACAGACGAATACGCTGCGCTGGGAGGACTACGCAACGCTTGCGATGGACCCGAGCGACGACTGCACGTTCTGGTACGTCGGCGACTACTACAAGAAGGGCGCGACAACGTACTCAACGCGCATCGGCGGGTTCAGGATCGACGGCTGCGCGCGCTGAGCGCTACATTTAAGCGGCTATGTTCCTCGCATCCGAACCCACGATCCATCACGCGCTGAACATCGCCGTCGGGCCGCTCACCATCACGGGGTTCGGCATCGCGGTGGCCACGGCGTTCGTCCTCGGCCAGATGATCGCGTCGCACGAAATGGAGCGCCGCGGGTTCAGCGCGAACCCGGTGCCCGACATCGTCGCCGCGACGCTTGTCGGATTCATCATAGGCGCGAAGATCTACTACGCCGTGCTCACGCACAGCCTGGACTCGCTGTTTACGCGCGGTGGCTTCGTGTTCTGGGGCGGCTTTGCCGGGAGCGTTGCCGCTGGCGCGATCATGATCCGCGTGAAGAAGCTGCGCTTCTGGCACGTCGCCGACGTCTTCTGCATCGGCCTCTCCGCCGGTTACTCGGTCGGGCGCACCGGGTGCTGGGCTGTCGGCGACGACTACGGCAAGCCGTGGCCGGGCGGATGGCTCGCGGTGAAGTTCCCCGAAGGCGTGCCGCCCTCGACCGCCGGCAACATGACGAGCTCGTTCGGCGTGCACTTTCCGCAGGGGACGAACCCGCTGGACGTCATCGCGGTGTACCCGACGCAGCTGCTCGAGGTGCTGCTCGGGTTCGTCGTGTTCCTGCTCGTGTGGCGGCTGCGCGAGCACAAGCACGCCGAGGGGTGGCTGTTCGGCGTGTGGGCGGTGTACGCGGGCGTCGAACGGTTCCTCGTGGAGTTTCTCCGGGCCAAGGATGATCGAATCGCGGGGGTGATCGGCGGACTCTCCACGGCGCAGCTCATTTCGGTCGGCATTCTGATTTTTGGAATCATCTGGATGCGCATGCGGCGCGACGTCACGCCGGCGCATCCGGGAATCCATGCTCCCTGATTTCGAGGGGCGAGTCGCGATCGTCACCGGAGCGGCACGCGGACTCGGCCGCGCCGCAGCGCAACGGCTGTACGAGCGTGGCGCGTCCGTTGCGGTGAACGTTCGGGACATCGACCGCGCGGAGGAAGTAGCGCACTCGCTCGGCGAGCGCGCGTTCCCGGTGCCGGGCGATGTGGCCGCCGCCGGAAAGCCCGATGAGATCGCACGCCGCACGCTGGAGCGATTCGGCCGCATTGATATCCTGGTGAACAACGCGGCGATGGCGGAGACCACGCGGTTTCCGGAGCTCACCGCCGATGAATGGCGCGAAGCACTGGAGGTGAACCTCACCGCGCCTTTTCTGCTCACGAAGGCCGTGCTCCCCACGATGCAGGCGCAGCAGTACGGCCGCATCGTGAACGTGTCGTCGTCCGCGGGGCGGATGGTGAGCACGCTCGGCGGCGCGCACTATACTGCGTCGAAGACCGGGCTGCTTGGCCTGACGCGCGCCGCCGCGAAGGAACTCGGGAAATTCGGAATCACAGTGAACGCGGTATGCCCGGGGATGATTGACACCGAGCTCACGCGGGAAAGCGCGCCGGACGACGTGCTCGAACGGCTCGCCGCGGGATACCCGGTGCCGCGCCTTGGCACCTCGCTCGAGGTCGCTGATCTCATCTGCTTTGCGGCGTCCGAAGCTGCGGGATACATCACCGGCGCGTCGTTCGATATCAACGGCGGCGACCTGATGATGTAGATGAAAGAGCCCACGAGAGTACTCGTCGCGCTCGGCGCGGCGTTCGCGGTGGGGTTCGCCGTGTCGCTCAGCGGTAGTGCGTCGCTGTTGCATGCCGCGGATTCGATCGCGCCGGTTGGGACGCTGTGGGTGAACGCCATCCGGATGACCGTGATCCCGCTCGTGGTGTCGCTGCTGATCACCGGCGTCGCCTCGGCGCGCGACATCAAGTCGATCGGCCGGCTCGGCGGGCGCACGCTCGCGGTGTTCGTCCTGCTCTCGATGAGCGTGGCGGCGGTGGCAATCCCGCTCGCGCCGTCGCTCTTTGCCCTCCTCCCGAGCGGCGGCACCAGGCCGTCGCTTCCGCCCGGCGCTGCCGCGGCAGTCGGTGACCTCACCGCGGGCGCACAGGGCCAGTCGTTCGCGGCGTGGCTCACCTCGCTGATCCCGTCAAACCCGGTTGCCGCCGCGGCGAACGGCCAGATGATCTCGCTGATCATCTTCACGATCCTCCTGGCGCTCGCGATTGCGAAGAGCGCGGAGCACTCACGCGCGGCGTTGACGGGTTTTTTCCAGGCCCTCGGCGACGCGATGCTGATTCTCGTCCGCTGGGTCGTGCTTGCGGCGCCAATTGGAATATTCGCGATGGTCGTGCCGCTCACGGCACACGCGGGCGCGGCGTTCGCCGGCGCGATGGGATTTTATATCATCGCGTACATGTCGTCGTGCCTCGCGGTGGTGCTGCTGCTCTACCCTGTGGTCACTGCGATCGCGGGAGTTCCGCTGGGCAAGTTCGCGCGGGCCGCGCTGCCGTCGCAGCTGATCGCGTTCAGCTCGTCGTCGAGCGTGGCGTCGCTCCCCGCGCTGATCGAGAGCGGCGAGCAGCTGGCCCTGCCGGACGCCGTGAACGGGTTCGTGATGCCGCTGGCGGTGTCGACGTTCAAGCTCGCCGCGCCGGTCTCGTGGACGGTGGGCGCGCTGTTAGTCGGCTGGTTCTACGGAGTGCCGCTCCATGCGCGCGAGCTCGGCACGATCGCTTTCGCCGCGGTTTTTCTGGCGTTCGCCGTGCCCGGCATTCCGCGCGGTGCGTTCATCATGCTCGCGCCGCTGTTCGCGACGATCGGGCTGCCGGTAGAGGGGATCGGGATACTGATCGCGGTGGATGCGATCCCGGATACATTCGCGACGGTGCTGAACGTGACGGGGGATCTGGTCGCGGCAGTGCTCGTCGCAAGAAAACAAACAGCGAGTTAACACGTTTCTTGTTGGTTGGTTAACCGAAGTAACATCGGTTAACCAACCAACAAGAAACGGATCAACTCGTCTTTGCCGTTATTATTGCTCGACGACGATCAGATACTTGGATGCGCCCCAGAATGCGGCTGCATCCTTGATCCGGATCGAATCCTTCACGCGGCCGTTCGAGTTGGGCGGCGTGTCGAGTGCCGTGATGTCCTGACGCGTGATGATCTTGTACTCCGTGCCCGCCTTCGGGAGCGGAATCTCCGCCACCGCCGTCTTGTCGATGCTCGTGAAGTCCGCGGCGTTCAGGTCGCGTGCCGGCACCTGGGTCTTGCCGATTCCGAGCATGCCGCCCGTCTGCACGATGATGTGGCGCTTGATCAGGTCACTCTTCGTCCCGACGATGTAATAGACCGTGTTCTTCTCCGTCGTGAGCTTGTCGCGCTCGTCGGTGAGGTTGGTCTTGTCGGTGGTGAGCTGGACGTTGAACGCCTTGATCTGCGTGTTCTCCGTCGTCAGCGAGTTCACCTGGTTGGTGAGGTCGAGCACCTGTGACTTCTGGTTTTCGATGATCGACTTCATCGAACTGACCGTTGAATCGTACGCGGCGATCTGCGACTTCAGGCTCACGTTGTTCGTGTCGAGCATCGAGACGCGCCTGCGGCTCGCCGAAAGACGCGACTCCGCCTGGTTCAGGCTGGCCGTGACGCCCTTGATGCGGGTGAGCAGCGCGGTGCGCTGTTCACTTGGCGACGGCTTCCCTTCGTTCTCGCCGGTCGTCGAGACCTTCGGTCTCGTGCTCGCGTTCGCGCGCACCTTCGACAACTCCGAGTTGGCGTCGGCGATGAACTGCGTCGTCGCCATCACGTCGCGCAGCAGTGAATCCTTCTCGGCGGAAATCTGCTGCACCTGCACGAGCGTCTTCTCGAGCTCGGGTTTCGAGCGGTCGCATGCAGACATCGCGACGACTGCCATGATCAAGGCCAGTTTGCGCATGTGGTGACTCCTGGGTGTTCGGTGGACGGACGCGATAAAGGTGACCTGATCCTCTTCGTTCCACTACCCCAGAGCGCAGGATGTTCCACGCCGCAGAATGAAGGTTCGATGAAGAACGGCGGTGCGTAGGCGCAGCGCCTACACACCGCCGTTCACTCTGTGGAACAGTGCCGCTTATGCGATCGGCTTCCCGGTGGCACTGATCGTCGCGAGGCCAAGTCGCTTGAGATCGGCGTTGAAGGCGGCGAGATCCTTGTCGAGCACCTGCTGCATGCGGTCCGTCTGCACCTTCAGCTCGACCTTGAGGTCGGAGAAGATCGGCGCCTCGTTGCTCGTCGGCCGCGTGTCGCCACGCGTGACGATGCCCATGAGAGAAGCAAGCCTGTTGTTCAGTTTGATCGGAAAGTTGAGCGGGTCCTGTCCGCTCTGGTTGCGCACCTGGTAGATCTCTTCCTCGACCGCGCTGAGTTTTCTCGAGAGCGAATCGCCGACCGCCTTGAGGTGGGCGTCGCTCGACTTGCCGAGGCGATCCTCGACCTGCTTCTTGAGGTCGCGAATCTTGATGACTGCGGTGTTCGCTTCGTTGACCTTGTCGCGTATGGCGAGGCCAAGAGCAGTCTGCGCCTCGAGGTCGGCATCCGTCGCCGCATGCATTGGGTTGCGCTTCACGATGAGCGGCGCTGAAACGGCATGGCCGTCCGCGGTGAGGCGCACGGTATACCTGCCAGGCGCCGCTTCGGGCCCGGTCATCGACCCGCCCCAGAGGATCATCCCCGGGAAGCTGACCGCGGGAGCCCAGCGCATGTCCCACGCGAACGTGTTCATCCCCTCGGCTTTTCCGGGCTTGGTGTTGGCGCCACCTCCGCGACCACCACGGCCGCCGCCACCGCGCCCTTCGTCCGGGGAGTTGGTCGTGTCCGGCGGGTACGAGCGCACGAGCGCGCCCTTCGAGTCCAGCACGTCGATACGCACGACCTGCGCCGGCTGGCGCAGCAGGTACTGGATCGTCGCCGGCTCATTCGAGCCGCGAATCGCCGCGGCGGGGCGGAAGAGAATCGGGTCGGTGCCCGCGACGAGCTTCTCGCTGTACTGGCGCAGCGGCTCGATGTGATCGAGGATCCAGAAACTGCGGCCGTGCGTCGCGATCGCGAGGTTGTCATCAACGACGATGAGATCCCACACCGGCACGTCGGCCGGAAGGTTCAGGCTCAGCGATTGCCAGTGGTCGCCGTCGTCATACGAATAGTAGACGCCATGCTCCGTGCCGGCGTAGAGAAGCCCCTTGCGCGTCGGATCCTCCCGGACGGCATGCACGAAATCTTCGGCGCCGATGCCGTTCACGATCTTCTTCCACGTCTTGCCCATGTCGTGCGTGCGCCAGATGTATGGCGCCTTGTCGTCGAGCAGGAAGCGCTTGACCGCCACATACGCGGTCGCCGAGTCGTGCGCACCTGCGTCGATCAGCGAGACGCGGCCGAAGTCCGGCATGTCCTTCGGCGTGACGTTCTGCCAGGTTGCGCCGCCGTCCTTCGTCACGTGGATCAGGCCGTCGTCCGAACCGGCCCAGATGACGCTGGTCGTGCGTTTGGACGGCGCGATGGAGAACACGGTGCCGTACACTTCGGGTCCGTTCATGTCGCGCGTGATCGGTCCGCCGGATGGGCCCATCGTTTTCGGATCGTGCCGCGTGAGGTCGGGGCTGATGCGGCTCCAGTTGAGTCCGCCGTTCGTGGTTTTCCAGACATGCTGCGAACCCGCGTAGAGCGTCTTGCCGTCAACCGGCGAGAAGATGATCGGGTAGGTCCACTGCCAGCGTTCCTTGAGCACGGCGGATTCTTCGCCCGAGAACATGCGCGGATACGGGCTTACCTCGATGACTTCGCCGGTGCGCCGATTCAGCTTGGTGAGGAACCCGCCGCCGTTCGCGTTGGTGCCGGAGTAGAAGACGTCCGGGTCGCGTGGATCGGGGGCGATGTAGCCGTCTTCCGAGCCGCCGGGGCTGAACTCGTTCGGCGCCTGATTTCCGCGGCCGCCGCCAAACCGGCCGCCACCCGATGGCTGCGCGCTCGACATGCAGACTTCGCTCTCGTCCTGCTGCGCGCCGCAGACGTAGAACGGGATGGTCGAGGTCGCGACGATGTGGTAGATCGCCCCCGTCGGTTGGGTAACCGCCGTCCATGTCGGCGTTGGTGCGAGTGCATTGAACGTGATGTCGCCGCCCGGATCGGCCGCGTGCATGACGTGGTTGTTGTCGTCCGGATCGATCCACAGATCGTGCGAGTCGCCGCGCGCGAACTGGCGCTGGTCGAACGTCTTGCCACCGTCGGTCGAGCGATATGTGCCGACGTTCTCGACGTACACGAGATCTTTGTTCTTCGTGTCGGCGAACACGTGCGTGTAGTAGAACGCGCGCTGGCGGAAGCGACGCTCGTTGTTCACGAGCGACCACGTCGCGCCTGCGTCATCCGAGCGAAACAGGCCGCCGTTCTCGTTTTCGATGAGCGCGAACACGCGATTGGGATCCACTGGCGAGACTGAGACGCCAATCTTCCCGTCGATGCCAGCCGGCAGCCCGGTCACGTGCGTAATGTCTGTCCATGTATCGCCGCCGTCGGTGGACTTGTAGAGTCCGCTCGTGGGGCCGCCGCTCGACATTCCCCACTCCTTGCGGTACGCCTCCCACATCGAGGCGTACATCACGTTGGGGTTTGCCTGGTCGATCGCGATATCCGCACCACCGGTACCCGGCCCCTTGTAGAGCACTTTGTGCCAAGTCTTGCCGCCGTCGGTGGACTTGAAGATCCCGCGCTCTTCGCTGTTGGCGCCGAACTTTCCGAAGTCCGCGACGAACACGATGTTCGGGTTCGTCGGATGGATGCGAATGTGCGCGATGGCGTCCGAATTCGAGAATCCAACGTGCGTCCACGTCTTGCCCGCGTCCGTCGACTTGTAGACGCCGTCGCCCGGCTGGATGTCTCCGCGGATTTCCGCTTCACCCATGCCCATGAACACGATGTTCGGATCTGTCTCGCTGACCGCGACTGCGCCGACGGATGAGCTGTGGATCTGCCCGTCCGTGATGTTCGCCCAGTGCTCGCCACCGTCGGTGGTTTTCCAGAGGCCGCCGCCGGTGGCACCGAAGTAGCCGACTTTGGGCTGGCCGCGGACGCCGGCGATCGCAATCGACCGTCCCTCGCGAGCTGGGCCGACGTTCCGCCAGTGCAATGACTTGAGGATCGTGCTGTCGACCGCCTCTCGCGCGGTCAGGCCGGCCGGCGTCGCGACCGTGGAATCGCCGGCGCGCCATGCAGCGAGCGAAGCGATCAAGGTTGCTGAGAGGACAAATCCTTTCGTGCTGATCATGGAGCCAAACCTCGTCAGATGGGGGCTTTGCATCTATAATAACGGCGAGGGCGTGTTGGGCTAGGAGATTTGGGCTTGGGGTCGTGGGTTTCTGATGACCCCGAGCGCAAAACGCCCAACCCAACACGTCGTTGCACCTACCCACCTCCCTTAGCCCATAGCTACATCCCTTTCGCGATGAATTGATTTCGCCCGGAATACCAGGCTCTCGCCACCGGTCGTGATCGGTGTTTGTCTGTCTGGATGCAAGACTACCACAACCTTTCTGTCTGGCGAAAAGCCCACGAACTCGCGACTCGAGTTCACCTCCTGTCCGCGAAGATTCCGCGCGCCACAAACGCCGACATGATCAGCCAGATCCGGCGCGCTGCGCTTTCGATTCCGGCGAATATCGCCGAGGGATGCGGCCGGTCCAGCAATCGCGACTTCGCAAGATTTCTCCAGATTTCGTTCGGATCAGCGACAGAGCTCGAATATCATCTCGAGTTCGCCGCAGCGATTGAGCTGATTTCGAACAAGGATTTTGAGGATCGACGAGCTGAGATCATCCAGGTCCGGCGGATGCTGACTGGGCTGATTCGCGCGGTGAACCCTGGTGCTATGAGCCAAGAACCGGCAGCCGAAAACGGTCAGGGGTTGGGTGAGGTGGGTAGGGGCGATATGTAATGGGCTGGGGGTCTTGCGCTCGGGGTCGTCAGAGACCCACAACCCCGAGCACAAATCCCCTAGCTCAACACGCCGTCGCTGTTACCCTCGACCTGCAAACCCCAAACAGTCGTGCGTTGAGGGGAGATGGGTAACGGCACGACGTAATGGGCTCGGGGTTTTGCGCTCGGGGTCGTCAGATACCCACAACCCCGAGCACAAATCCCCTAGCTCAACACGCCGTCGTCGGTACCCTCGACCCTGAACCCCAAACAGTCCTCAGCTGGGTGTGGGTAAGGGCAAGACGTAGTGGGCTCGGGGTCTTGGGGCCTTGCGCTCGGGGTCATCAGAGACCCACTTCTCGGGCCATGGAACCGACGACCCCCACCGCCGCCGGCAGTTCGCGCCTGCTCAAAGTCCTCGGCGTCGCCTTCGGTCTCGCGATCATCGTCGGGAACACCATTGGCGTCGGGATCCTGCGCTCACCCGGTGACGTCGCCGCGGCGCTGCCGCAGTCCGGTTGGTTCATCGGCGCGTGGGTCGCCGGCGGGATCTACGCGCTCTTTGGCGCCATGACCATGGCCGAGCTGGCCGTCATGATCCCGAAATCGGGTGGGCAATATGTCTACGCCCGCCGCGCCCTCGGCGAGTATCCGGCCTTCGTAATCGGCTGGACGGACTGGATTTCAACGTGCGGCGCGACTGCGGCGACGGCGATCGGCCTCGGCGAGCTCGCGACCGAGATTCTCCCGTCGTTGGCCGGTCACGAGACCGCGACCGCGATCACGGTGACCCTCGCGTTCATGGGAGTGCAGTGGGTCGGCGTCAGATCCGGCGACCGCACGCAACAGCTGCTCAGCCTCATGAAGGCGATCGCACTCCTCGCCGTGGCGGCGGCATGCTTCGCCTTGCCGGCTCCGACGGTTGCCGAGCAGGTCGCTCCGAGTATCCCCAGCGGCTTGGCATTCGTGAGCGCGCTGGTATTTGTCTTTCAGAACGTCCTGTATACGTACGATGGCTGGAACGGTGTGACGTACTTCGGCGGCGAGGTGCGGCACCCGGGACGCGAGATTCCGCGCGCGATGGCGTTCGGCGTGATCACCGTGCTGGTTGTGTATCTCGCGCTGAACGCCGCCTATCTCCACGTGCTTGGGATCGGCCGCCTCGCGAGCGACAAATTCCCTGCCGAAACCGCGGCTCATCTCGTGTTTGGCGCGGCCGGCGGCGGCGTGGTGAGAGCGGTGATCGCCGTGACGCTGTTGGGCAGCGTCAATGCCCTGCTGATGATCTCGTCGCGGATGCCGTACGCCATGAGCGAAGATGGACTGCTCCCCCGCTTTGCATCGCGCGTCAACGCGGGAGGCACTCCCCACCTCGCACTGGCGGCGAGCGCTCTCGCGACGTTCGCGTTCGTCCTCACGGGGACCTTCCAAACGGTCTTGGCGCTGTCGGCGTTCTTCTATGTGATGCAGTACGCGACGACGTTTACCGCACTCTTCGTTCTTCGCCGAACGGAACCCGACGCGCCGCGCGCCTACCGGGCGTGGGGCTATCCGTGGATCCCCGCACTCGTGCTGATCGGGGCGCTCGCGTTCATCGTCGGCAACTTCGTCGGCGACCGGCAGAACAGCATTCGCGCGGTGATCGTCGTCGCTGCAAGTTATCCGCTGTATCTCGGCGCGAAGATGGTGCTGAGAGACTAGCCGGAAGACCGAAGACCGAAGACCGAAGACCGAAGACCGAAGACCGAAGACCGAAGACCGAAGACCGAAGACCGAGGACCGAAGACCGAGGACCGAAGACCGAGGACCGAGCGGACACATTTACCACCGACGTACCTGGACCCCACCGGAGATCGTTCGATGCCTCGCCAGCTCTTGACTCGATTCATGACCGCCGCTGCGGTCGCCGCCACCGTTGCGTTTATACCTGCGACGAC
>JBOHTH010000302.1:0-2266 GCA_050733535.1 Gemmatimonadaceae bacterium | reverse complement strand
GACGCTGTGTAGCCTGCGTCCGGCGACCCGAACGTTATTCCTTGCGTGAGCACTCCATTCAGCACCACGGTGTTCGTGCCGCTCGAGGAGAACGACTGCGCGCTTCCCGATTGGTTGAAGTTGCCGGCGAGGTTCAGCGTTCCCGCCGTCATCGGCCCGCCGGCGCCGGTGCTTCCAAATGTCATGGTGCCGCCGACGGTCACCACATCGGCCGCGTTGGTCATCGTGAGCTGGCCGTTGCCCGATGTCGAGAGGTTGCCATTGACCGTCAGCGTGTGGCCGTTCACCACGAGGTTGCCGGTGATGTTCACGAGACTGCTCAGGGCCACATTCCCCTGAAGAATCGAGGGATTGTTGCTGAACGTGATCTGAATCGACGACCCGACACTCGGTGTCGAAGCTGAGATCGGCGTCGTGCTGGTCGCGAACGTGATGTTGCCCGCGGCCCAGTGCGCGAGCGGATCGACGAGCGTGCCGTTGATCGTCGCGCCTGCGGTGCCACTCAACGTGCCAGTCGCGATCGTGACGCTGTCTGCCGTGAACGCCGTCAGCGCGGTTACGCCGGCGGAGTTGTTGACCACGAGGTTGCCAAGGTGGGACGCCGCCGGGTCGGCCAGCGAGAGCGTCGTTGCGGCCGACGCGCTGAGAATCAGCGTGTGCGCGGCGCCCGCATTGAAGGCGCCGGCGAGGCCGCCGCCCTCAGCGAAGTTGCCGCCGACGCTGAGCGTGCCGGCGGTGAGCTTGCCGGTTTCGTCGCCGCCGCCGAACGATGCATTTCCGGTGACGCCGAGAATGCCGGCCGTCTGCGTCATCACGACTGTCGCCGTGCTTGCCGTCGACATATTGCCGGAGATCACTACGGTCTGGCCGTTGATGTCGAGCGAACCGGAGTTGGTCAGCTGCAGGCCGATCGTGCTGAGCTGGCTGGTTACGGTGTAAAGCCCTGCCAGCGTAGTCGGCACGGTCACGACGCCCATTACCGTACCGCCGGTGGGCGAGTTCAGCGCGAGGGTGCCGGCCCCAACAATACCGCCGGTGGCATCGAGCGAACCGGTCAGCGTCAGTGTCGAGGACGTGAGCGTGAGCAGCGCACTCGGCGCGAGCGTGAGCGACTTGATCGTCGTGGCACTCGCGAGTGTCGGGAGCGTGGCCGTGGCGGGAACGAACACCGAGTCGCCGGCCGACGGCACGATCGCGGGCGACCAGTTCGACGCAGTCGCCCACGCCGTGCTGGTCGCGCCGGTCCAGGTGCGCAATCCGGCGCCGCCGGATGCCGCGGTGGCGGTGAACGTGAGCGGCGACCCGGTGAGGGTG
This sequence comes from Gemmatimonadaceae bacterium, assembly GCA_050733535.1. Taxonomy (GTDB): domain Bacteria; phylum Gemmatimonadota; class Gemmatimonadetes; order Gemmatimonadales; family Gemmatimonadaceae; genus Fen-1231. The sequence continues at coordinate 952 of JBOHTH010000302.1, read as the reverse complement.
CCGGCCGTGGCGGTGACGCTCTGCGCGCCGACGGTCGCACCAAGCGTCCAGTTGGCTGAGGCGAGGCCGTTTGCGTCGGTAACGACAGGCGTGGGACTGACAGAACCGCCGCCGCTGGCGACCGCGAAGGTCACCGATGTCCCCGCGATGCCGACGCCGTCGCTCGCCGCGACTTTCGCGACGATCGGCTGCGCGAGCGCGAGGGTCGCCGTGCCCGACTGTGCGTCGCCGCTCGACTTGATGATTTGCGATGCCGGCAGCGTGACGGTCACGAGCGCCGTGTCCGTCGCGCCCGTGAGCAGCTGCGCGAGAATCCGCGCGGTGCCGCGCACGTTGAGCGCGGCACCGACACCCGCGGCCGGCGCGGTGATGGTGGCGATCGTGGGATCGAGCGAAGTCCAAATGACCGGCGTGCCCGCGAGCGTGTCGCCGACCGCGTCCGTCGCAACTGCGGTGAACGTGAAGCCGGCGCCGCCCGCGACCGCCGCCGTGCGCGGTGCGATGACCACGGCCGTCGCAGCCGCACCAGGGCCGGTATACGCAACGGGGACCTGCACGGGGGGATTCTCTCCGCCGCCCGGCGGACGCGGCGCGGCGGTGATGGTAATCGGGCCGCCCTTGAACACGGTATCACCTGCGGCGTTGAGATAGCCGAGGTTGAGGTCCATCTGCTCGCCGCTCGCCGGCGCATTCTTGGCCAGCGCGACGGTCAGGCTGACCGTGAGAGAATCAGCGCCGGAAGGAAAGGCGACCATGGAATCGAGCGCAACGCTGCCGTCGGCGTGATGCAGCACGACGTGCACGCGATTGAACGCCACGACACCCGAACCCGCGCCGCCCACGTCGCGCAATGGCGGTGGGAAAACGGCGTCCCAGGAAAGTCCGCGCATGAACCGCGTGGCGGCGTTCGGTCCGGTCAGGTCCTTGCCGCAGCTGACGATTGCGGCGACGA
>JBOHTH010000301.1:0-2451 GCA_050733535.1 Gemmatimonadaceae bacterium | reverse complement strand
ACCAGCCGGACAACGCGGTGCTGGTCGTCGCCGGAAAAATCGACGAAGCGAAAATCCTCAAGGAAGTCGCGGACAAGTTCGGCTCGATCCCCAAGCCGGTCCGCTCGCTCGACCGCGGCAACATGCTCTACCCGACGTACACCGAGGAGCCGACGCAGGACGGCGAACGCGAAGTGTCGCTGCGCCGCACGGGTGACGTGCAGGTCGCGATGGCGCTTTACCACGTCCCCGCGGGCTCGCATCCCGACTTCGCACCGATCGACGTCCTCACCGAAATCCTTGGCAATGAACCGGGCGGCCGCCTCTATAAGGCGCTCGTCGAGTCGAAGAAGGCGTCCGAGGCGCAGGCGTTCAACATCCAGCTGAAGGAGCCGAGCTTTATTGTCGGCAGCGCGACGATGCAGAAGGATCAGTCGCTGGCCGACGCGAAGGCGCTGCTGATCCAGACGATGGAGGGCGTGGCGAAAAATCCGCCAACGGCCGAGGAAGTCGAGCGCGCGAAGGCGTCGCTCTTGAAAGAGACCGACCTGCTGCTGAACAACTCGGCCAACGTCGGCCTCACGCTCACCGAGTGGGCGGCCGCGGGCGACTGGCGCTTGATGTATGTGCACCGTGACCGCGTGAAGAAGGTGACACCCGCCGACGTGCAGCGCGTGGCCGCCGCGTATCTCAAGCCGGACAACCGTACGGTGGGGCTGTTCTACCCGACGGATAAACCGGATCGCGCGGAGATTCCGCAGGTCACCGACGCCGACATCGCGGCCATGGTCAAGAACTACAATGGGAACGCAACGCTCGCGGCCGGCGAGGCGTTCGACCCGTCGCCCGCGAACATCGACTCGCGCACGGCCCGTTCGACACTGCCGGGCGGCTTCAAGCTCGCACTTCTTGAGAAGTCCACGCGCGGCAACACGGTCAGCGCGCGCGTCACGCTGCGTTTTGCGGATGTGAAGTCGCTGACCAACAGGAACACCGCCGCGACTATGATGTCGAGCATGTTCGATCGCGGGTCGAAGACGATGACGCGCGAGCAGATCAAGGACGCGTTCGACAAGCTGAAGGCCCGCGTCACGTTTGGCGGTGCAGGGAACAATACGGTCGCCATCATCGAGACCACTCACGAAAACCTCGCGCCGACGCTGCGGCTTGTCGCGCAGATTCTCAGGGAACCGGCGTTCGACGCGAAGGAGTTCGACCTGCTCAAGCAGGAGGAACTCGCCGCGCTCGAGCAGCAGCGGTCCGATCCGCAGTCCATCGCCGTGCGCACGATCCAGAAGAAAATCTCGCCGTACCCCAAGGGACATCCGATGTACGCGGAGTCCGTGGACGAGGCGATCGCATCCGCAAAAGCCGTGACCGTGGAAGACGTGAAGAAGTTCTATACCGATTTTGTCGGAGCGACGTACGGCGACATCGCCGTGGTCGGCGATTTCTCGAAGGATTCCATCACGACCCTCACGAAGGAGCTGTTCGGCTCGTGGAAGAGTCCGCGGCCTTTCGCGCGACTTGTGCGCAAGTACTACGACCCGCCGCAGTCGGACACCAAGATCGAAGCGCCGGACAAGGCCAATGCGTTCTATTGGGCGGCCGAGAACATCAAGGTTCGCGATGACAGCAAGGATTACGCGGCGCTCGTGATGGCGAACTACATCTTCGGGGGAGACGCGCTCAGCAGCCGCCTCGCGGTGCGCATTCGCCAGAAGGACGGATTGAGCTACGCGGTGCAGTCAGGCCTCGGCGCACAGTCACTCGACAGCGCCGGTGTGTTCCAGGAGATCGCGATCTACAATCCGGAAAACGTCGCGAGGCTCGAAACCGCGTTCGGCGAGGAACTCGACCGCGTGCTGAAGGACGGGTTCACGCAGGATGAACTCGACAAGGCGCGCCGCGGGTGGCTGCAGCAGAACCTGCAGACGAGATCCAGTGACGGCGCGCTCGCCGCGAAGTTCACCGCACAGTACACCACTGGGCGCACGATGGCCTTCGACGCGAACTTCGAGAAGATGGTTCAGGCGCTCACCGTGGCGGACGTGAACGCGGCGATGAAGAAGTACATCAACCCGGCGAAGATTACGTCGATCGAAGTGGGGGATTTTGCGAAGCATCCGCCGAAGGCGGCGGTGAAGCCCTAAGGGCGACCGAGGACCGAAGACCGAAGACCGAGACCGGAAGCGCGCGTCGCTATTTCTTCTCGGTCTTCGGTCCTCGGTCTTCGGTCCGCTTTTCCGCCGCGACAATGTGCGCCGCAACAAGCCGCACGCGCAGATCATCCGGCTTCCGCGCCACGAACTCCGCCATCCGGTCAAACACCGCCCGCGCCTTAGCCACGTCGCCGGTGCGGAGGAACGCGATCGTCGCGCCATCGCGGAATACATCCTCGTTCATCCACGAGATGCCGTCCTCGCGCGCTTGGACCAGTCCGGGGATCTCGGGCACCGCGTGCTTCCAGTC
>JBOHTH010000300.1:0-8663 GCA_050733535.1 Gemmatimonadaceae bacterium | reverse complement strand
CCGCGCCCGCGCCGGTCACGGCGCCCGTGCTCGAGTTCACCGTGGCGATCCCCGAGTTGCCGGTGGACCACGTGGCGGTCGCGTTCGGCAGCGTCGAACCATCGGCATAAATGATCGTCGCGTGCGCGGTCGTGCCCTGACTCACGTTGACGCTCGGCGCGTCGAAACCCACGAATACCGACGACACCGGAATTGCGCCGACATCCACCGTCGTGCTCGCGTTGCCCGTCGCCGGGCCCGAGACCGTCACGCTCACCGGGACGTCCGTGCTGGCCGTGAGATAGGGGACGTGGAAGCTCACGAAGGCCGTGTCCGTGGACGAGGCGCTGAACGTGTGCGAACTCGGGGACACCGAGCAGCTCGTGAAGGATCCACACGACGGCGTGTAGGTATAAGCGCCCGCGCCATACGCGCCCACCGACACGGGGAACTTCAAGGTGACGTTCGTGTTGGGGCTCTCCGACTGCGGCGAGCTCGGCGCGGTAACCGTCGGGATCGGCACCGTCGAGGTCGCGTGTGTCGTATCGGACCCGGTGACCGACGTATGGCTCGCGTAGTAGGCGGAGAAAGTGATTTTTCCCGTCCCCGCGCTCGACCCGCTCACGGTCACCTGCGTCGTGTGATTGGTGCCGGCGGCAAGATAGAACGTGCTGCCACCGCTGCACGTCACGCCGCCAGTGCACGAGACACTCCAGTCCACGTTGTCGGAGATCTCGGCCGTGTTGTACACGACAAACGACGTGGTATCACTCGGCAGCGGATAGGTGATGGCATGTGTGGGTGCGGTCGCCGACACCGTCATCGCCGGCACGTCGTAGTAGTACGTCGCATCGTCAAATGTGCAGTCGCTGTTCGTGTTGCAGATTTCAACCTCGACATCGTTGCTGCCGGGGGCGAGCGTCACGTCAATGACGCCCTTGTCGTTCCCGGGATCGCTGCCACACGAGGCGCGCAGGCCGTCCCCCCAGTAGACCGAGCTGCCGTTGAGCCAGGCAGTCACGCTCGAAATCTCGTACGCATCGTCGCAGATGCTGACGGTTGGGCTCTGGCTGGCGGTACTGAAGTGCGTGCCCGAGGCTGGTGAGAAGGTGTCTGAGATGTCCAGCCGATGGGGCGCGACCCCGCGCGCCCGGGCCGCGACCGTGACGCCAAGCGCCGCGGGGAGCGTGAAGCCGAGGATGGCGAGCAGCGTCCGGCGGCGAGCGACGGACACGAGGGCAGAGCGAACACCACGAATGACGCGCGACGGAAGCGGCAGCATGCAGTCGGTCCTCAGCCTTGGGGGGTGCCGGCGAGCGATGGGCTCGCGTGATCACCGTCCTCCAAAGCACGCGGCGTGCCAGCCACACGGACTTGCGCCGGCGTTGCAGCACCACGACTTAGCCGCGCCGTCCTGTCGCGATTTTCGCATCTTTCGCACGGCTTCGCGCGAAGCCCTGCGAAAACCGCGAAAGCGTGGCGCGATTTGGCGGCGCTCAGAGCGGGGTCGAACGCCTGCCGTGATCCATCGGTGGGAAATGGCGAATGCGGGGCGCAGAAATCCGGTGGAGCTTCATGCGGCGATAGACAGTCGCGACGTGGATCCCCAACTCGTGCGCGGCACGCACCTTGTTCCAGTCGTGCCGCACGAGCGCCTCACGTAACTCGACCGCCTCGGCCGCCAGTCCCTCCGCGGACTCGTCCAACCGCCGCGTGGAGAGGGCGCGAAAGATCGCGTCCTCATCAAACGTTCCCGCCGTGACGAGCGCTGTCCATTCCACGAGGTTCTTCAATTCGCGAACGTTTCCGGACCATGCGAGCCGCTTGAGCATTTCCAGAGCGCCGTTGGTCACCTCGAGACGCGCAAATCCGCACCGTACCAGAAAGTGCCGCGTCAACTGTGGGACGTCCTCAATACGTTCTGCCAACGACGGAACGCGGATCGTCACGCCACAGAGGCGGTACGCCAAGTCTGCGCGGAACTTGTGCGCTGCGACGAGCGGCTCAAGGTCCTCGTTGGTCGCGGCGATGATCCGCGCATCGCTGCGGACATTTTCGCTTCCACCTACGGGCCTGAACTCCTTGGTTTCGATCGCTCGCAGCAGTTTCGGCTGGAGGCTCGGCGGGAGGCCGCTGATTTCGTCGAAGAACGCGGTCCCGCCGTCTGCCTCGCGAAGGAATCCGAGTGAGCGCTCGGACGCTCCAGTGAACGCGCCCCGTATATGACCAAACAGAGCGTCCTCGAACATGGTGTCGCTGATCGCGCACACGTTGAACGCCACGAACTTGCCTTGGCGTCCGCTTTCAGCGTGCAGCGCCGCGGCGACCAGCTCCTTCCCGGAACCTGTCGGGCCTTGGATCAAGATGCTCATCGCGGATCGCGCAGCCACCTGGATGGTCGCGCGCATCTCGCGCATCACGGCGGACTCGCCGACCAGCGCGTCGAGATCCGATACCGTCATGGCTTGATTTTCTCCACGCGATTCTGCATCGGCGTCGAGAGCCGCATCGCGTCATCGTCCGTGCGAATCACTCGCGGCGTGAGGAATACGAACAACTCGGTCTCGGTCGTGCTCTTGGTTGCGTGACCAAACAGCCCGCCGATGAACGGAAGGCTGGAGAGAAAGGGCAGCCCTCCGTGCGTTGCGTCGCTTTGTCGCTCGGTCAAGCCGCCAAGTGCCACTGTCTGGCCATCGCGCACGAGCAGTTGCGTCTGTATGCTCCGCGTCGAGATCACCGGCGCGTTGAACGCCACTTCGGTCGTGGCGTTGCTCACCTCTTGCGTCACCTCGAGTTGCACGGTGCCGTCGATGCTGATCGTCGGGCGCACAGTCAGCTTGGTGCCGACGTCCTTGTACTGCACGACTTGATTGCTCACGGTGCCCTCGGTGGGAAGTGCTTGTTGCAGTTGCACGAAGGGGCGCTGACTTCCAACGGTGATCGTCGCCTCCTGGTTGTTCTCGGTGAGCACGACGGGGCGGCTGAGGATGCGTGTTTCGCCGTGCTCCGCCGAAAGCTCGACGTTCTCGGTGAGGTCCTTGCCGCCAATTCCCATCACTGAGAGTGCGAAATCGCCAAGACCAGGCGTGCCAAACGTGCCGGCGAGCTTTGTAGTGCCCTTGCTGACCGAGGTTGTGCCGAGCGTACCATCCACGTTGAGTGTGAGAGAATGGTTGCGCTCCACCTCCACGATGAGCACCTCGATGAGCACCTGTAGGGGGCGCACATCGAGCTGCTCGACGACGGTCGCGATGAAATCGTAGTCGGCCTTGTTGGCGCGCACGAGGAGGCTGTTGGCCTTTTCATCGGCGACGATCATGATCTCGCCGGTGAGGCCGGCACTCTTCTCGGCGGCATTCAATCCGCCCGGCGCTGCTGTCGCGCCGGGCATCGGGACGAGGTTGGATCGGAGTTCGTCGCCGAGCGTGGGGACGGCCGGACGACTATTCGCGCCGGCGAACGAGCTCCGGCCGTAGAGTGTGTTAATGGTGGCGGCGACATCCACCGCCCGTACATGCTTCAACGGGAGCACGAATAACTCCTGCGGCGCGCCGGGTCGCTGCGGAACGCGCGGCGCCGGGGGCGCCGTCGTGGTCCTCGTCGCCGGCTTGGGACGCGCGCGGTACAGCGCGGCCGCAGAATCGTCGATCAGCTCGAAGTTCTGACTCTCGAGTACGCCGCGCAGGAGGCGGATCACATCGCCACGCGGGATCGGGCGCGGTGTTTCCAGTGTGACCGGACTCGTGCCCTGCCCTCCGAGGATGACGGGACGGTCGAGGTATTGCCCCATCATCTGCACCGCAGTGCGGAGGTCCGCGTTCTGGATGCGGATCGTCACGCTGTCAGGAGGCGGCGCCGCGACGGCGGTATCCGTTTTTGCCGGCGGCACCGGCTTGGCCGGGACAGCTTGCGCCATGGCGCGATGTGCCGCGCACAGCGCGAAAAATGCCGCAATCGTTCGGGCGACGCGCACACGGGCGATCATGGAGGGCTCCGTTTCAGCGAAAGGGTCCACGTGGTATCCGGCGCGCGCACAACGACTGCATCGCGCGTGATCGACTGCACTGTGAGCGCACCAAGAACGGTGCCGGGCGCGACAAGCGCATCGCCGCTCTGCCCTGGGATCCCGGCCACGATTGCCTGCCAAGGCGGGCCGCCCGTGATCGCCTTGAGCACGAGCATTGGGCGCGGCGGGCGCGATGGCGCCGCCGGTCTCGGACCGTTGGTTCGAGCAACGGCATCGACATCCGGCGGAGAGTTCGAGAGACGGAACGGATCGTTGTCCACCGCGGTGTCGGCGGCAGCGCGCAGTGAACGAAGCGTGAGCGGCAGCGTTTGCGTCCGGACCGGTGCGGGACGTGGGCGCGCCGCGACAGCCGGCCGCACGAGCGCTTCGACGACGATTTCGATGCGCAGGGTCTCCGGCCGGTCATCTCCGGCACCGGGATCTGATTGCGAGATGGTCAGGTCGCGAACGGCGAGCAGGTGCGGGCTGCCTTCCACGTCCGCGAGGAACCGCGTAAGTCCGCGAATGTCGGATGTTGCGGAGAGGCGAACGCGCGCCCGCGCGAATCCGCGCGTGAAGCCGGTGTCGGCCCGCACGGTTTCGGAGGAAACTCCCAGTCCCGTGGAATCGGCGCGGTCGCTCAGGAGCGTGGACAGCGCCGCGCCAGCGGCGGAGGGCGTGACGCCATGGATGAGCGCAGCATCGGCAGACGCGGCGCGCTGCCGCGCACGGCTGGCGTTGCTTTCTATGGATGCGGCCATGCCCGCGGCAGCCTCGGCGCTCGCGAGCTGTTGTTCCGCTCCCGCCGCGGCCGCGAGCCGCGCGGCCACCCACGCGCGCAGCACCGGAACGCCGCGGCCCGCGCCGACAATCGCACCGCACGCAACGATGCCGATCACGAGCGTCCAGCGATCACGCTGTCCGACAGAGAGCGAGGGCGTCATGGCGCTGCTCCTGGTTTCGCTTCCGGGAGGCGCGCGGAGCGCGCCGCATGCGGACGTACGAACCGGAACGTCGTGACAACGCGCTGCACCGGAACGCCGGCGATCGCCTCGCGCGTGACCGCACCAGTGATCTCGGCGGATACAATTCCGGCCGCACGCGAGAGGTCAGGAATGATCGTGTTGCCCACTGGAGCGAGCGCGACGAGCGTCCCGCCCGTGCTGTCCATGTGAAACGACACGATCGCTGTGGACTCGGGGAGCACTTGGCTCAGTGACCCGAGCAGGGCGACGGTGGATCGCCTCGACGATGCGAACGCGTCCACACGTCGCACGACCGCGGCGGCGGCGGCGAAATCGCGCATCGCCGCCAACGGCGCGGCGGCCTGCGCAGCCAGCATGTGCAGGCGCGCGGTGGCGGCGCGCTCCCGGGTAACCGCGCCAATCGCCGGGCCGAGAAAAATGCCTGCGAGTGCGACGATAACGCCGGCGGCAATCAGCGCTCGCACATGTGTCCGGTGTCGCGAGGCACGCAATCCGGCGCCGGGATCGATCAGGAATGGCGAGCGTGCGCCCTCGACCGCAGCGGCGTATCCGTCTGCAAAGCGCACCTCTTCGGCTCCAAGCGCCGTTGCGTTTCCCGCAGCGGCGACCGACGGCACACATCCTCGGAAACAGACTCGCGCGGTGGAGCACGCCTCGGCGAGGGCGGTAACCACAGTTTCGTCGGCGGCTGCACACCACAGTTCGGCGTCCCGCCGCACGATGTTCGACGTGACCAGCGGCGAGCCGTTGGTGAGAAAAAAGCGCGACGCGTTAAGGCGCACCGCGTCGCTCAATGCGCGGTCGCTCGCGGCAGTGGGCAGTCCGCCGATCCGCTTCAGCTGCGAAGCGTTCCCACCGATCACTCCGGTCAGCTCGCGGTTGCGCCACCGTGCACGCGGCGCGCGTGCGAGCAATGCCACGATTTCACCGGCCAGCGCCGACGGATCACGCACCGCCGACTCGCCGGTCCAGACGACCTTCGCGCCGCGCACGATTGCGGCGCGCAGCACGCCGGTATCGATGGATACGCCGATCCGTTCCATCGTCACCACGTCCACTGGCGGACGACGACGGCCCGCGTAGACGCGTGCACCATGCGCACCCGTATCGTCGAACGCACCGCCGGGAACCCGGCCACGCCGGTGGCGGTCACGATCCAGGCGTCCGGATCGATCGTCGCCGCGTTGGCGAACTCCCGGTAGTGCGCGATGATGGCGTCTGATGCCGGCGTGGACAACGTGCTGGCAAACGTGAGGATATCGATGACCGGCGTGCCCTGCGAGCGAAGCGCGAGCACACGTTCGACGGCTTCGTCGGAGAAACCGGGAACTGCCGCGAGCACGGCTGCGCCCGCGGAGTTGATGGCGATGCGGCCCTGTTCGGTGATGAAGACAGAATCGAGGCCGACGGCATCCTCGAACCCGCGCACTCGTACGAGTTCACCGACGTCAGCGAACGGTCCGTTTCGCGGCGGAAGGCGGCCGGCCTGCACGTACCAATCAGCCTCGGCGCCGAGCGCACGCACTGAGTCGTCGTTGTCGCGCCAGTCGAGCAGCGCGGCCGTCATCGCTTCGCTCGCTGAACCGAATCCCAGCGCACCGAGGACGGCGACACACTGCGCCGAATCCGCCGCGTTGACATCGAGGCGAGTTCCGGCGGCCTCGAAAGTCGCAGTGCATTCGGAACCCATCGGCATTCCCGATTCGGCCACGAGCGCACCAAGACTGCGCCACGCGGCGGCATTCGCCCCCGGATCCGGATTCGCGGCGAGCACGGCATCGGCCGCAAGACGTGCGCGGGCGAGACAGTCGCTGGCGCGCGCCCACGCCCGCTCTGCGTTGACGCGGTTCCGCGCGGCGTTGACGCCGTCGCGGCCTTCGAGCGCGAGGGCGAGCGCGACCGTCGACGCCGCGGCCAACACCCAGAGCACGGTGAGCATCACGAAGCCGCGCCGCGCGATCATCGGCCGCCGACCTGAAACATGACTGTGTCCAACGGCGTCACGAGCGCCAGCGCCGCGGGCAGCGTGATCCGCGCCCTCCATCCACCAAGCCATACGTAGTCGGACCCAGCGCGATCGAGATAGCGGAACGCGGCCGGCGCGGCAGTCACCGCCAGAGTCTCTGGCGGCGTCGCCAACCTGTATGCAACCACTGCGCTCGAGTCGACACGCGGTACGATCGCGAGTGCAACGCGGCAGTCTTCAACCCACGCAGCGGGGACGTCGCACCCGCAGTCGAAGATTGCGATCGAGTCATCGCCGGCGAACTGGCGTGTGGAGTCACTTTCGGCTATCGCGCGCCTGAGCAGCGTGCGCAGTGTGCGCGCGCCATTGCCCCGGGCATCGGCGCTCCTTGCGGCGCGCGCGATGCGATCGTCGCCGTCGCCGAGCTGCACGAGGAGCGCGCGCATCCCGAGGAAGAGCAGGCCGAGCAGAACGAGCGCGGTGAGCAGTTCAATCAGCGTCACGCCGCGCCGCGGGTTACCGGACGGTGTCGGATGCGGCATATGGCGCGTACACAGATGAATGCAGGATAGGCGCGTCGGTCAGCGTGTCGCTGATCGTGACGTCGTAGAGGGCGGGAATCAGGCGCACGATCGTGACGTTGAAGGCGCCCTCCTGGCGCTCGCCGATCATGCCGTCGAGTTCCGGCGCGGTGCGGATCGCGACCCACTCCATGGTCGACGCGGCGGCAAGCGTGGCGCGCTCGGTGATACGTACGTCGCGAAGCGACCGCGCGGTCTGACCCGCGAGTGTGATCCACCCGATTCCCGCGATGGCGAGCAGCGCGAAACCGAGCAGCACTTCCAGCAGCGCGACGCCGCACCGCGACTGTTTAGTGCCGGGCATCGAGGCGATGGCCGGTGAGAGGGTCGATCGCGAGCGCTGGATCGGCGAGTGCGCGGCCATCGGGATACAGTGCGACGGAGAGCGGGCTCCCGTTTCGCAGCACGACAATCGTGGTCTCCGTTCCAGTTTTCATGGCGTGGCGCCGCGCGGCGGCGATCGTTGCCCACACATCGGCGGGACCGGTGGGGGACGCACGCCGGACGCTGAGTGCCGCGACTCCGGCGAGTGTTGCGAGAATCGCGAGCACTACGAGAAGCTCGATGAGCGTCGTGCCGGCTCGCGGTGCGATGCCACCGGTCACGAGGGCCTCACGGTATACACGGCCTGGAGGAGCGCGGCAGACACTACGCCGATGATTCCCGCGAAAATCAGGATCAGCATTGGCTCGATCAGCCGTACCGCGCCACGCGTGAGGCGATCGGCGTGATCCCGGTCGAGTTTCGCAGCATGATGCAGCATCCCCACCAATCGGCCGCTCTCCTCACCGGCGCGGACGAGGCGCATGGCGGTCGTTGTGAGCGCGTGGCTCTCCCGCAGCGAGAAGGAGAGCGCGTGGCCGGTCACGACCGCATCGCGGGCATCGAGAATCCGTCGCTCGATCTCAGCATCACCCGTGGAGCGCGCAGCGAACACCATCGCCGTGCGAATGGCGACACCGCTCTCCAGCAGCGCGGCGAGTGACGAGAGGGCTCGCGCGCTCGCGCTGCCCCATCGTATGGCGCCGATAACGGGAAGTCTGAGCAGAAATGCATGCAGCGAGCGTCTTCCCGTTTCCGATTCGTGCCAGGCGCGCATCGCGACGATGCCTGCCACACCCACGAGAACCGATGGAATGAGCAGC
>JBOHTH010000299.1:0-3737 GCA_050733535.1 Gemmatimonadaceae bacterium | reverse complement strand
ACGTGGCGGCGAGAAACATGAGCGTCGCGATCGCGAGCGCCACGCCGCCGCGCGACCGGCCGCGTTCGAGCGCGCCGGCGGCCAGCAGTTCGCCGGGTGGCGCGATCGCCCGGACGCCAAGCACTGGAACGCCCGCAGCGCTCACGACGGTCAGCGTGTCGCGCTCGGCATCGGAGGGCGATCCATACGCAAAGCGCTCCACGCCGTACTTCGTCGTGAATTCTTCGTCGAACGCCGCCGCGAGCATTTCTCCGGGCGGGTCGGCGTGCACCAGCACCTCCGCGACCGCGCGGTCGGTTCCCCGCCCTGCGATGGCGTACAGCGCGAGGTAGAACGGCGTCGGCCACGCACCGACCGGTCCCACGAGCGAGTCGAGCGGCGTCATGAGGCGCCCCGACCATGCGAACGGCGCACCGCCGCGAATCAGCACGACCGACCGTGACGGCGACGCACCCCGCAGCTTGTCGAGGTCGGCGAACGCACGGCGCGCGTCCGCGTGCGCATCGAGCGCCTCGACTGCCAGACGCTGCAGCTCCGCCGCCTCGGCGTCGAGCGCCGCGGCGATGGCCGCCGTCCCACGGGCCGCGACGGCGGCACGCGCGGCGTTCGGGTACGCGGCGAGGCTGGCCCGCTCACGCGCCGCCAGCGCCACGAGCACGACGAACGCCGAGGCAGATACCGCGAACCCGATCCGGTTGAGCGCCCGGTCGCCCCGCACCGTGAGGATCACGCTGAGCACCGTGGTCACGGCGCAGGCAGCGAGGGTCCCGGCGGCGGGTGCGCGCAGCCAAGTCGCCGCGCTCAGCACCGTCGCCGTCGCGGCCACCGTCCACCAGAGGCCGGGGCGGGGAGCTTTCACGGTCGGATTATACCCATTAGAAGGGCGGGGCGGGGGGCGGAGATGGAGAGCGGGGTGCGGAATGGAAGTCCCTGGACTCCGCCTTCCATCTCCGCTCCCCGCATCGGGTTTGGAGTATATTTCCGAGGATGCGCCCCCTCCCCTTGGCAGCACTCGTGGCCACCCTCGGCACGACCGCGCCGGCACAGGTGATCTCCCTGGACGAAGGGAGCTTTACCCTCACGCGTGCGGGGGTTCACGTGGGGCGAGAGGATTTCTCGATCCAGAGCGCCCCGGGCGGAACGACGCTCGTCGCGCACGGGGTCGTCGTCATGGGTAACCGGCGCATCGAGCCCAGCCAGGTCACCGACACCAGTGGCGGTGTGCTCAAGTACAGCACCACGGTGAAGGATGGGGCCCGCGACGTCGCGATCTACAACGGCGAGTCCGCCCGCGATCACTACCGGGCGCGCACGTCGCGAGGCGTCCAGGGAGAGTCGTCGCGCGAGTTCCGCCTGCCGCGGGGTATGGTAGCGGTCGAGGACGACGTGATCCACCAGCTGTGGTTCATCGCTCGGCGCGGGCCAGGCGCAACCGTGGAGGTGCTCGCACCGCTCCGGAACGTCGTAGAACGGGTGCATGTCGAGCTCGTCGGTGACGAAACCCTCGTGATCGACGGTCAGGACCTTAAGGCGCGCCATCTGCGCCTGCGCACGGAGGGCTCTGGCGCGATCCGTGACGTCTGGGTCGACGCGGCGGGACGCATGCTGCAGGCGGCGATCCCCGCCGCGAAAATCGTCGCCGTTCGCGACGATCCGCCGCGCTGAGCGTCCTCCCTGAAACCGGGTGAACCGGTTTCGCGTACGGCCACCTGTCACAATGTCCAATCCACCCGGAATCAATCCTAAAGATGCGAAAGTTGTGGTGTGCCCTTGTGTTCATGGCTGCTGCGCTGCCCGCCGCCGGGCAGGGCACCGCTGGATCGACGCTCTCGCTCGCCGACGCGCTCTCGCTCGCCAAGGCGAATAACCCGACCTTTCTCCAGTCGACGAACGGGCGCCGCCGCGCGGACGCAATTCTCCGCGCCGCCAACGGCCAGTTCCTTCCGGCCGCCAATACCAACTTCGGCACCAACTACCGTCAAGGCAAACCGCAGTTCTTCGAGGGTGTCCAGTTCGGCTCCAACTCCGACATCCTCGGCTCCAGCTGGGGACTGAACATCAGCGAGAACGTCAGCCTCGGTGCCTTCAACTCGCTCCGCGCCGCACGGCTGAACGTGACGGCGTCGGAGACCGACGTCCAGGCGGCTGACCAGAACCTGCGCTTCACGGTCACGAGCCAGTATTTCCTCGTACTCGAAGACCGGGCCCAGGCAACGCTCCAGGACACCCTCGTCGCGCTCAACCAGCTGCAGCTGGACCTCGCCAACGCCAAGGCGGGCGTCGGCTCCGCGACCTCGCTCGACGTGCGCCAGGCCCAGGTTGCGCTCGGCACGCAGCAGGTCGCCGCGCTCCGCGCGCGGAACACCGCGGCGGTCGATTTGCTTGGGCTCTTTCAGGACATCGGGATCCCGCCGCAGCTCGACGTGCAGCTCACGACGATTCCGCCCGTCAACGAGCCCAAGTTCGACCTCAAGCAGCTCGTGGCGGACGCGATTCAGGCCAATCCAACGCTCGCCGGACTGATCGCGCGGCGGGAATCCGCACACCAGAGCTATCTGAGCCAGCGCGGCCAGTACGTTCCGACGCTGAGCCTTGGCGCATCGATCGGCGGCGCGTCGCAGCAGTACACCGACGGGAACTACCTCGTGACCCAGGCGCAGAGTCAGCTCGCCTCGGAACAGTCACAATGCTATCAGCAGGATTCGCTTCGGCGCGGCGCCGGCCTCTCGGGAATCCCGACGTGCGGCTCGCTCGTCCTGTCGAGTGCGCAGGCGTCGCAGATCCGCGCATCGAACCAGAACTTTCCGTTCAAGTTCATATCCAATCCGTATACGCTCTCGCTCGGGCTGAACTTCCCGCTGTTCAACGGCTTCCAGCGCGAGCAGCAGATCGAGTCCTCGGCCGCCGACCAGAGCGACGCCGAATACAACCTGAAGAGCCAGCAGCTCAAGCTCACGGCGACGGTTCAGGCGGCCAACATCACGCTCGTCGCCGACTATCAGGCGCTAAAGTTACAGGAGGCGAACTCGGTCGCCGCGCGCGAAGCGCTGCAGCTCGCCGAGGAGCGGTACCGCGTCGGGCTCAACAGCCTGGTGGACCTCCAGCAGTCCCGCAGTGCCTACGAGACGGCGGAGGCCGGCAGGATCAACGCAGTATTCGAATTCCACAGGGCGTTCGCGGCGCTGGAAAGCGCCGTCGGCCGTCCTCTTCGCTAAGGACTCGTCATGAGCAAGGGAATGAAGTACGGGATCTTGGGCGTCGTGGTCCTCGCGCTTGCGGGCGTGATCGCCGTGACGGCCGCCAAGAAGAGAAACCAGCCGACCGACGTGCGCATCGAGGCCGTGCAGAAGCGCGATCTCGTCGCGTCGGTCACCGCCAGCGGGCAGGTCTCCCCGCACACCAAGGCTGACCTCTCCGCCGACATCACCGGGCGCGTCGTGAAGCTTTCCGTCAAGGAAGGCGACTACGTGAAGCAGGGTGACTTCCTCCTGCAAATCGATCCGCAGCAGTATCAGGCACAGGTCGCACAGACCGAGGCGCAGGTGGCGAACGCCAAGGCGTCCGAGACGCAGGCGCTCGCGAACCTGACGCAGGCGCGCGCGAACTTCCGCCGGCAGTCCGACATCCAGAAGAGCAATCCGAACCTCGTGTCGGCCGACCAGATGGAGCAGCTCAAGACTGCGGTGGACGTCAACGCAGCGCTCTACGACGCGGCCAAGCACAACACGGAGCAGGCG
>JBOHTH010000298.1:0-17194 GCA_050733535.1 Gemmatimonadaceae bacterium | reverse complement strand
GGATTGAACCGATGACCTCCCCCTTACCAAGGGGGTGCTCTACCGACTGAGCTATGCGTGCACAGCGTCGCACTTCCCTTGCCAATCCAGAGCGGGAGACGGGGCTCGAACCCGCGACATCAAGCTTGGAAGGCTTGCGCTCTACCAGCTGAGCTACTCCCGCGTATCCGAACTTTTCCGCACTCCGCCCTGCCGTAAAACTTCCCTCACCTCGAACCCTTGATGGTGGGGGAAGGATTCGAACCTTCGAAGGCGTGAGCCGGCAGATTTACAGTCTGCTCCCGTTGGCCACTTGGGTCCCCCACCCTATCTAACCAACCCGAAATCACCCTCGCGCCCAACGCATGAATCGCCGAAATTCGTCGGTGACTCCGCTTCCCGTATTTCAGTTTCTACCAGCATTTTTTCAGCTACTCACAACTCCCAAACTCCCGCAGACAGCAAAGCTGACGGCGAGAATCGAACTCGCAACCGCCTGATTACAAATCAGGTGCTCTGCCAATTGAGCTACGTCAGCGAGAGGCATTTTGCGCGAGCCTATAAGAGTAAGCAGACGCAAAAGCCAAGTCAAGCTGTTGTCGTGACAGAAGATGCGTCTGAAGCCGGAAGCCGGAAGCCAGAAGCCGAATGAAATCGGGACCTCCGGCTTCGGTGCTTCCGGCTTCCGGCTTACCTCAGCTTCTTCCACCTCGTCCCGGAAGGCGAATCCTCGATCGCTATCCCCTTCTCTTCCAATGCCTTGCGTACGGCGTCCGCCGCCGCGAAATCGCGCCGCTGACGAGCCGCCGCGCGCTCGCTCAACTTTTGCTCGACCCATGCCGCGAGCTGACCGTCGTCCCGCCCAAGATCCGGCACGATGTCGAGCACCGCGTTCACCTGCCGAAATGCCTCGCGCGCACGGGTCAGCGCTTCCACCGAACTCCCCCGCGCGTCGAACTCCCGATTCGCCGCGGTGACGAACTCGAACAGCGCCGCCATCGCGCGCGGCGCGTTGAGATCTTCCGACAGCGCGCTCGTCGCCTCGATCAATAGCGTCTCCGCCGCTTCTGCAAGCGCCGGCGTGCCGGCCTGCTCCCGCTCGAGACGGTCGGCGAAGTCGCCAATCCTCCTGACCGCTTCCGACGAAGCCTCCAGCGCATCGCCGGAGAGATTCAGCTGCTTCCGATAATGCGTCGAGAAAACAAAGTGCCGCAGTGCCGCCGCGCTGACGCCGTTCGCTCGCAGGTCCGACACCGTGCTCACGTTGCCGACCCGCTTCGCCATCTTCGAGCCGTCGGTCAGCAGGAACTCGCCGTGGCACCACACGCGCGAGAAGGTCTTGCCGGTCGCGGCTTCGCTCTGCGCGATTTCGTCCTCGTGGTGCGGGAAAATGAGATCGACGCCGCCGCAGTGGAGGTCGATCGTCTCGCCGAGAATCGTCATCGCCATGGCGGAGCACTCGAGGTGCCAGCCCGGGCGTCCGCGCCCCCACGGCGAATCCCACGCGGCACCGCACGCTTCATCCTCCGGCTTGGCCGCTTTCCACAGCGCGAAATCCTGCGCGTTCTCCTTGGCGTAGTCGTCCTGCGCGACGCGCGCTCCGGTCTTGAGTTCACGCGTGTCGAGGCGGGAAAGCTTGCCGTACGCCGGAAACTTGTCGATCGCGAAATACACGGAGCCGTCTTCCGCCTGGTACGCGACCTTTTTCTTCACCAGCCGCTTGACGAGCGCGATCATCTGCTTGATGAAGTCCGTCGCGCGCGGATAATGCTCGGCGCGCTGGATGCGCAGATATTCGCGGTCCTCGTGGAAGATCTCGATGACCGGATCGGTCAGCTCGCGGATGGAGATGTTTTGCTCGGTCGCGCGCTTGATAATCTTGTCGTCGACGTCCGTGAGGTTCATGACCTGCTCGACACCCCACCCTCGCATGCGCAAGACGCGCCGCAGCAAGTCTTCGAACAGGAATGTCCGGAAGTTGCCGAGGTGCGCAGGATTGTACACCGTCGGGCCGCAGGTGTAGAGACGAACGATGCTGCCGTCCGCAGGCGCGAACGGTTCCGTCTCGCGGGAGAGCGAGTTGAAGAGGAGGAAGTCGGGCACGGAAGAAAGTTAGGGGCGCGAAGGGCGAGGAGCGAGGGGAGAGCTTGTCCCGCCTCCCGCTTCCCTAGTGATCCGCCGGCGCATCGACATCCGGCTCCGCGACTCTCCCTGGCGCGGCCGTCGTGATGACGCGTGACCCGTGCACCCGAATCCCGAGCGCGAGACACGTGCTCAGCACTTCCTCCGCGGTGACGCCGTCGAGGGCAACGCGCAGCGCCTGACCGAGGCGCCGCACGGTCGGGATGCGGTTCGCGAGCGCCGCCTCTGCGTACGACGGCATCCCCACGTCCAATTCGAGCGTCCGGCGCCGATTCACGGCGCGCGAAATCCGGCCCGACTCGAGCGTGATGATGCGCGACGCGCACAGCTCGAGCACGCCAGCGCTCCGCGCGCTCAGGAGCACCGCGACGCCCGCTCCGCGGAGTTCGTGGACGAGCGTCACGTACCGCTCGCGGTCTGGCGCGTCGAGCAGCGCAAGGGGATCGTCGAGGCAGAGCAGACGCGGCGCGGCACGCAGGGCGTGGGTGAGCGCCCCGTGCGAGCCGAGCTGGGCCTCGCTGCTCCCGCGGCGGGCGACGAACGCCGCCGGCGCGGCGATGACCGTGCCCTCGTGCGGCCGGAGGATTCCCGCTGCGCACAACAACAGTGTGCTCTTTCCCGCGCCGGCTGCGCCTACGACGCCGACGCACTCGCTTTCGGCGACCGTCAGCGAGACATGATCGAGCGCGGTGATTTCACCGGAACAGCCCGAGACGCCGGCGCGATAACGCCGGGTGACGTTGCGGATGTCGAGCGCGAGAGTGGGCACGCGGCAATGTGTGATCCGCGCGCGGGAATTGTGTCATCGTGGGGTTGCGACCGACACCGAAAGGTTGCGAACTGCGGCGAGGAGGTAAGACACCCCGCTGCGGACTGCGGAACTCGACCCGCTGCGGACTGCGGAACTCGACCCGCTGCGAACTGCGGAAGGAATGCTGGCCTCGAGGGACTCAATCTCCTCGCGCTTCGCCGACCTGAATCCCGAGCTCCTCCTCCGCGCTCCGCACCGGGGCGAAGTCTGCAGGCGCCCCATCCTTGTACACCCCCTCGATCAGCACTTTCCGCACGACGATCATCACGATGCAAAGCGCCGGCACCGCCACCAGCAGTCCGAGCGGGCCGAGCACCGTGCCGGCAATCAGCACGGCCATGATGGAGAACACCGGCGGCAGATCCACGCCGCGTTGCATAACGATCGGCGCCACGACGTTCGCTTCGATCAAGTGCACCGTCACGCCAAGCAGGAGCACGAGCAGCGCGCCAACCGGCCCGCCCACTCCGCCAAGCACGAACGCCGCCGGCACGACAGTCGAGACCAGTGTCCCGAAGAACGGGACGATCGCGGCGAGCCCGCTGAACAATCCAAACGTGAGCCAGTACGGCACGTTCAGGGCCCACAGGCCGATCGCGGTGAGCATCCCAAGCACCGCCATCGTGAACATCTGGGCGAGAATCCACGAGCGAAGCGTCGTGCCGAGCGACTTGAGCACCGCGCGCGTCGTCTCACGGTGCCGCGGCGGCGTGATCGAGACGACGAAGCCGGTGTACGTCGCGGGGCGCAGCGCGAGATACAACCCCATCACGAGGATCGACGCGATGTCGATGAACCCGTGTGCGATGTTGAACACTTTCGGCAGCAGGCCTCCGACGAACCCCTGGGCCTGATCGAGCGCGCTCGCGACAAACTTCGCCTGGCTCTCGGGGGTGACCAGCGCCTGAAGCGCCGGAAAATCCGCGAGCATGCGCGACAGACGATCCTTCCACACCACCACATAGTCGGGGAGCTTCACGATCAGCTGGTGCGTCTGCTCGACGACCGGCGGCACGAGCAGCGCACCGATCCCGGCCACGGCCGCAAACGTTACGACAATCGCCAGCGCAAATGCGCGGCGCGGCCCAAGCTTCAGCCGCTTGCCGAGAAAGGCGGCGAGTGCGTCGAGATAGACCGCAATCAGCACGGCCAGAAAGAAAAACAGCAGGACTTCTGCCACCGTCCCCGCGAGCCAGAGCAGGAGGACGGTGAGGACGACTCCCGTGAGTCCGGGCAGGAGCTGGACGCGGCGCACTGCGCCGGCGTCGGCTTCGGCCGCCGCCATCAGCGCTACTTCTTCTCCCGGATCTCTGCGTTCACCGTCTCTTCACCGGCGCCGAGCTGGCGCGCGGGCGACGAACTGCCGGGCGGGAGCAGCCCCATTTTCTCCTTGAGCGCCATGAGCTGCTGATCGGCGCTCGCCGAGCCGGCCACGCGCTCGAGCTTCTTGAAGTCGCTCTGCAGACGGTCGCCGGAGAACTCCTCGTCGATCTCCACGGACGCTTTGATCTGCCGCTCGTTGTTCGCGATTTTTTCTTCCATGCGCGCGAACGCCTCGAACGCGCTCTTCTCCGACATGCCGGACATCGTCGCGGCAATCCGCTGCTGCGCCTGCGCGGAACGCTGCCGCGCGAGCAGGAGATTCTTCTTGCGCTTGGCTTCTTCGATCTTGTCGTTGAGGTCGCGCAGCGAGTTCTTGAGTTTCTCGACCGTCGCCTGCTGGATGTTCCACGTCTCCTCCAGCTGGTTCGCGTGCTGGAGGCTCTCCGTGTGGCGGAGCAGCGCCTGCTTGGCGAGGTCGTCGCGCCCCTCCTTCACCGCGAGCATCGCCTTCGCCTCCCAGTCCTGCGCCGACTTGTACTCGGCGTCGGCCTGATCCTTCAGGCGCTTTTCATCGGCGATCGAACTGGCCACCTGCTGCTTGGCCTGCGCAAGCTGATTGCGCATGTCGATCAGAATCTGGTCCAGCATCTTCTCCGGATTCTCGGCCTTCGAGATCAGGTCGTTGATGTTGGACTTGAACAGCGTGGCGATGCGATCGAAGATGCCCATCGTCAGCGAGCCTCGCGGAACGACGCCAGTTCGCGGATGTGCGACGCCAGCGCCAGGGTGATGCTTTCGTACGCGGAGAGGAACTCCTCGAAGTCGAGGTGGTCGAGCTCGAGGGCCTCCGTGAGAACCACTTCGTTTTTCTGGATGCCGTATGATCCGTGCAAGAGGTCGTTGCCGTTGAGCTCGAGCAGGCGATGCTCGAGCCCCGTACGTTGCGGTACCCCCGCGGGAAGATCCATGACCTTCACCCGAAGGACGACCACCGGGGGCGAATAGTGAACGACGACGCCGAAATCGAGCGCGCCGGCCGGGCGAACGTTCCAAATCCCGTCAGACACTTCGGTGGAAGTCGCGCCGTCTGCGGCGAGGCGATCGAGGAAACTCACGATGTCTTCGTGCGTGACCATAAGGAGGTTCTCGGGTTGGCTCTGGATGGCACTACGAAGGGGATGCGTACCGAAGTTTCACTCCGACACGGGAAAATCGCTAGTTACCTCAGCGGGCGGCGCTTCTATTAGGAAGCGGGAAGCGGGAGGCGGGACTTCCCGGCTGATGCGAGAAGCGGGGTTGGGATTCGAGAATCGGGACGCTACTCGATGCGAGAGTCCCCCCTCTTGATTTGGACGATTCGCTCCCTCGCCAGCCTCCGCCCTGTCGGCGTCGCCGCCAGCCCCCCGCCTGCCGTCTCCCTGTACCGTACGTCCATCTCACGCCCGATCTCTCCCATCACGTCGATCACTTCGTCGGCCGGTATCGCAAAGGTGATCCCCGCGAGCGCCATCTCTACTGCGGCCAGCGCGATCGCACTGCCGGTCGCGTTCCTGAACACACACGGAAGCTCCACCAGCCCGCCGAGTGGATCGCACACCAAGCCAAGCGTCGCTTGCTGCGCGAGCGCGACGGCGTGGCCGACCTGTGCGGGGGAGCCACCGAGCATTTCCGTGGCCGCACCAGCCGCCATTCCAGCGGCCGCGCCCGTCTCGGCCTGACAGCCGCCCTCAGCGCCCGACAGCGACGCGCGCTCAGCGACAACCGCGCCAATTAACCCTGCGCACGCCAGCGCGGTGATCACCTGCTCGTCGGAAATCCTGCGCGCCGCAGCGAGTCCGGTGAGCACCGCAGGAAGCACTCCGGCGCCGCCGGCCGTCGGTGCGGCCACGATGACACCCATGGCCGCGTTCACTTCCTGCACCGCAAGCGCGCGGGCGAGCACGTCGCGAAACGGCGTGCCGGAAAGCGGACCGGCGGGTCCGTTGCGCAGCTTTGCCGCATCGCCGCCGACGAGTCCGCTGGCGGAGTGAAGGTCGCCGGTCATCCCCTGCTCCACGGCGCCGCGCATGACTTTGAGCGCGCGTGCGAGCGCGTCGCGAATCTCGCCGACGGGCCGCGCCTGATCGCGCGCCTCGGTCTCGAGTGCAAGCACGCCGAGCGGCTTGCCCTGCGCTTCGGCGTCTTTGATGGCGGCAGCTAAGGATGCGTACACGTAGTTGGTCTTCGGTCTTTTCGGTCCTACGCCGAGACTTTATCCAGCCGGTGCGTCCACCGCACCCAGCTCAAACTCCTGATCGCATCGCGCACGCTCTCGCTGGGCTGTTCGTCCACTTCGATCACCATGAACGCGTCGCCGCCGCGCTCTTTCCTGCTGAGACGCAGCGTCGCGATGTTGCAGTTGTCCTCCGCCAGGATCGCCGCGATGCGCGCGATCGACCCCTTCACGTCCTCGGCGAGCAGCACGATCGTGTGGCTGTTGCCGTGGACTTCCACCGGATAGCCATCGATTTCCGTGACGAACACGCGACCGGCACCGAGCGACGACCCGACCATCACATGCGCGTGGCGGCCGCGCTCGACGGTGAGGCGAACGCTGTTCGGATGCAGGTCCTCACTGAGCGTCGTCTTCTCGAACTCGTACCGGAGTCCTTCGCGCTCGGCGATCTCCGGCGCCGTGCGAATGCGCTCGTCGTCGGGACGAAAGCCCATGAGTCCGGCGGCAAGCGCCTTGTCCGTGCCGTGGCCCTCGCCGGTGCGCGCAAACGAGCCGTGCAGCTCGATCCGTGCCTTCTCCGGCGTGCCGCCCACGAGACAGCGCGCGAGCAGACCGAGCCGGCACGCGCCGGCCGTATGACTGCTGCTCGGCCCGACCATGACCGGCCCGATGATATCCAGAAGTGAAACCATGTGCGTCGAAAACGAAGAAGGGGGCTGGTCGAAAGCTACATCGCACCGCGCCGAAGCTGGCGGTCACCCCGCCGTAAGCGTCAGCTCACCGTGCAACGAGTATTGGCGCGAGATACTGACCCGTGTACGACGCCTTCGTCCGCACGACCTCCTCGGGCGTCCCCGCCGCGACGACCGTGCCGCCGCGGCTTCCGCCGTCGGGGCCCATGTCGACGATCCAGTCGGCCGTCTTGATCACGTCCAGGTTATGCTCGATCACGAGCACGGTGTTGCCGCGGTCCACGAGCCGATGGAGCACGTGCAGCAGCATGCGGACGTCTTCGAAATGGAGACCGGTGGTCGGCTCGTCGAGAATGTACAGCGTGCGTCCCGTGTCCCTCTTTGAAAGTTCGGTCGCCAGCTTCACTCGCTGCGCCTCGCCGCCGCTCAGCGTTGTGGCGCTCTGGCCGAGGTGGATGTAGCCGAGGCCGACGTCGTTCAGCGTCGCAAGCTTTTGCGCGATGCGCGGTTGGTTCTCGAAGAGCGCGAGCGCGTCCTCGACCGTGAGTTCGAGCACGTCGCTGATGCTCAGCCCGCGGAACCGCACCTCGAGCGTCTCGCGGTTGTAGCGCTTGCCTTTGCACGTCTCGCACGTGACATAGACGTCGGGGAGAAAATGCATCTCGATCTTCACGAGACCGTCGCCCTGGCACGACTCGCACCGGCCGCCCTTCACATTAAATGAGAAGCGGCCGGGCCCGTAGCCGCGGAGTTTTGCCTCGGGCATTTCCGCAAAGAGCTCGCGGATGGGCGTGAAGAGACCCGAGTAGGTCGCCGGATTCGAACGCGGCGTGCGGCCGATCGGGCTCTGGTCGATGTCGATGACCTTGTCGAGATGCTCGAGGCCGGTGATGCGCGTGTGCGCGCCGGGAATCACACGCGCGCGGTAGAGATGACGCGCGAGCGCGCGGTGCAGGATGTCCTCGATCAGCGTGGACTTGCCGGATCCGCTCACTCCGGTGATCGCGACGAAAAGTCCGAGCGGGACTTCGAGATTCACGTTCTTGAGATTGTGCTCGCGCGCGTCCACCACGCGGAGCGTTCGGCGCACGTCGCGCGGCCGTCGCTCCGCGGGCACGTCGATGCGCTTCCGTCCCGAGAGATACGCCGCGGTGATCGATTTCGGATTCGCCATCACCTCCGCGACCGTCCCTTCGGCGATCACCTCGCCGCCGTGCTTGCCGGCGCCGGGTCCAAGGTCAATTAAATGATTCGCGGCGCGGATGGTTTCTTCATCGTGCTCGACGACGATCACCGTGTTGCCGAGGTCGCGCAGCCGCATGAGCGTCGCGAGCAGGCGTGCGTTGTCGCGCTGGTGCAGCCCGATGCTCGGCTCGTCGAGAATGTAGAGCACGCCCACAAGGCGCGAGCCGATTTGCGTCGCGAGCCGAATGCGCTGCGCCTCGCCGCCTGAGAGTGATTCGGCGCTCCGGTTCAGCGTGAGATATTCCAGGCCGACGTCCACGAGAAAACGCAGCCGCTCGCGGACTTCTTTCAGCACCGGGCCGGCGATGTCCGCGTCGAGTCCCGGCTTGCCCGGCGCGCGAATCGGAATCGAGCCCACGAAATCGTTGGCGTCGCTCACCGAGAGTTCGCCAAACTCGCCGATGTTCTTGCCGGCGATCGTGACCGCCAGTGATTCCGGCTTGAGGCGCAGCCCGTTGCACTCGTGGCAGACGGCGACGACCATGTACTCCTCGAGCTCGCTGCGGATCGCGTCGCTCGTCGTCTCGTTGTAGCGGCGCTGCACGTTGGAGAGGATCCCCTCCCACTTGCCCGCGGACTCGGGATCGCCGCGTTTTTTCGAGAGGCCGTGGAGCAGCACCTCCTGCACGCGCGTCGGAAGCTTTCCCCACGGCGTGTTGAGTTCGAACTTGAGCTGCTTGGCGAGCGCCGGCAGGATCACGCGGCGCAGATAGCCGTCCGGCTCGCCCCACGGGAGCACGACGCCCTCGAGCAGCGAAATGCTCGGATCGCCGAGCACGAGTTCGGCGCTCGCGGAACGGCGTGTGCCGAGCCCGCTGCACGCGGGGCAGGCGCCGAATGGCGAGTTGAAAGAGAAGTGGCGCGGCTCGAGCTCGGGCATCGAGATGCCGCAGACCGGGCAGCCGTACTTCTCGCTGAACATCTGTGTTTCGCTCTTGCCGCCCGTTGCGTACCGCTGAACCTGCACCATCCCATCGGCGAGCCGCAGCGCAGTCTCGAGCGAGTCGGTGAGGCGGCCGCGGTCGTCGGCGCGTGCGCTGAGGCGGTCGACGACAATCGAGACGTCGTGGTTCACCTTGCGGTTGAGCTTTGGCGGTTCGGCGAGCTCGATCAGTTCGCCGTCCACCACCGCGCGCACGAACCCCTGCTTGCGCGCGGACTCGAACAGCTCGCGGAACTCACCCTTTCGCCCGCGCACGAGCGGGGCGAGAATCTCGAGCTTTGTTCCCTCGGGCCAGCCAAGAATGGCATCGGCGATCTGTCCGGCACTCTGGCGCTCGACTGGGCGGCCGCAGTTGGGGCAGTGCGGCGTGCCCGCGCGCGCATAGAGCAGGCGGAGATAATCGTAGATCTCCGTGACCGTGCCGACCGTGGACCGCGGGTTGTGGCCGGCGGTCTTCTGCTCGATGGAGATCGCGGGCGAGAGCCCCTCGATTGCGTCGACATCGGGCTTTTCCATCAGCCCGAGGAACTGCCGCGCGTAGGCGGAGAGCGACTCGACGTAGCGCCGCTGCCCTTCGGCGAAGATGGTGTCGAACGCGAGCGAAGACTTTCCCGAGCCCGAAAGCCCCGTGATGACCGTCAGCTGGTCACGGGGAATCGTGACGTCGATGTTCTTGAGATTGTGCTCGCGGGCACCGCGAACAATGAGGGCGTCTTCGGGCATAGCCTGAGAAAGCTGACGGGTCAGCGGCCCGCAGACAAGCGGACGAGGTGTACGAAATTGGCCGGAACCAATTCCTTCTACCTCGGTTAACCAACCAACAAGAAACCAGTTAACTCGCTGTTCCCACCGCGCCCTGCCCTCACCTACATTTCAACACGTGACCGACCGCACGCCCCCGCTGGGCATCCACCACGTTTCCGACCCCGAGCAGCTCCCGCTCGGCGGGTTCGAGGGCACTCCGTTTCTCGCCCCCGGTGAGAAGCGCGGAGAGGACGGCGAGGCCGGAGAGGGCGATACCGCCCTCGGGATCCGAGAGCCGCCCGTGTGCGGCGAATGGTCGTTCGACGTGAGCGACGACGCCGACGCGCGTGCCGGTGCGACGTTTGTCGACGGCGTGCTGCAGAGCCCGGGCGGCGCGGTCGCGGAAAATGAAGTGAGCGGCCCGCGCCGCGCAGCGCCGCCGGCAGCGCTCCCGCCGTCGCCGCCGCTGCGGTCGCTGCGCACGCCGGCCATTCAGCAGCGCGCCGTCACGCCGCCGACGCCGCTGCCCGCGCTCGCCGAGCTCAAGAGCATCCACGATGCGCATCCGGCCGACGTGAGGACCGCGGTCGCGCTCTCCAACGCGCTGGACAAGCGCGGAAACATCGAGGGCGCGCTGAGCGTGCTGTTGCGCGCAATCGATGCAGGCGCGGACGGCGTCGTGCTGCGCTGCGCGCGCGCGACGATCCTCTCCAACCGTCTGCGCTACGATGACGCGGAACTGGAACTCCGCAAGGCGGCCAAGGTCCGCAGCGACGACCCGGGCGTGCTGCTCCAACTCGGAATCCTCGCCTGCCGCCGCGCGAAATGGCGCGACGCGGTCGAGCCGCTCGCGCACGTGGCGCGTCTGAGCCCGCAATCGGCGCCGGCGCATTTCTATCTTGGCGAGGCGCTGAACAAACTTGACCGGCTGAAGGATGCGCTCGCGGCGTACGAGCGGGCATCTGATTTGGAGCCGGGGAACTGGCGCGCACTCAAGGGTGTGGGGATTGTGCTCGACCGCATGGGCCGCCCCGCCGACGCGGCGGCGTTCTACCGGCGGGCGCGCGACGCGCAGAGCGGCTAGGGGCAGTGCCGTCCCAGTTCGCGCGCCGCGGCCAGGCCCGCTTCCTCGCCGCCGTCGTGATCCTCGGCGCGTGGAGTGTGGGGCTCACCGCACTGGTGCGCCGCGAGTATTTCCAGGGACGTCCGCAGCGCCTCGCGGAGGCCGCGCTGCGGCTGAGTCCGAGCGCAACGTTCTTCGCCGTGGCAAAGGGCGGCAAGGTGATCGGCTTCGCGTCGACGACGATCGACACCGTCGCAACAGGGATCGACGCGACCGACTATTTCGTCACCGACCTGCCCTCGCCGACCGGACACGGGACGGAGCGCACCTCCAAGCGCTCGGTGGTGAAGCTCTCGCGCGCGCTTTCGTTCAGAACTTTTGACACGCAGGTGGATTCGCGCAGTGCGCCGGCGCACTCGGGCGGACGCGCCGACGGCGATTCGGCCATCGTGTACGTGAAGTTCACCGGAACCGTACCGACCGACAGCCAGCGGGTGCGTGTGAATGGGCCGGTCGTGTTCCCCGCGGTGATTCCGATTGCAATCGCGCTCGGCGACAAGCCGCGCACCGGCCGGACGTATTCGCTGCCGGCGTTCGACCCGGCGACGATGATGTCCGCCACCGCCGAGTTCAGGATCGACGCAGAATCACTGTTCACGCTCGTCGACAGCGCTCGCTTTGACGACGACAAGGGAGAGTGGGTGGACGCGCTCACGGACACAGTGCGCGCATGGCACGTCGAGCGCACCGGCTCCACGACTGGTGCGTCGGAATGGGTGGACGCGCAGGGACGCGTCGTGGAGGCCGTGCAACCCGACGGGCTCACGCTCCACCGAATGGCGTACGAGCTCGCGTTCGAGAACTGGCGCATCGCGCGCGACCGCGCCACCGCCGCGAATGCGGGCACTGAGGACATTCAGGAACGCACAGCGATCGCCGCGGGCGCGAAGGTCGGCCGCACGCGGCTGCTCGCGATGACCGTGAAACTCGGCGCACCGCGGTTCACGGATTACGATCTCGACGGCGGACGCCAGCATTTCAGCGGCGACACGCTGACCGTGGTGCGCGAGAAAGACGCGACGATCGGCGCAGGCATGACCTCGATCCGCGCGATGTTCACGCCGGCATTCAGGCAGCGGTTCCGCAACGAACTCGCGGCGGAACCGACGCTTCAGGTGCACGACGGCGAGATCGCGATGCTGGCGATCCGCATCGTCGGACTCGACCGCGACCCGCGGGTGATGGTGCAGAAACTCAACCAGTGGGTGAGCGACTCGGTCGCGAGCGTCGCGACGTTCAGTGTGCCGAACGCGGTGGCGATCGCGCGGTCGCGGCGCGGCGACTGCAACGAGCACACGCAGCTGCTGGTCGCGCTCACGCGCTCGATCGGCATTCCGTCGCGGTTCGCGAGCGGGCTGTTGTACGTGAACGGCAAGTTCTATTACCACTCCTGGCCCGAGGTGTGGCTCGGCGCGTGGGTCGCGGTGGACCCGACCTTCGGACAATTTCCGGCGGACGCAGCGCACCTCCGGTTTGTGATCGGCGGGCAGTCGCGGCAGACCGAACTGCTGCAGTTGATGGGCAACCTCACGATCAAAGTGCTGGAGGCGAAGTGATCCGGCTGACGCGACTGTCCAAGAAGTACGGGACGTTCACCGCGGTGAACTCGATCGACCTGCATGTGCCGGCCGGCGAACTGTTCGGGTTTGTGGGACCGAACGGCGCCGGGAAGACGACGACGCTGCGGATGATCGCCGGGATCTTGAAGCCGACCGGCGGGAAGGTGGAGATCGCGGGGATCGACATCGCGAAAGATCCGATCGCGGCGAAGGCGAAGCTCGGGTTCATTCCCGATCGCCCATTCATATATGAGAAGCTCACCGGCGCCGAGTTCCTGCGGTTCGTTGCCGGGCTGTACGGCGAACATGGGCCGGAGGTCGAGCATCGCGCGCAGGAGCTGATGGCGCTGTTCGATCTCGCCGAGTGGCGCGACGAGCTGGTGGAGAGCTACTCGCACGGGATGCGGCAGAAACTGATCGTGTCTTCGGCGTTCGTGCATCGGCCGCAAGTGATCGTGGTGGACGAGCCCCATGTGGGGCTCGATCCCAAGTCGATCAAGATTTTGCGCGAGCTGTTCAAGGAGTATGTGCGGCGCGGGCACACGATCCTGATGAGCACGCACACGCTGGACGCGGCCGAGGCGCTGTGCGACCGGATTGCGATCATCGCGGGCGGAAAGATCGTCGCGAGCGGGACGATGAACGAACTGCGCGCGAGTGCACAGCAGAAGGGCGGGCTGGAGGAGATCTTCATGCGTCTGACGGGCGAGGCGGCGGCGCGGGATCTGGTGGAGGTGCTCGATGCCTGAAGTCCGAAGACCGAGGACCGAAGACCGAGGACCAGAGGCCATTGCGGTCAATGGCGCCGCGGTCGCTGCCTTACCCGATCCCCGCCTGCTGCACCTGCTCACGCCGAAAGTGCTCACCGCGCGTGCGCGGTCGGTGAGCGACAGCAAGGGACGCGGGGTGCGGGTCGCGCTGCTTGCCGTGATCGGATTTTTGTTTTGGGCGTTCATCTTCGGGCTGCTGTACAAGCTGCTCGCGTACTTTCGCGGGATTCCGGAAATCGGGCCGTTGCTCTCGGGGAAATTGCTGGGGCTGATGCTCGTGAGTTTTTTCGCGATCCTGCTGCTGTCGAACATCATCACGGCGCTCTCGAGTTTTTTTCTCGCGAAGGATCTCGACCTGCTCGTGTCCGGACCGGTGGACTGGCTGCGGCTGTACGGCGCGAAGATGCTCGAGACGGTGATCGCGTCGAGCTGGATGGTGGCGCTGATGGCGATTCCGGTGTTCACCGCGTACGGCTGGGTGTATGGCGGCGGCTGGGGGTTTGGATTGTTCGCGCTGGCCGTGTTCGTCCCGTTCCTCGTGATTCCGGCGGTGATCGGGAGCGCGATCACGCTGATGCTGGTGAACATTTTCCCCGCGCGGCGGACGCGAGATATTCTCAGCGTGGTGGCCGTTGTCGCGGCGGCGGGAATCGTGTTGCTCTTTCGCCTCGTTCGCCCCGAGCAGCTCGCCAATCCAGACAAGTTCAAGTCGCTGGTAGATTTCGTCGCCTTGCTGCGCACGCCGACTTCCCCGCTGCTGCCATCCGAGTGGGTGCAGCGCAGCGTGATGGGCCTGCTCAACGAAAAACCCGACTGGCTCGCGGTGTACATGCTGTGGACGACGGCGGCCGCGTTCGTTGTGCTTGGCGCCCTGCTGCACCGCGCGTTCTATACGACCGGCTTCAGCAAGGCGCAGGAGAGCGGGCAGCGCTGGGCGCGCAGCGGGATCTTCTCGCGCTTTGTGATGCGCATGCTGCAGCCGCTCGGCGTGCTCAAGCGCGAACTTCTGATGAAGGAAATGCGCGTCTTTTTCCGCGACACCACGCAGTGGTCGCAGCTGATCCTGCTCGCTGTGCTCGTGGTGGTATATGTGTTCAACATCAAGTTCCTGCCGCTCCGGGGCGAGGGGATCACCATGTGGCTGGTGAACGTGGTGCCTTTTCTGAACCTCGTGCTCGCGGGATTCGTGCTCGCGTCGATCGCCGCGCGGTTCATTTTCCCGGGTGTTTCACTCGAGGGGCGCACGCTCTGGTTGCTGAGGTCGAGCCCGATGTCGATGCGCGACTTGCTCTGGGCGAAGTTTTGGGTGGGGACCGCGCCTCTGCTGATCCTCGCGCTGCTTATAGTTGGCGTGACGGACTATCTGTTGAAGGTGACGCCCTTCATGTTCGTGGTGTCCACGGTGACTATTGCGATGATGACGTTTGCGATCAGCGGACTCGCGATTGGGTTTGGGACGGTTTTTCCGCAGTTTGAGACGGAGAACGCCGCGCAGATTCCGACGAGCTTTGGCGGGCTGCTCTTCATGATGGCGTCGGTGGCGGTGATCGGTGCGGTGGTGGTGCTGGAGGCACGGCCGGTGTTCAGCTTTCTCTCGTCGCGCATATACCGGCAGGACGCGGACATCGGTGGGATGGTATTTGGTTTTGGCGCGGCGTTCATGCTGTGCGCAGTGGTCACGGTGGTGCCGATCCGCGTCGCGCTGACGCGGCTCGAGGCAGTCGAGCGTTAGCGGAGAGCGAGGACATGCGAGTCTCACGGGCAAACGAGAGCGACATCCAGGAACTTGTCGCGCTCAACAATAAATACGTCACGGCAGGGCTCACGCTCGAGCGCACGGAACAGTTCGCGTACGCGCATCTTGCGGACTATCGCGTGATCCGCGATGCCGACGGCGGCGTGGTTGCGTGCGCGGCGCTGGATGAGTACTCGCCGACAATCGTCGAGCTCGTGTCGCTTGCGGTGACGCAGGACGTACAGGGGCTCGGTTATGGAAAAGCGCTGATCGCGGCGTTGGAGAAGCTCGCGCGGAAGCGGGGGTATGAGCAGCTGTTTGCCGTTTCGTATTCGGACGAGCTGTTTTTGTCAGCGGGCTTCGAGCACGCTGAGCTCTCGGCATACCCAGAGAAGATCGCGCGGTATGTGCAGCTGGATAAGACGGAGCTGGAGGTGGGCGAGAAGCACTGCTTCAGGAAAAACCTGGGGTGAGGTCGGGTCAACCAGGGTTCAGGCGGGGACGTAGGTCAACCTGATCAAGTCCTCGGCGATCAGATCGCGGGCCACCAAGTGAAGCGGTGGCCGAGGGCCGGCGAAGAATGGCGTACCGCCACCAAGCACAACGGGCCGGAGGTACAGTCGATACTCATCGATGAGACCGGCGTTGGTCAGACTTCGCGCCAACTCCGGTCCGCCGACATCGATCTCGCCAGTCAGGTCAGCCTTCAACCCGCGTATCACCGCCTCCACGTCATCCGCGAGAAGCGTGGCGTTGGGACCAACTGACTTGAGCGAGCGCGACACGACCCACTTCGGCTGATTTCGCCAAGCCGCCGCGAACTCGTGATCCACCGCATCCCAGTCAGGTAGGCCTTCGTCCCAATAGCGCATGATTTCGTACAGGCGGCGACCATATATGCAGCCCGTCAGGCCACGCACGTGCTCGATGAAGTGACGAAAGGCCGCGGGCGGCGGCGGTCCCAGCTTCATGTGGTCGACGTAACCATCCAGGGACTGGTTCATTCCGTACACAAGTTTCGCCACGTTCCAAATCTCCTAATAAGCACGCTTCATATAAATCCGACTGCACACGCGCGAGTCAATCACTCCGGAGCGCAATCGCCGGATCAAGCCGCGCCGCGCGCCGCGCGGGAATCCAGCTGGCCACCAGCGCCGTCACCAGCAGCAGCATTCCCGCCGACAGCAGCGACACCGGATCGCTCGGCTTCACCGAGAAGAGCAGCGTCGATAGTTCACGCGTGAGCGCAACGGCTCCCACCACGCCTACCGCCACGCCGATCGCCGCATCAACCAGCGCGCGCCGCACCACCATCGCCCGCACGTCCGCCGGCTGCGCACCGAGCGCGAGGCGCAGGCCGATCTCGCGCGTGCGCAGCGCGACGAGGAACGCCACCACACCGTAGATCCCCATCGTGCCGATCACCAGCGCGACGACCGCCGCGATGCTGAGCAGCAGCACGGTGAACGTCGTGCGCGCCTCGGCGTCCTGCAGCAGCGAGCTCAACGGAATCAGCCGGTACACGGGAAGCGCGGGGGCAACCGAGTGCACGGCGCTGCGGACTGCGGAAGAAATATCCGCGGCGTTCCCCGACGTGCGCACCACGAACGCCACGTCGCGCGGCGTCCATGGCATGCCGCTCGCCGCGGTCGACACGAGCTGATTGTACACTTCGGCAACAGCCGGCTTCGCGAGGCCTGCGTCGTGCGTGCTCCCCACGACTCCGACGATCGTCGACCACGGGTCGCCGCGGTTCATCCGGATGCGCTTTCCCACCGAATCGCGCGCAGTCCAGTAGCGGGTCGCGAACGCCTCGCTCACGAGCACCTCGCGCGGCGCGTGCGCCGGGTCGAGCGCCGGATCAGGTTCGCCGAACAGACGGCCGGCGACAAGCAGAATTCCCATCGCGCGGA
>JBOHTH010000297.1:0-2062 GCA_050733535.1 Gemmatimonadaceae bacterium | reverse complement strand
CCGTTCGAAAGCGCGAGCGAGTCGCCGTGATATCGAAAGCCCATGCAGTCGTAGCCGGCCGCGTCACCCAGGCAGAAAACGGGCAGGCTCACGCAGGTTGAATCCTGCGCGACCTCACAGGACAGATCTCCGCCGTCCTGATAGGTCATGCCGAGCCGATCGCGTCGTGACTCGGCAGGGTCCTTGGAACGGTACTGAATCTTCCATCTGGTCACCGCAATCGCGCGCGTTCCCGGCTCACGATCCCAGCCATGCGCGACGGAGTCCGGCAGCAGCACGAGCGTATCGGCGTGCGCACCGGGGCCCGACTGCGTCCATGATCCGAACAGCCCGATCGGCGCAGCCGCACGCATCGACGCCTTTGGACGAGGCACCGGTTTGCCGCACGCAAAGAGGGTGATCGACGCCAAGGTCGATCCCACGCAAATGCGGAGTGCCTCGCGAGTTCTGGCCAGTGACATGGCATCCTCGGGAAATGGTCGAGTCCGTCAACCACTCTCCAAATAAACTGCGCCACGAGGACTGAATCCAGCAACCGGCGGCCCGCCACCTGCACTCAGGGGATCAGCTCCACCGTGTACGGCAGATTCTCGACCCCGTCGCCGGCTGTCACACCGCGGATCGTATAGGTGCCGGCAGGGAGTGCGGCCGCGGGTGAGCCGCTGGTGGTCGCCCACTCCGCGGCGTAGACGTCCTGTGCTCCGGGCGCCAGCGTCTTGAGCTGAGTGAAGGCCGCGCAGACGCCCCCGCTGTCGAGGTCAGCGCCGGCGGCGTCGAAGACGTGATAGGCGGGCCCGCAGAAGTTCGCCTCATACGTCTGCGGCTGATCGCTCACGTTCGTGATCGCGACGATCACGCTGATCGGATCGCCGGCCCTCGCGGTATCCGGTGTCGCGAACGCGGTGACGAGAAGCCTGTTGGCCGGCGCGGTGGGGGATCGATCGCACCCGGCGAGCAACAGCAGAGCAAGAACTGCGATCGAGCGCATTCAACACCGACGGTGAAGCGTCACGGCGGGGGGCGCCTTGAGCGGCCTGCACTTTGATTACCCCCGCCGCGTGGCCGCTGTCACACTCGCGATCACACGCTCACCCGTGACCTGCATCACTAATCCGAAGGGCCGAGCAGAATTTTCATCGCCTCGTAGTCGCCGGTCGCGCGGTGCCAGCTGTTCTCCGACCCGTGCTGCGCCCAGTCGATCGGACGCCCGTCGTACGTCTTGTCCCGCGCCTCGGTTGACGCATGGTGCGCCAACAGTTCACGCGCCATCTCAACATTCCCGTGAAACGCAGCCCAATGCAGCGCGGTCACGCCGCCGGGCTCCTGCGCCGTTGCAGGCCAGCCGGCGCGCAGCATCCAGCGCACCACGTCGAGCTTGCTGTTCGCCGCATTGGCCACAATTGAGTAGAGCAGCTCGTCCGGCAGCGATTTCGTCAGCGCCGGCCGCTCTCGCTGGAGCCGCTCGATTGCGCTCTCGTCGCCGGCCTCACAGGCAATCGCCAGCCGAAGAACAGGCGAACTGCGCTCCATCAGCAACTCGCGAATAGCACCGTGCCCAAACTCCTGGGCGACATCGTGCGGCCGCTTGTGCTGGCCGAGTGTCCAGATGTAAATGATTCCCCCGGCGCGCGGATTCTGCATCGGGAACGAACGCCGCGAAACCGTCATCGCCACGCACGAAGGATCGGCGTCGAGCAGTTTCCGCGCCCGCGCAAGATCGCCGAGTGCCGCTGCCGCAAATATGTCCGCGTCGGCCCCACGTGCGACCAGCAGCCGTGCCACATCCTGATGCTCGCGAATGAGATATTGCAGCGGCGTCGATTCGTGATACACGTCGCGCGCATTGATATCGGCGCCGCTCTCCAGCAGAAACTCGGCGGTCTCAATCGTCGCGGCCCAATGCAACGGCGTTTTTCCATCACCGCCGCGCTCGTGCACGCGGCGCGGGTCGGAGCGCACGATCGCGCTACGCGCGTCCAACCGGCCGAGGCGTGCGGCGGAGCATGCATCCAGCGTTGCGCCGCGAGAGATCAGAAAATCAGCGAGATCCACCGCGTAGTCG
>JBOHTH010000296.1:0-17590 GCA_050733535.1 Gemmatimonadaceae bacterium | reverse complement strand
GGATCGTTCAGTGTGCACTGAGCGATCCGCCCGTTTCCGCGGAATCCGCGGTTAATGTTTTTTCTCTGACCAACGAACAGAGATGCGCTCGCCGGGCATCGCGCCGCGAGGGGAACAAAAACGGCATAACTGTCAGACGGGACCTGTCAGACAGTTATGCCGTTCTTAGTCTATTTCTCGTTCATCCAAATATCCTCGAGCAACTCCACCGGCTTCGTCATCGTCTTGCCGTCCACGGTGAGCGTCGCCGTGTAGTTCCCCGGCTGTACCCCGCCTGCCCCGCCACGCCCGCCGCCACGGCCCGTGTTGGCCGCAGTGCAACTCGGGCTCGGCGCTGCTCCGCCACGTCCACCCGCTCCGCCACCGCCACGACCGCCAAACGCGCCGGCCGGTGCGCGCAGGGGCTCGACCAACGACCACTGCACCTTGTGGATGCCTGCGGACTTGTCGCCTTCCGACTTGCAGAGCATGTGCCCCTGATCGTCTGAAACAGAGACCTCAACGCTCCCTGCGCCCGACTTCAGGTAATACGAGATCGCCGTTCCGCGCGGCGCGTTCTCACCCACGAACACCTTCTGGCCGCCAATCTGCTGGCTCGCCTGATAGTCGTTGTGGTACGCAATCGCCGGGCGGACGTCGAACAGGTGCACGCCTTCCGCTGCGACCTCCGGCGTGAACTGTTGCAGCGCCGTGATGTCGTCCGCAATCCAGATGCTGCGCCCGTGTGTAGCGATGATCGCGTCGCCGTCGCGCGGGTGGATGAGGATGTCGTCCGTGCGGACCGTCGGATAGTTGTTCATGAACGGCTCCCACTTCTGGCCGCCGTTCAGTGAAACGAACAACCCGAATTCCGTGCCCGCGTAGAGCAGATTCTTGCTCTTGGGATCCTCGCGGATCACCTGGAGGTTGCCATACGATGGCAGGTTCCCCGCCACGCTATGGAATGTCTTGCCGTAGTCACGCGTGACGAACACATACGGGTGCAGGTCATCGCTGCGGTGGCCGTCGATCGCCACGTACGCAGTCGCCGCGTCGAAGTGCGATGCCTCGATGCGCGCGACCCAGAACGGATCGTCGCTCGTGAGCGCGCCAGCCGGGAGCCCGGTGATGTTCTTGCCGACCTCCGTGAACGTCTCGCCGCCGTCGCGGCTGACCTGAAGGTTGCCGTCGTCGGTACCGGCCCACACCACGCCCGGCATCACCGGCGATTCCGAAACGGCGATGATCGTGCTGTATTCGGAAAGGCCGTCGTTCTTCGAGAGCTCTTCCTTGTCGCCCGCGACGCCGAGCACGCTGACTTTGCAGCGGTCCACATGCTTGGTGAGGTCGGCACTCGCGACCCATGAATCGCCGCGATTGTACGACTTGAACAGCCGGTTGCCGCCGTACCACACGATGTTCGCATCGTGCGGCGAAAGCATGAACGGCGTGTTCCAGTTGAAACGGTAGACTTCGCCGGGCTGGCCGTTGACCACGTTCCCTTGGGCTGCTGCTGCGCCACCACGACCACCACCGCCACCTCCACGACCGCCACCGGGCGCTTTACCGTCGACGCAGCTGCCCTCCGCGGCGAGATTCGGTGCCGGCCCGCGCGGTGCAATCGGGCGAATGCTCTTTTGCGTGCCCGTCGTGAAATCGTACCGTGCCGTGTTGCCGTCCTGCGACTCGGTGTAGACAGTGTTCGGGTTTGTCGGATCGGCCGCGGTTTGGAATCCATCGCCGCCGCCGAGCAGGAACCAGTTCGAGTTCAGGATTCCGCGTGCCGTGCGCACCGAACTCGGTCCGCCCCACGGATTGTTGTCCTGCAGGCCGAAGTAGACGTTGTACGGATGGCGCATGTCCGCGCTCACCCAGTACGCAAGGCCCGTCGCCATCGTGTTGACGAAGTCCCAGTTCTTACCTTGGTCGTAGGACACGTCGAACCCGCCATCATTGCCTTCCATGATGTGGTTCGTGTTCTTCGGATCGACCCAAATCGCGTGCTGGTCGACGTGGCCCGGCTCGCCGTAGCCACCGGCCGCGTCGAGCGTAGCGAACGTCTTGCCGCCGTCGAGTGACTTCGCGACCGGAAGTCCACCGACGTAGATGTTGTTGTCGTTCTCGGGGTCGACACGCAGCTGGCTGAAGTACATTGGGCGCGCTTCGCAATTGCTCATCAGCTTCCAGCTGCGCCCGCCGTTGTCCGAGCGAAACAAACCGCCCTTTGCGGCATCGAGCTCGGGCACCTTCTGTCCTGTCGCCGCGGCCGCATTGGCGAACCCGTGCCCGGGACCGGCGTTGTTGCACCAGTCATACCCGCCTCGGCCACCTCCGCCGCCACCACCCGCACCGGCCGCAGCCCTCACGAGCGGCGTGCCCGACGCGCCTGCCTCGACCTGCGCGTACACGACGTTCGGGTTCTTGGCGTACAGCGAGAGCGCGATGCGCCCGTATGTGCCGGGCGGGAGCCCGTTCCCGGTCAGCTTCGTCCAGCTCTTGCCGGCGTCCGTCGTCTTCCAGATCGCGCTCCCGGGGCCGCCGCCATTGAAGCAGCACGCCGTGCGGCGCCGTTCATAGCTCGACGCGTAGAGCACGCTCGGGTTCGACTTGTCCATGACGAGATCGGTGAAGCCCGTGTTCTCGTCGATGTACTTGATCTTGTTCCAGCTCTTGCCGCCGTCCGTCGTCTTGTAAATGCCGCGTTCCGCGTTCGGTCCGAACAGGTGACCGTCCGCAGCGACGTACACGACCTCAGGATTGCGCGGATCGATTACGATGCGCGCGATCGTCTGCGTCTCCTTGAGGCCGATGTTCTTGAAGGTCTTCCCGCCGTCGGTGGTCTTGTAGATGCCGTCGCCGAACGAAGCGGTCTGGCGGTTGTTCGCTTCACCGGTCCCGACGTACACGATGTTCGGGTTGGTCGGATGAATCGCCATCGCGCCGATCGAGGCAGATCCGTATGTCTCGAACACCGGCTCGAACGACGTGCCGTTGTTCACGGAGCGATACACACCGCCGACGGCGTACCCGAGATAAATGATGTTCGGGTTGCTCTCCGATACTTGAATGTCGTCGATGCGGCCTCCCATGCTCGCGGGGCCAAGCGAACGGAATCGCACGCCATCCAGGAGCGGGTCGCTCGAGCGGTTGATCTCGGCGCTTTCGCGCGCGGCTGCGGAGTCTGGGCGTGTGCCTTGGGCGGCGACGACGCTCGTGAGGATGACGAGCGCGGTCAACGGACGCGCGCCTCGTATGACATTGCGGAACAGCGTCTGCATAGCTCTATCCTGATGGGGGAAATGCGCACGCGCGGCGTCGCGAAGGCGATTGGTGATGCAGATTACGAATCGAATCTCGCGCCCACCGCAGCGCATGGACAGGACGCGTCGAATTCGTGTCATCGTCCTGTCATGTATATTCTTGCGGCGTTTAGAACATCAGAGGCACGAAATGCTCAGAGTCCAATTGAGAAACGCACGGTTCGTCCGTTCGCTGACGGCAGGTGCGGTCGCGTGCATGGTGGCGCTCGCGACCGCAGCTCGCGCCACCGCGCAGGAGCTGCCATCGCGCCTCGACGACAGCACGTACTGGAAGTTGGTCACCGATTTCTCGGAGCCGGGCGGTTATTTCCGCTCCGACAACTTCGTCTCGAACGAGATGGCGTTTCAGTACGTGATCCCGACGCTCCTCCAGACGACAAAACCCGGCGGCGTGTATCTCGGCGTCGGCCCCGACCAGAACTTAACCTACATCGTCGCGCTCAGGCCGAAGCTCGCGTTCATTTTTGATATCCGGCGCGGCA
Source organism: Gemmatimonadaceae bacterium (assembly GCA_050733535.1). Taxonomy (GTDB): domain Bacteria; phylum Gemmatimonadota; class Gemmatimonadetes; order Gemmatimonadales; family Gemmatimonadaceae; genus Fen-1231. The sequence continues at coordinate 13,809 of JBOHTH010000296.1, read as the reverse complement.
ATCTGCAGGAGCACCTGCTCTACAAGGCCGTCATCGAGATGTCGGACAATCGCGCCGATTTTCTTTCGCGCCTCTTCTCGCGGCCGCGCCCCGCTGGACTCGACACGACCGCGAGCGCGGACTCATTGCTAAACGCGTATGCCGCGGTACCGCCGAGCGATTCGCTCTACCAGCGAAACCTCAAGGCCGTGAAGGAGTGGCTCACCACGCACCACCACTTCGCGCTCGGCGATTCCGACCTCGCGGGCATCGAGTACGTCTACTCGGCGTTCTCGGAGGCCGGGCCGGAACTCACATACAATTTCGGAGGCGGCCGGGGCGGCAACTTTCGCGGCTACGGTCGCGGAATGCCCACATACGCCGACCTGATGGTGCAGACGGACGGGCAGGGCGCGCACCGCGGCTACATCGCGAGCGAGGCCAATTACCGCGCGCTGCGCCAGCAAGAACTGGACAACGCGATCGTGCCGCTCGTCGGGAACTTCGCGGGTGATAAGGCGATCAGGGCCGTCGCGAGCTATCTCAAGGAACACCACGCCACCGTCACCGCGTTCTATCTCTCGAACGTCGAGCAGTACCTGTGGAACGGCAGCGATGATGGGCAAAAATTCTTCGAAAATGTCGCCACGCTTCCGCTCGACTCGGCAAGCACCTTCATTCGGGCGGTGTTCAACCGTGGCGGTTACGGAGGCGGCGGCGGGATGCGCGGCCCGACAATCCTCGCCTCGATGATGGGGCAGCTCGCCGCGTACCGTGAGGGACACATCAATAGCTACTACGACGTCATTCAGTATTCCAAATGACGAGTGGGAGATGAGAGTTTTCGCCCCGGTGCGGAGTGCGGAGGTGGAGGTGGAATTGGAAGTGGGAACTCGACCCGGCGCGGAGTGCGGAGGTGGAATGGGAAGTGGGAACTCGACCCGGTGCGGAGCGCGGAAGTGGAGCCCTGAATTCGGATTCCATTTCCGCCCCCCGCGCCGGGTCGAAATTCCGCATCCCGCATCCTGTCCATCTCAACCGACCCCAGTAGCAGTGCGTATTTCTTAGTCCCCCCACTCGCGCGAACCAGGAAAGGAGGCAGGATGTCCAGCAGGCGTACGACCATCCATCGCATCATCGGAGCGGCACTCGCCGCGGCCGCGCTGATCGTGCCGGTTCACTCGGCGCTCGCGCAGCAGAAGAACGACGAAGAGTACACAAAGCTCATCAAGCGGTTCATGCGCGACCCGCGCATCACGACTGAACTCGTCGATCACCTTCCCGCGTCGGCGACGGTGCCGACGCCCCTGAAGGGCCTGGGTCACATCATCGGTACGTGGGGAATCCTCGACAACAACGAGCAGATGAATGCCTACCTCGCCTCGATCGCCAAGGCGGCGCCGAAGCGGGCGAAGTACTGGACGATCGGGAAGTCGGAAGAGGGGCGCGATATGAGCGTCCTCGTGGTCGGCAGCGAGGACATCATCAAGAACCTCGACAAGTACAAGGAGGATCTCGCCCTCCTCACCGATCCGCGCAAGACGACTGAAGCGCAGGCGCGCGCGCTCATCAAGACGGCGAAGCCGATCTACTGGATTACGAGCGGCATGCACTCGCCTGAGACCGGCGGCCCCGAGATGCTGATGGAGCTGGCGTACCGCCTCGTGGTCGAGGAGACGCCGTTCATCCAGGCCATCCGCAACAACGTGATCACGATCATCACACCCGTGGTTGAGACAGACGGCCGCGACAAGGTGGTCGAAGCGTACGACTATTCCAAGGCACACCCCGGCGTCTCGCGAAATAGCCTGATGATGTACTGGGGCAAATACGTCCAGCACGACAACAACCGCGATGGCATGGGCCAGTTCCTTGCGCTGACGCGGAACATCGAGAAGTTCGGTAACGAGTGGCACCCGACCATTCTGCACGACCTGCACGAAGCGCAGACGCTGCTCTACGCGTCGACCGGCACGGGGCCGTACAACGACCAGCTCGACCCGATCACGATCGACGAGTGGTGGAAGCTCGCCGAGAACGACGTGCTCGAGATGACCAAGCGCGGGGTCCCGGGCGTGTGGACGTACGACTACTACGACGGCTGGGTGCCGAATTACATGTTCTTCGTGGCCCACGCGCACAACGCGCTCGGCCGTTTCTACGAAGTGCAGAGCTACGGACCGGACACCTCGACCGTGCGCGTCAACCAGAGCAGGGAGTGGTTCCGCCCGAATCCCACGCCTGCCGTTGTGGCCTGGGGGCCGCGCAGCAACACGAACATCCAGGAATCGGCGATCCTGTTCGCGCTCAACCGGGTGGCGCGGGACCGCGACATCTTCCTCGAGGATTACTGGCTCAAGAACAAGCGCGCGACCGAGAAGGGCACCACCGGGCCGACGTACGGCTGGGTGATTCCGGCGACACAGCGCCGCAAGGCGGACGCCGCCGACGCCGTGAACGAGCTCATGGATCAAGGGCTCGAATTCAATAAGGCCACCACCGCGTTCAAGGTCGGCACCGTCGATGTCAAACCGGGTGACTACATCGCGCGCGGCGACCAGCCGTACCGCACCGTCGCCGACATCTACTTCGAGGTGCAGCGATTCCCGAAAGACAACCCGTCGCCGTACGACGACACGGGGTGGACGTTCCAGTACATGCGCGACATCGTGGTTGAACCGATCACCGACAAGAACCTGCTCACCGAGGCGATGACGCCGGTGAAGGGGCACGTCACGGCACCCGGTGGCATCACGGGCAGCGGACCGGTGATCGTCGTCGAGCACACGGGCGACAACAACATCATCACGTTCCGCGACAAGCTGAAGGACGTGAAGATGGCCGCCGCCGAGGATGACTTCGACGCGGACGGCCACCACTTCCGCGCGGGCGCAATCGTGATCCAGAACGCCAACGCGTCGCAGATTGAACCGGAGCTCAAGCGACTTGGCCTCTCGGGCTGGGCCATGGCCTCTGCGCCAAGCGTGAAGACGCACTCGCTCGACATCCCGCGGATCCTCTACCTGCACAGCTGGAGCCGCACGCAGGATGAAGGATGGGTGCGCGCCGCGCTCGAGACGTACGGCGTGCCGTTCACCTACATGGGCGACAAGGAATTGGCGCACATGCCGAACATCCGTTCGAACTACGACGTGGTGATCTTCCCGCACACCGGCGGCACCGCGGCGTCAACGGTCGCGGGCGTGGCGATGACCGGCACTGCACCAATTCCGTACAAGAAGACGGCGGAGACGCCGGCGTTCGGCACGCCCGACTCCACGGACGACATCCGGGGTGGCATGGGCGTCGAGGGGCTGATGAACCTCTACAAGTTCGTGCAGGAGGGCGGCACGCTGATCACAGAAGGCTCGACCGCCACGCTCTTCCCGGAGTACAACCTCACACCGGGGCTCACCGTCGAGAATCCGGTGGGCCTGTTCGCGCGGGGCGCGATCGTCCGTGGCGTCATCGCGGACATGAAGAGCCCGCTCGTGTACGGGATCGCCGACAAGCAACTCCCGGTGTACTTCAGTCAAGGCCCGGTCCTGAACGCTGGCGGCACGGGGCGAGGCGGCGGGCGCGGGGTGGCCGATGCGTACGCCCAGAACACGCATCCGATGGCCAGCGAGAACACGGTGCCCGTGTCGCCGATCGCCATCGGCGGTGAGAGTGAAACAACCGGTGCAGCCGGTGGCGCGGGCGGACGCGGTGGCCGTGGCGGGCGCGGCTTCGGTGGCTTCGGCGGACGGGGGGCAGTCAATCCCGCGACGCAGCCGCGCGTCGTGATCAGGTTCCCGGCCGATACGATGCAGATGCTGCTGTCAGGAGCCCTCGCCGGCATGGAAGGACTTTCGGACCGCGCGCAGCTGGTGGACTCGCCGATCGGCAAGGGTCACGTCGTGTCGTTCGCGATCCGTCCGTATTGGCGCTGGCAGACGCAGGGGACGTACTTCCTCGGCTTCAACGCTATTCTCAACTGGGATCACTTGGACGCCGGCAAACCCGCACCGGTTCCATAGCAATGCGGGATTGCTAGCTGATGCAGGATGCAAAAGAGGAATGCGGCGACGATCGAAGCTCCGCGTTCCTCTTTTGCATTTTGCATCAGCTGGCAGTCCCGCATCGCCGTCAGCATTCCTCTTTTGCATTTTGCATCTGCTGGCAGTCCCGCATTACGTCAGAGTTTCTTGGCTGGCGCCGCCTCAGCTGGAATCACGACGACTTTCTTGACCATCCCCGCCGCCTTGTGCGTCATGTCCGCCAGCGGGCAGTACACCTCGTACGTCCCCGGCTTGAGCGTCACGGTAAGCCGCCCTTCCTCTCCAGCGGGAATGTCGTGCGCTCCCTTGTCGACGCCCGGGCCACTGACGTAAAAGCCGTGCGTCATGGTACCGGCGTTCTTCACGCGAAAGGTCACCGGACCCGCGTGGACCGTGTCGCGCGTGAGCTCGACTTTCCATTCCGAGAGGGTCACGCCGACGGCCTGGGCCGAGGCGACGGATGAGGTAGCAGCCAGGGCGGCGACGAGGAAAAATCGTTTCATGGGACGGTCCGGTATTGGAGTGCGGGTGAGGGGGACTTTCGAAAGATAGGGGGAGTCCGGGTCTGAGCTATGGGTGAGATGCTCCGGGAGTGGAGTGGTTGGTTATTGGCCGTGGGATCGCCGCGGCCATGTCCCAGAGCCAACGACCAATCACTCCACTCCCAAGACTTCTCACTCACATCCGAAAAACCGACCGTCCTTGACATCAGCCGTGTCACCTTCTTAGTGTATTAGTCAGCTAGTGCACTAACGCACACTCTCCATGCTCATCTCCATAGACGCAGCCGACCCGCGGCCTATCTACATCCAGATCGTCGACGAAGTGCGCCGCGCCCTCGTGCTCGGCCGCATCGGCGTGGACGAGCCGCTCCCGTCGGTGCGGCAGCTCGCCGGCGACCTGCGCATCAATCCCAACACGGTCAGCCAGGCCTATCGCGAACTCGAGCGCGACGGCGTCGTCGAGGTGCGCCGCGGCCAGGGCACGTACGTCGTCAAGCCGAGCCTCAACGGAACGCAGCGCAAGGCGCTCATGCGAGGCGTTGCCGCCCGCGCCCTACGCGATGCCCACCGCAACGGCCTCACCGAAGAAGATCTTATTCAGGCCATCCGCTCCGCGTCTTCCTCCAACACCAAATAGGAATCCGATGCCGGGACCACTCCCAACGCAGTTGGCGGCGAGCGATCTCGCGATCGCCACGCACGACCTGTCCAAGCAGTACAAGACGGTCACGGCGCTCACGAACGTCGCGCTTCAGGTTCCCACTGGCGCCGTCTTCCTCCTGGTCGGCCCGAACGGCGCGTGGAAGAGTACGACCATCAAGCTGCTCCTCGACTTGATCGATCCGACATCTGGATCGGCGCAGGTGCTCGGACTGAACCCGCGCACGCACGGACCTCTCCTGCGCGCCAATGTCGGGTATGTCCCCGAACAGCTCGAGTGGGGATATGGGTGGATGAAGACAGGGCGCCTTCTCAGACACCATGCACGGTACTTCCCGACGTGGGACTGGGAGTACGCCAGCCAGCTGTTCAAGGCGTTCGACCTCCGGCTCGACCAGAAACTGGGAACGCTCTCGAAGGGACAGGGCCGTCGGGTGCATCTGGCAATGGCGCTCGCTCACCGTGCGCCAGTCCTGATTCTCGATGAACCGACCGACGGCCTCGACCCCGTGATGCGCGATGAGACACTCGGCGTGCTCGTGGACCATCTCGCCAGCACGCCGACTACGGTGGTCCTTTGCACGCATCACGTCTCGGAGTTCGAGACGCTCGCGGATCACATCGGCGTGCTGCGGAACGGCGAGCTTCGCGCGCAGCTGCCTCTGAACGAGATGAAGCACGGACTGCGTCGCTATCGCGCGGACCTCCCGGAGGGATGGAGCGGCGGGTCGCTGTTCAAGGCGAATTCGGTTCGCCAAACGACGACGCAGCGCGACCTCGACTGGGTGGTCTGGGGCGACGAGCGCGAAATCACGGCCGGCTTTGCGAGCGCCGGAGCGACAGTGCGCGATGTGGTCCCGTTGAGTCTGAGCGACGCGACGCTCGCGCTCCTCAATCCCAGGGGAGTCTCCGTGGCCGCATCGAACGCCGATCGCGGCCACGCCGAACTCCTCGCAACCGCGGGGGGCGTCAAGTGACTGCCATCGCAATGCACCCGGCGCCTCGCTGGCGCGACGTCGCGACCGAGCAGGTTCTTTCCGTTGGGCTGATGCTGCGAGCGATGGGCATTCTGCTGGCCGCGACCTTGTTGATTTATGGCACGGTCGCGATTCGCGTGACGGCCAACGCGTATCGCCTGTCTCACCCACTCCCGAACTTTGCGTACACACCGGAAGTCACGGTCTTCATCACCTACCTCGCGCTGATCCTGCCGGCGCTGATTTGGCACGATGAGAGTCCCAAGCGCCGTGTGTATCACGCGGCGATGCCGGTCGCCCGGTCGACGCACGCGCTGACCAGAGCGTTCGCCGGATGGGTCTGGCTGATGGCCGGCACCGCGGCTTTTCTGCTCGTGGTCGTCGCAGTCGACGCGATCGCGAAGGGAATTGGAGGGCCGAGTGGGCGAGTGCCGGTCATTCTCGCGTGGGAGTGGCTCGTGCCGTTCGCATCCGTCACAATCGCCTATGCATTTGCGTCTGCCGCGGCGATCGGCGCGGAGACCCCGGCCGTGTGGATCCTCGGCGTGCCAGTCCTCTACGCCAGCGTAAGCTTCGGCATCGCCATGTTCGGAGATGCCGCGCTGTCCCGGTCCATGCTTACGGTCCTCTCCGGCCGCTACGGGGCGTCCTCTGCGATGGGCGGGTGGATCAGCGACATGAACGCCGCCGGCATTTCGACTGGCTTGCCGAGCGCGGAACGATGGCTCTTCGCCTCCCTCATTTGGGGCGCGGCGGCGGCCGTCGTGCTCATCGTGGTGTCGAAGAGGCGCGCCGCGCTCAAATAGAAGGAACTCTCTTTTTCTCTCCCACTTCCTGCACCGGCATCGCCTGCGCCCCGCCGAGCGACGGCTTCGGCAACTGACTCGTTTCGTTCCGTGCGAGCACGAGTGGCCCACTCGTATCGGGCAGCACCGGTGGCTGCGCGGTCGCTGCGTCGAACCGGAACACCGACGTGAGATCGCCGAACGTACTGCGGCGCCAATCGCTGATATTCGGCTCCTGCACGCCCGTGATCCGCTCGAGCAGGCGGAGCGACGACGTGTGGTCGAACGGCTGGCTCGACACCCAGCCGCCCGCGGTCCACGGTGAGACGATGATCGTCGGCACGCGGAAGCCGGCACCGACGGGCAAGCCTTTCACGAACTCACGCTCGGTGCCCGCAGGCGGCGTCGGCGGGGCTACGTGATCGAAGATGCCGTCGTTTTCGTCGTACGTCAGGATGAACGCCGTCTTCGCCCACACCTCCGGATTCGCCGCGATCGCGTCGATCTTGCTCGCGACGAACGCGGCGCCGTCGGCCGGCATGTAGTCCGGGTGCTCCGACTGGTAGCTCGTCGGCATGATCCACGAGACCGTCGGCAGGCGGTCGTTCATCGCGTCGGACTCGAACTCGCCCTCGGGCCCGCGCAGCATCCCCTTCGCGTAGAGCGATGACCCGGCGTCGGCCGTCTTGAACTGCCTGAACGTTTCAAGAACGTTCGTGCCGTAGTTGTCGGTCTGTTGGTACACTTTCCACGTCACGCCGGCCTTCTCGAGACGCTCGGCGTATGTCGTCCACGTGTAGCCATCATGCGGCGCTTTGTTGCTGATGATCGGGCCGCCATTCAGCCCGTCAGGATCGATAGTCCCCGTCATCCATGCCATGCGATTGGGCCATGTCGGGCCGAGCACGGAGCAGAACGACATGTCGCAGATCGTGAACGCTTCGGCGAGCGCGAACTGGAAGGGAATGTCCGCCCGCTTGTAGTAGCCCATCACGTACGGACCGTTTGCGCCGTCGGCCTTGCGGTGCGCCGGGAGCCATTGATCCATCTTGCCCCCGTTCCACGCCTCGTGTTGCACCGACCATGCGTGACTCGTGGACGGAATCTTTTGCGCGCTGCTCGTGCGCGTGTCGAGGTGGAATGGAAGGTGGTAGCCATCGCGATGCTGCGCGTCCGGCTGATGGAACACGGACCGGCCATCGGCCAGCGTGAGCGCGTTCGGATCGTCAAACCCGCGCACGCCGGCCATCGTGCCGAAGTAGTGATCGAACGAGCGGTTCTCCTGCATCAGGAGCACGACATGCTTGATGTCGCTCAGCTGCCCACCGCGGAGCGGCTGCTGCGCCAGCGCGCGTCGCACGTTCGGTGGCATGAGCGACGCAGCGAACGCGGCGGCAGCTACGCGAACCGAGTTTCCGATGAGGCGGCGCCTGGTGATCAGGTGGGCGCTGGGGGGTTCAAGAGTGATGGTCATCTCAAGACTATGCGATGAATGGGGCGCCGGACGCAACGGGCGGCGCGCAACAATTTGGCTACGATGGATTTTGTGCGTGGCAACCGCGCAACACTGGCGAGGGTGGCCCGAGGCCACGTCGATCGGCTAGTGTTCATCGAAGGCGATAACTCACGAGGAGAACGGCATGAACAGACTTGCGCAGGCCACTCTGGTTGTGACTCTTGTTGCGGCCTCTGCTCAGGCGCAGGTCAACGCCGGCACACAAACGCCCGAAGCAACCCTGCCGTTCACCATGACCCAGGTCGCGACGTTCGACCTGCCGTGGCGCATCGCGTTTCTGCCCGACGGACGGATGCTCATCACAGAGAAAGTCGGCCCGCTCTGGTTAGTCACCCAACAGGGCGCCAAGACGCCGGTGACCAACGTCCCGGCCGTCCTCGCACAGGGGCAGGGCGGCATGCTCGGCGTGTACGCCTCGCCGAACTACGCGACCGACCAGAGCATCTACCTCACGTATTCGGAGCCGGGCGAGCCCAGCGGATCGAGCCTTGCTTTGGCGCGCGCAAAGCTCGCGATCAGCGACAGCACGGCGAGCCTCGAAGGGCTCCAGGTCATCTGGCGCGATGGTGAACGCGGGCGCGGCGGACAGTTTGGCGCCGCAGTCGCGTTCTCGCCCGACAAACAGTACCTGTTCCTGACGGTCGGCGATCGCCAGCGTATGACGCCGGCGCAGGATCCGAATCAGCCTCTCGGAAAAATCCTGCGGCTCACACTCGACGGAACGCCGGCGCCGGGCAATCCGCACGCGGGCGAGGTGGGCGCGGCGACGGTTCCCGTGACCGATCCGCCGCGCAACACCGAGACCGCCAAGACGGCGCCGGTCGTGCGCACGTACACGTTCCCCGGACCCAACCTCACTCCGTCCGAGACGTGGACCTCCGGCCATCGCACGCCGTACGGGCTGGCGTTCGCGCCGGACGGACGCCTCTGGGAACTCGAACACGGGCCGAGGGGCGGCGACGAACTGAACCTGATCGAGGCGGGCAAAAACTACGGCTGGCCACTCGTTTCATACGCGACGAACTACGACGGCGTGCCGATTGACAGTCCCGATACGCGGCCTGATCTGGCGAAGCCCGTGATCTACTGGACTCCGGTCATCGCGCCAGGAAACTTCACGTTTTACAACGGCGCGATGTTTCCGCAGTGGAACGGTGATGCGCTGATCACCGGGATGGCCAGCAAGTCGCTGACGCTGGTGACGTTCGACGGGAAGGGAGGCGCCACGCCGACGACCCGCTGGGATATGGGGCACCGTATCCGCGACATCGCCGTGGCTCCCGACGGCGCGATCTGGATGCTGGAGGACTCCAAATCGGGCGGGCTCTTCCGCGCGACGCCTAAGTAGCGGCGGCGCTCGTGCGTCCCCGCACCTCATAGCGGAGCTCCACCATTCCGCTCTTGTACGCGTTGACGTCAGCAAGGTGCAGCGGCGCGTCCTTGCCAAGCTTCTCGAAGAAGGGAATCCCCTCGCCGATCACGACCGGCAGGATCGAATAGCGGAGCTCGTCGGCGAGGCCGAGCCGCAGGAATTCGCCCGCGACCATTCCGCCGCCGGCCACCCAGATGCTGCGAAACGCGGGGCGGAGCCGAGCGTTCACGAGTGCAGTGAGATCGCCGGAATAGAACTCGACATTCTCCCGCGTCCTCGGCAACTCGCGGCTCGTCAGGACGAACGTGGGCTTGTCGCCATACGCCCATCCGAAACCTTGCGCTTCGAAGCGGAGCGCAGTCTCGTACGTGCGCGACCCCATGACGTAGCAGTCGATCGTCTTGAGGAACGCCTCGACGAATGCCGGCTCCATGGTCTTGCCGCCGGGAAACTCGTCAGATGTTTCGAGCCAGTCGACGCGCCCATCCTTGCGGGCGATAAAACCGTCGAGGCTTGCAGCCATATGAACCGTGACGCAAGACTTCTGAGTTGTCATTGCGACGCTATTTCCGGGCGTCCATGCCGAGCGGAATGAATCGGCCCGATTCGATCACGCCGTTCCGCACGGTGTACACCTCGAACCCTGATTCAAACTGCAATCCCGCTGCGAACGACGGCCCAACGATCGCAGCCACATTATTGAAACTGGTCTTGAGGCCGTCGATGTCGTACTCGATGTGCTCGCCGGCATGGAGATGGCCGCCGAGTGCCAGCACATGACGGTGTTTGCGCAGCACCGCGAGAACGTCGCCGGCGTTGGCGACGGTGTGCCGGAACTGCGTCTTGCCGTGCACGGTGATCAGCGTGGGCGCCGGCGGATCTTCGCGATAGCCACTGACCCCGTCGAACGACGAGAAGAACGGGATGTGGTTGAACGTCACCACGGGCATCGATGCCGGGACCAGGGCGAGGTCGCGCTCGAGCCACGCGAGTTGGAGACTGTCGACGTGGCCGTAATACCATTGATCGTCGATGTCGACCGAGTTCAGCCCGACAAAATGCACGCCGCCGTAGGTGAACGAGTAGTAGTCGGGTCCGCGATAGTGGTGATACATCTTGCGCCCATAGAGCGGATTCGTCTCCGCCACTTTCGACTGCCCGCGCTCGATGCCGAAGTTTTCGTGGTTCCCCGGAATCGTCCACACCGGGACGTGAAACTGTGCCGCTTCGCGGCCGAACATCTCGTAGTAGCCGACAGCCTCAGCTTCGCCCACGCGCAGCGCATCGCGAACCAGATCGCCGGTGATGATCACGAACGCCGGGGCGATCGAATCCGCCATCGCGCGAAAGCGCTGCGTGCGGGCAAGCACCGCCGGCGCGATGTGCGTGTCCGAGGCGTGGATGAAAGTGAATGTCGTCGTTCGTGGAGTCGGAGCGAGCGCGAAATCGCCCGTCGCCGGCACCGTGTTCACTCCGTGCCAGAACGATCCCACCGCGCGGTAGCCATCGGGCACGGAGACGAACGTCACGCCGGTCGTCCCGGCTGGGAGCCGATACGCGCCGTTTGCATCCGTGAGAACGACCTCGTTCTGATTCGATACGGGGACGTTTGCGAGACCGCGCTCTCCCGCGTCGCGGACTCCGTTGCCATTGGCGTCGACGAAAACGGTACCGGTGATCGTCGCACCCTGGGCGGGAAGGGGAGCCACACCGCACAGAACCGTCGTCGCCGCGAGCGCGGCACAGGCCAAGAGGCGTCGCATTCCCACAGAACATTATCATCTGCCCCCGGCCTTGCGGCAAGCCCCATGCACGGGTTCAAACTTCGCGCTCATTTTGAATGATGGAGGTCGCGATGACGGAACATGCAGTGGTGATCGCAGGCGGTGGGCCGACTGGACTGGTGCTGGCCGCTGAGCTCGCGCTGGCGGGGATCGATGTCGCGATAGTCGAGCGCCGCTCCACCCAGGAGCTCGCCGGCTCGCGCGCGGGCGGCCTGCATTCACGCACGATCGAAATCTTCGACCAGCGCGGAATCGCCGATCGGTTTCTTGCGGAGGGCCAGATCGCGCAAACCGGCGGCTTTGCCGGCGTGCGCTTCGACATCAGCGACTTTCCTACGCGCCACCCATACGGGCTCGGGCTGTGGCAGAAGCACATCGAGCGTATTCTGGCGAGCTGGGTGGCTGAACTTCCGGTGAAGTTCTACCGCGGACGTGACGTGACCGGCCTCGTGCAAGACGACAGCGGCGTCGATGTTGCTCTGTCCGGCGGCACGCGGCTGCGCGCGCAGTATCTCGCCGGCTGCGACGGCGGGCGCAGTGTCGTCCGAAAGGCAGCGGGCATCGAGTTCCCCGGTTCAGATGCGACGACGAGTTCGTTGATTGCTCAAGTGGAGATGACGGAGGAACCCGAGCTCGGCATGCGCCACACCTCCACCGGAATGCACGCGATCGGCAAGGAGGAGTACGAGATTCGCGATGGCCAGATCATCTACGGGAAAGGCGGAGTCGTGGGCGTGATGCTAACTGAAGCGAAGGTCGGATCGGGCGAGCCGACGCTGCGCGATGTGAGCGACGGGCTCATTGCCGTGTACGGAACCGACTACGGAGTCCACAGCGCCAAGTCGATCTCACGATTCACCGACATGGCGCGGCAGGCCGCCGCATACCGCGAGCGACGGGTCCTGCTGGCCGGCGACGCCGCGCATGTGCACCCACCGGATGGCGGTCAGGGCCTCAACACTGGTGTGCAGGATGCGGTGAATCTTGGCTGGAAACTGGCGCAGGTCGTGAAGGGAACGTCGCCCGAGAGCCTGCTGGATACCTATCACACGGAGCGCCATCCGATCGGCGCGCGTGTACTGCGCATTTCGATGGCGTCGGTTGCCCTGCGCCGACCGGACGATCGCACGAAAGCGCTCCGCGACACCGTCGCAGAAATGCTCGGCTCGGACGACGCGCGCAAACGAATGGCGGCAATAATGGCCGGATTGGATATCCGCTACGACTGCGGCGAGGGACATCCGCTGCTCGGGCGGCGCATGCCGGACCTCGACCTGGTCACCGCGAGCGGGCCGGTGCGCCTGTTCACGCTGCTTCACGCGGCGCGCGCGCTGCTGCTCAATCTCGGCGAGCGTGGGAGCATCGACATCGGTCCGTGGACAGATCGCGTTCTGGCCGTCGACGCGAGTTACGCCGGCGCCTGGGAGCTCCCGGTGATCGGCGCGGTCAGCGCACCGACGGCCGCGTTGATCCGGCCAGATGGATACGTGGCGTGGGTGGGCGACGCGAACCAGCTGAAACTCCGCGAGGCGCTGACCCGTTTGTTTGGAGCGGCGCTCGAGACCGATGACGGCGGCCGCACCGCAACCTGATATTGGTGCTCAACAATGCGCCCAACGCTGATCATCAGCTGGCTCTGGACACTTTTCTGCGTCGTATGGCTGATCTCGGCGATCGGTGCCAAGCGCACGGTGTCGAGGCGCAGCGGTGCCTGGATCTTTCGAACGTTGGTCTTCGTCGCCATTGCCTATCTCATCTCGCGCTCGGAAAGCAGAGCGTATGCCTTCCACGTTCGCGTCCCGGCGACTCCGGCCATGGAAGCGATCGGCATCGTCTGCACCGCAATCGGAATTGCGTTCGCGTTCTGGGCGCGATTTTACCTCGGCCGAAACTGGGGGATGCCGATGTCGGTGCAGGAGAGCGCCGAGCTCGTCACCACAGGGCCGTACGCGTACGTGAGGAATCCGATCTACACGGGAATGCTGCTCGCCCTACTCGGCACGGCGATCGTGGTGGGCGCGTGGTGGCTGTCGCTGTTCGCGATTTCGGCAGTGTACTTCACGTATTCGGCCAAGCAGGAGGAGAAACTGCTCCTGAAGCAGTTTCCGGACACTTTTCCGGCGTACAGGGCGCGGACGAAGATGCTCGTGCCGTTTCTATTCTAGCGGGGAAGCGAGAGGCGGGAGGCGGGAC
>JBOHTH010000295.1:0-6918 GCA_050733535.1 Gemmatimonadaceae bacterium | reverse complement strand
ATCCAGTCCAACGATGAGCGAGAGAGTCTATGAATCACGATTCCCGCGAGGAGCATGAGAATCGACGCGAGAATGAGTTGACCTAGTTCGGTTCGCCTCATGAAACGTTGTGCGTTGGCCGCCGCTGCACGGCGGTCGGCATCAGCGCAGGCCGGCGCATCCATAAGATTCGACGGACCGCCCAACGTACGGCTTCCCCCGATCGTCGCGGATTCGCATGACCGCGGTGACGCGCCCGTAGAGCTTCCTGGGCTCGGCGGGCGTCGGACGCCCGATCGCAATCTGCACTTCGAGCTGCGCCTCGTCGATCATGTCGAGAGCCGCCCCGTTGGAGGTCACGAGGCGACCAAAGTCCCGACAATAGCTGTCGCAGGCCTTCACGAACGCCGGTGTAAGCATTTCCACCGGCCCCAAGTTGCGTGTCATCACGTTCAGTCGAAATCTCCGCGTACCCGTCAGTTTCGCCCGGCGTATCAGGTGGCACATCGCATAGTCGCGCCCAGCGTAGTTCATCACGCTCGAGAAGGAGTGCGCGAAGCTGTGTGCCACGCTCTTGAGCGCCTTGTATCGGGCCATGTGGGATCGCGCGCGGACGCGCTTGGTTCAGCGTTTGTTGGACTGTTTGGAGTGAGCGGTCCGAATATGGTCCACGACGCGGCCAACGGACACTGCGTCCGGGTACACCGACTGTACGATCAGGCCGCTCAGCGCGAGAAGCGACGCGACGGCCGCGGCAGGAATTGCCGTCTTGCGCACCGCCGTAGCGAGCCACGTCCGCCGCTCACCCTTTGCCAGACGCCGATACAGTCCCGCGGCCAACCCGGCATCGAGGAGCAACTCGGCGAACAACGCGGGCGCGATGTACACCACGTAGATGACGACGCCGAACGCGAGCGCCGCGACGACCGCCGCGACGATGAGCAGCCATCCGTCGGAGTCGAAGTCGAAACTCCAGCCTGCCTTTCCGCCGCCGGCACTTGTGGGTGTGCCGCCCGCGGCGCTCGATTGGGGCACGACGCTCGAGGCGATCTGACCTGCGACGGCGGGATCGCCCCATGCGCCCGAGGCCCCTGCTCCGTCGAAGCCACCGCCGCCGCCGAACTCGAAGGGCGTCGGGCCACCGCCACGCCACATTGCGTCGATTGGCACCTCGACGAAATCGAATATCGAGCGATCCACGTGTCTGGCACCTCGCGCGCGCTCCCGGAGGCGGAACCGGCGAAGCCAGAGATTCACCAAGCCGAGGAATACGAGATACGCGACACTAACGGCGAGCGGATACCGCAGCACCATGCGCGTCAGGCCGAACCTGAGGAGCAGGAAGGACGTCGCGAAGCCCGCGGCTGCGGTGACGCTGACAAGCGTGGCCATGTGCAGGCGCGGTGAGGCGCGGTTCTGCAGCATGTGGCGGATTTCGAGAATCGCGCTGTCGCGGTCAGTCATGGCGAGATGTGCATGGACGCGCGAGTATCGAAGATCACTAAGAGATGATACGAACGGTTGCGTACTGCCTGGTCGCTCGCTCGAACAGCCGAAGCAAGACGCCCGGCACGAGGCGCTCATGCGGCGCGCCATCCATAGCAAACTGGACCGACGCCCGACTCGGATTGCCCTGCTGTCGAGGCGCCTCAACAAACTCACAGATAAGACTCCTGCCTTCGCTCGTCCTGGGCACATCATCCCAGAACCACGCGGGATCAGTTGAGCGATCGAACGTTGGGAGACCGGCAGAGACCTGAGCGGGCGACCACTCTATCTCGGCCGAGTGTGTACGCGGCGATGCCAAGATGTCTCCGAGGTAGCTCGGGAGTCCAGCACGCCCGAGAATAACGCTGCCATCGTATTCGTAGTAGTGAATCTCGCCGCTTGCAGGTCACGATCAAGTCCGTCATCTGGCCCCATCGCAATGGACGGCAAGGATCACGCGAGCGCAGTGCTTCAGTCTAAGACGCCAGTGGGGCCAATCACCATGATGAGCAGAAACAGCATCATCGCCACTATTGCACGCCGGCGATGGGCCAGTCCAGAGGCTCAAAGGTGGGGCATTGTAGTGTCCGTCAGTCGAAAATCGAATTGGGGTCAGCATCCGACCCATCGCTCTCATCATCGCGGACTCTATGCCCGCGACCAATCGCAAAAAGAAGGAATGGAAGCGAGTACATGAGAAGCCCGCGAGCCGCGTTGAGGGCGCTCGGTGACGACGGCGAGGGATCCTGCGGTTTGCCTCGGGACAAGAGCACGGCTTCCTCGATGAAATAGGCGATATAGAACAGTCCAATCACCGCAGCGATCAGCCGCAACGCCCATCGGCCCGGCCGCGGCATGGCGATCCCGACGCTCAATACTGCAAGAAAGACCAAGAACACAGCGATGTTTCGGCGAACTGGCGCAGGATCGGTATCAAACCCCGACATCAACGCGGCCATCGAGAAGCCAATTGCGGCGACGAGAGTGACCCGTACCCAGATGCTACGAAACATTGCGCAACGCCAGTCTAGCGGCGGGTGGACAACATCTTGATCACCCGTCCCCGCCCGTCGTAGATCGATACTGAGTTGAACGGCGGAAGAATGAGCGCGAAGTAGTCCTCCGCGTCGGCAACACTACGCTCATCGATGACGACGCGCTCAATCCGATCCATATCTGCGATCCTTGGCGCTAGCCGTCGACGGGAGTCCATGTCACTTCGAACGGACGCAAGACGCCCTTGGGTAAGTCGGCAGACTTGGGCGCGCGAACGGTAAACTTTCCGTGAAACAGTCGTCGCCGCTCCGGATCAATCGCGAGCGCCGATTTGAGGATGGCATCCAAGTAATCTGATCTCGCGCGATCCTCCGGTAAGGCGGGATGTGTGGCGATTGTCGTTCCACCCGCATCAAACGCCTGTCGCCAGCGCACAAACATCGCCCAGCTCTCGAGGGCAAGGTCGAGAGTCTCACGGCTGATCGGACTGACTTCGAATCGATCCTCGTCATCTTCGCCCGTATCGAGATACATCGAACGGTAGACATGCAGATCGCCGTCCACATCCGCGATGCCGGCACGGGGACCGTCGAAGTAATCCGTTACGGTATATACGTGTTCGGCGCTCCGCATCAGGCGTGAATTGCTGGTCGGATCAATATGCGCTCACCGCCAAACGCCCAGCGTAAATCCAAATACCGCCCAAACCATCGCGAGCGCCATGAGCACAAGCGTCGCCCGCCAGTATCGGCGCCCGCGCGGCGTGAAGTCGTCAAGCCGGTATGAAAGCGATTTGTCCAGTACGCAAACGTCCCTCGCGCCTTGGTCTCACGCGCACGCCCAGCTTCCGTGCGCGCGTCGATCGCGGTCGTCGAAGTGACGTGCTGCGCAACGAACAGAAGAATCAAAACGATCCAGAAATAGATAGCGGACATCGGTCAATTGGCACCGCGAGCGCGGGGCTTCGGCGTACGGGCATCGAAGTACGCCTGAACATTCGGGCGTCCGTACAAATACAGGCTGGCTAGCCCTGCGCAAACGACGGACGAAAGCGCGGTGCCGATCAGATCCCGGACGGTCCAATCCTTGAGCACAAGGAGGCCGAGTGGCCACGAGAACCAGTACGCGATCATCAACGGTCGCACCCAAGCGCGATTGAACCAGAGGCCCGCCGCGATCGAAAGGCAGAACGCTGAAGCAACGCTCAGACCAAGCCAGGTCTGGCGGAAGAATTCGGTTCCGGAGACCGACGCTCCGTCAATGGAATAGTTGCCGACGTCGAACGGAGACAATATCAGCATGAGCAGAAGCACGCATCCAACAGCCGCGGAACCGTACTGTCCAACTTCGAGCAAGGTTGGCTTCGGTGCGCGCTGCAGGTCAAGCGCCCTCTCCGTCGCCTCCCGAACGGCCGAAGGAAAGTCAACGTGGCATCGACCGCACTGTGCTGCGGGAGGTCGATGCCATTCCGAAACATCGCCGCAATTTGGACAGAGGACTTGAATGCTCATAAAACTCCGTGCGGGCGCGTGAGTCGTCGCACCGTCTGATCGAGCAGGCATAGCCGGCAACGAATGTCCCGTGAGGAGAGTCTTTAGACCTCAGGCGATTCATCGCGCACGGTGCCACCGCTCACTGACACAATGAGCCTACCGGGGCCGCGCAGGATCCAGGATTCATAGCCACCGGAATCCGTGATGGCCTCGAGGAGCGACCCGTTGTCAAAGGTGGCGGTGAAATCGCCGCGCGCTTCATCCACCCCAACATGCGTAATTCTTCGGCCAACCAGAAGGTCTGAGGCCCTGGCGTGAGCGTCCACCGGCGCGGGCAGACCGAACTGCTGACCGTTGTCCGTAGATGTAAGGCGCAGGCTGCCGTCGACCGTGATGCGCCAAAGCGACTCCACGACAATAGTGGTCTCCCCGAATTCGAATACTGTACTATGCTCGGTGTGAGCCGCGACTCGGGTGCATGCCAGTCCGTGCATCCAATCAAAAGTCATGCGACGATGGTCTGGAGTCGGTCACGCTCGATGCGTCGGCGATGCCGCTAGGATTCGTCGGAAACATCGCCCCAATACACCGAAATAGAGCACGATGGCCGCAAAGCCGGTGACGATCACGTACGGGTGGGTCGCGGCTGCAAACGTCCCGCCGTCGATGCCTGAGCGCACTCGGAGCACATTGTAGCTGCCGACGTAGAGCAAATAGTACGCCCCGTAGATCCAGACCCCAACCGGAACTGCGAGGCACAGGTAGCGCTCCGCGAATGCATGCCCGGCCGCGCCACCATTGATGCGATAGCACCGCCGAATGCCCAGGATGGCAATCGCGACGAAGATGAACCCAAGAGCGATGTCCCCGTAGGTGCGGCCGGCAAGAATCCCCTGGCCGGACACCAGCATGGTGCAAGCAGTCCCGATGCCGATGATCTGCACCTTGGCGCGCTCGGTCAGCCTTCCGTCGCGAAGGGCGTCTGCTATGCGAGTCGTGGAGAGTACCAGCATCGGGTAATGTGTTTAGGGTTTGGCGAGCCCGAACCAACTTAGCGCCGAACCATTTTCCACAGAAGCAGAAAGAAAAGAGACGGTCCGAGAAGTACACTACAGAGCGCGACCGCTACGACCATCCACGCCGGCACGAGACCGTTCGCTGCGGGCGTTAATGCGAAGGCCCAATCGCCTCCACCGTGACGGACGATTGTGGCGAGTATTACGGCGAGCGCGACGGCGCAAACGAGCGCTGGCCAGAGAAGCGCCCAACGAACCGCTTGAGCGAACGAAAGGCGAGTGAGCCATGTCATGCATCACCTCCTCGGAGGCGGTTGCGGCGAAGCGACCACCTAAACCCAGTCAGCCAGTGCGACGAGCAACGGTTGGCCAAGGCGCATGACTCGGAAATGTCGTTAGCCTAGCCAGATCGGGGGCCGAAGCTCAGCGCGAGAAATCCCGCATCTGGGTGCGCCACAAACTGTTCGATTGCGTCGGCGGAATCGAGCAGGAGTCGGGCGATGGCACTGGTGCCCGCGTTGCCGACGTTGAGCCAAACGACCTTCGGCGGCGCACCCCGCAGCACGCTCAAGGTTACAAAGTCCTCGTCCTTGGTGACGAGCACGCAACGGTCACGGAGTGCGAGGTCCCAGACGGCGGAATCCTTCGCTCCTCCCAACCCGAGATCGCGCACATGACGGACATCGGGAAATTTGCTCGCGAGGTGGCCTCCAAGTTGCTCGGAAACATTCTCGTCGAGCAAGAGGCGAGTGGGCACTAGGCCGCGGGGATCGCCTGCAACCGGCGCTCACGTTCCGCGGCGAACGCGAAGCACGCGAGCAAGTCCTCGTGGGTGAGTTGCGGGAAATCACGCAGCAACTCGGCTTCGGATGCGCCGCCAGCCAGGTAGCCCAACACCTCGCCTACCGTGATGCGCGTCCCGCGCACACATGGTTTGCCGAAGCGAACGTTGGGGTCCGTGGAGATCCGTGAAAGGAGTTCCATACGTGTAGAATAGGTCACAACCCGCCTGGACAGCAACTGGACTCAGCCGTGCCGGCGGCGCCGGAGACGGCGAACGCCACGCGCTCGCGCGCCGAATACACTCTTGTTCGTGACTGGGCGGACCTCACTAGTGTCCCC
The DNA here is from genome assembly GCA_050733535.1 of Gemmatimonadaceae bacterium. GTDB lineage: Bacteria > Gemmatimonadota > Gemmatimonadetes > Gemmatimonadales > Gemmatimonadaceae > Fen-1231. The sequence continues at coordinate 824 of JBOHTH010000295.1, read as the reverse complement.
GTCCTGTGTGACAACCGAGCGCCATGCCTGCGTCGACCTTCACGGCGCAATCACCGCCTTGATCACACTCCTCTCCTCCATCGCCGCCAGAGCCTCGTTCGCCCGCTCCAGCCCGAACTTCGCCGTGATCGACTCCGCCCACGGCAACCCGCGCCCCTGCTGCGCCAGCACCTGCACCGCGCGATGCACATGCGAATAATCGCATCCCCAGCACCCGCGAATCTCGGCGTGCTTCTTGTTGATCTGCAAATGCGGATTGATCGAAACATCTCCGCCATCCGTGTACTGCCCCGCGATCACCACGCGCCCGCCGTCGCGCACGAGATCGAGCGCTTGCGGCACCGCGCGTGGATCGCCCGCTGCTTCGATCACCACATCTACTCCATGCCCGCCGGTGATCTCCCGCACGCGCGCCGCACGATCAGCGGCGGGCACGTCGAGATCGATCGTGTGCGACGCGCCCATCTTCCTCGCGAACTCGAGCCGCGCCGCCGGCGCGCCGATCGCGATGACCGGATACGCGCCCGCAAGCGCTGAAAGCGCGATCGCGCCCTGCCCCACCGGGCCCGCGCCGAGTACCGCGACCGATGACCCGAGCCGCACGTCGCCGCGCTCCACCGCGTGCACCGACGTCACCAATCCGCACCCACCTGCGATGAACGAGATCGGATCGACGCCCTTCGGAATCCGCAGGAGTTTCACGCCGGGCTTCATCCAGATGTGATCGGCCCATCCGCCGAGCGGGCCGTCGGCGACGCCATAGCTGATGCCGTACACGCGGCGCGACGGGCAGCGCGTGGTCTGCTTGGTGACGAGACACTCGT
>JBOHTH010000294.1:0-9442 GCA_050733535.1 Gemmatimonadaceae bacterium | reverse complement strand
GCGCGGAACAGCTCAAGCGACACCTCGAGCGGCTGCGTCCGGAAGATTTTGGCAAATTCACGCTGTAGCGCGGCGCACGTCGCGCGCGTTGCCGCTCGCGCGTTGACGCCCGCCGCGATGATCGCCGCGCTGCTGATCGTGGCGCTGCCGTCGCTCGGCGCGCAGGCGCCGCACGCTGCGCCCGCGCCTGTAACCGGGCCGGTGCGCCAGGCGCGCGGTGCTGTCAATCGCGTGACCAACAAGGGAACGGTTCCGCTCGCGGGCCGCTGGGTGGTACTCCATCGCGTCGGCACCGATGTCGCGGGACCGATCGACTCCGTGCGCACCGATCCGGCGGGGCGCTTTGCATTCCGTTACCGCGCGACGGGCGACACGAACGCGTTGTATTTCATCGCGTCGAGCTATGCCGGCATTGCATACTTCACGCCGCCGCTCCGGAAGCAAGTCGTCGCGGACGGCGACGCCGACTTGCTGGTGTACGACACGACCAGCGCCCCGATTCCGATCAGCGTGCGCGGCCACCATGTGATTGTCACCGCGCCTGACACGGGAAAGGCGCGCAACGTGATCGAGGTATTCGAGCTTTCCAACGACACGTCGGTGACCCGCGTGGCCGGCACGCCCGAGCGCGAAACCTTCGCGACGGCGCTGCCGGAAGGCGCGCGCGACCCCGTCGCGACGGATGGCGACATTCCGGCTGACGCGGTGAAGTTCGAGAACGGCCGCGCCGTCGTGTTCGCGCCGCTCGCCCCCGGCGTGAAGCAGTTGTCGTTTCATTACCGGCTGCCGGTGAACAAGGCGCCGATCATCTTCCCGGTGCTCGCGCCCGCGTCGGTGCTTGAAGTGCTCGTGGAGGACACGCAGGGCAGCGCGACGGGAGCCAAGCTCAAGAAGATGGCGTCCGTGAATCTCGAGGGGCGGCCGTTCCGGAGGTTCCTTGCGCAGGATGCGCCGGCAAACTCGGTAGTGACCGTGCTCGCCCCGACGCAGGTGAGCGCGGCGTTTTCGACGCGCATCGCGATCGTCGTCATCGCGATCGGCGCGGTGATGCTCGCGGGACTCGCCGCGAGCATGCTGCGGCGGGGGCCGCTCGTCGCGCGTCCGCACGAGCTCGGCGCCGTGGATCCCGATGACGTCGCACGCAAGATTGCCGCGCTCGACAACGCGTTCGAGAAAATCGAATCGCCGAGCGACGACCAGCGCGCCGACCATTATGAGTCGCGCGCGCGTTTGAAGGCGCGTCTGACGGCCGCGCTCGCGCGGCGGGACGGGATCTGACCAGGGCGGAGGTCAGTTTGGAGTGACGGTGCGTGTTCGGCGCGTAACAGAAAAGGCTTGCCACGGATTTCGCGGATCACGCGGATCAGAAGAGAAAAAGACTTTGCCACGGGTCTTCACGGGGTTTACACGGGTCTGATCCGTGCAATCCGTGAAATCCGTGGCAAGGTTTTTTATCTTTCTTGACTGCGGAATTGTCCATCAAGTCGACGATGCTTACCCGTGTTTACCCGTGTAGACCCGTGGCAAAGGTCGTTCCTTACTCGACGCGCTTGCGCGTGGCGATTCGCGCATTTACCTTCGCTTCACAACTGATTGCGAACGCGGGACACGGAAGCCGGTTGAAATCCGGCGCGGCCCCGCCACTGTAACGGGCAAGTGCTGTTCGCGTGTGCGAGCAGCTCACGCCTCCTCGATGCGCCACTGACTGCAGAGTCGGGAAGGCGAGAGAGGCGGCCCGGAGCCAGGAGACGACCCACGTTCGCGCCACGTAAACACGTCCTCGGGGGAGGGCTGGTGGCGTACGATGCTGGCGCCGTCACCGCTGCGGCACTTCGCATCCTGCGTTGCGGGCTTCTTCCATCGGGAAGGAGCCCGTTTTGTTTTTCCGTCGCTGCTCGCTCGGCCTGATCGTCGCCTTCGCCGTCGTACTCGCCGGCGCGTGTGATGCACACGGCAAGCCGGCCGCCGGACGCGCCGCCGCTGAGAGCCGCGCGCTCGTCGCGACGGACGATTTCGGCGACACGATCCGCGCCGGCACGCCGGCGCAGCGCATCGTCTCGCTCAACCCCGTCACGACGGAGCTGCTCTTCGCGCTCGGCGCGGGCGGCCGTGTCGTCGGGCGGACGCACTGGGATCTATATCCAGCTGCCGCCCGCGCCGTACCGGATCTCGGCAACGGCATGATGCCGAACGTCGAGGCCGTGCTCGGCGCGCATCCCGATCTCGTCGTGCTCTACGCCGGAGAATCGAACCGCGCCGCCGCCGCGCAGCTTCGCCACGCAGGCGTCGCGACGCTCTCGATCCGCGACGACCACATCAGCGATTTCCGCCGGACCGTCACGCTCCTCGCACGCGCCACCGGCGACTCGGCGGCGGGCTCTGCGATCGCGGATTCGGTCGAGCGGTCGCTCGACGCTGTGCGTGCGCGCCCGCGTCCGGCGAAACCCGTCACGGTGTTCTGGCATGTGTGGGATTCGCCGATCCTGACGATCGGGAAGGGCAGTTACCTCGACGAGCTCGTCACGATCGCGGGGGCGACGAACGTGTTCGGCGATCTGCCGCAACCTTCGCCGCAGGTCACGCTCGAGGAAATCGTACGGCGGAATCCCGATTACATCCTCGTCGGCGCGGCGAGCGCACGGGCGCTGCGCGAGAGCCCGCTTTGGCGTTCCGTGCCCGCCGTTCGGGAGGGAAGGCTGTTGATCGTCGACACACTCCTGGTCGGCAGGCCGGGCATCAAGCTCGGCGAAGCCGCGCGCAGCCTGCGCGCGCTGATCTTCAAGGACACGGTGCGCTAGCGCGATGAAGCTGCGGACGTGGACGATCCTGCTGGCGTCGCTTGCCGTCGCCGCGCTCGCCGGCCTCGCACTCGGGCCGGTGGCGCTGACGCCCGTGGACGTGTGGCACGCGCTGCTGGGCTCTGGCGACGCGAACACCGTCGCGATCGTACAGACGCTGCGCCTCCCGCGCATTGCGCTCGGGATCGTGATCGGCGCGGGCCTCGGCGTGAGCGGAGCCGCGCTTCAAGCGACGCTGAGGAACCCGCTGGCCGAACCCTACCTGCTCGGCGTGTCGGGCGGTGCGGCGGTCGGTGCCGTCGTCGCGGTCACGCTCCACTTTTCGTCTCCCGCGCTGCTGCCGATCGCCGCGTTCGCGGGCGCCGCCGCCGCCGTCACGCTCGTGCTGCTCGTGGCCCGCGCGACGGGTGCCCGCGGCGATCCGCGCGTCCTGCTCATGGCCGGCGTGGTCGTCGGCGCGTTTGCGAACGCCGCGGTGATGGTGCTGCTCGCGGGTGCGCCGAGTGAGACAGTGAGGGGGGCCCTTTGGTGGATGATGGGGTCGCTGGGCGACGCCACATGGCAGGGCACGCGCTGGGTGGCGGTGTACGTCCTGCTTGGTGGCACCTTGCTGCTGGCGCTGGGCCGCGAAATCGAACTGCTCGCGCTGGGTGAGGATCCGGCGGCGGCGCTCGGCGTGGACGTCGAACGCGCCACCCGGCGCGTGTATCTCGCCGCGAGCCTGCTCGCCGCGGTGACGGTGGCGGGGGCGGGGCTCGTGGGTTTCGTCGGGCTCGTCGTGCCGGCGATCGTCCGCGCGCTCGGTGCGCGTTCGGCGCGTGGTGTCATGCTCGGGGCGGCGATCGCCGGTGGCGCGCTGGTCGTCGCGGCCGATGTCGTCGCGCGCACGGTGCGCTCTCCGGCGGAGCTGCCGCTCGGTGCCGTGACGGCATTGATTGGCGTTCCGTTTTTTCTCCTCCGGTTGCGGAAGCTCGCATGATCCACTTTGACGGCGTGGTGCTCCGCTACCCGCGCGCGGCGCAGGCTGCAGTCGACGGCGTCACGCTCGACGCGCCACGCGGCGCGATCACGGCGATCGTCGGGCCCAATGGAAGCGGCAAGAGCACGCTCGTGCGCGCGCTGCTGGGCCGCCTCGCACCGGAGCGCGGAACGATCACGCTCGATGGTACTTCGCTGGCGTCGCTCTCCCGTCTCGAGGCGGCGCGGCGCGTGGCGCTCGTGCCGCAGCGCGAGGAGCCCGCCTTTCCGCTTGTCGTGCGCGACTTCATCGCGCTCGGGCGCTATGCGCACGGCGGCGTGTGGAGCGGCGAGACTCCCGACGACCGCGCCGCGATCGCCGCCGCAGCGCGGCGCGCCGGCGTGGAAGCTTTCCTGGAACGGCGGACGATCGAGCTCTCGGGCGGCGAATGGCAGCGCGTGCGCATTGCGCGGGCACTCGCGCAGGGCGGCGATGCGCTCGTGCTGGACGAGCCAACCGCGTTCCTGGATATCGCCCACGAGATGGCCGTGTTCGAGCTGCTCGACGCCCTCGCGCGCGAAGGGCGCGCTGTGCTGCTCGTGAGCCATCAACTCAACCTCGTCGCGCGCTTTGCGACGCAGATCGCGCTGTTGCACGCAGGGACGCTTGCGGCCTTCGGCGCGCCGGACGACGTCATGCGCGGCGACCTCCTCGAGCGCGTCTACGAATGGCCTTTGGTTGTCTCGCGCGATCCCGCCGTCGGCGCACCTGTACTGGTGCCACTGCGGCACCGCGCCCCCCGCTGACACGCACACCGCCTCAACACCAACTCTTGCCGGAGACCGAAGGATGATTCGCCGCCCCACCGCCGCACCGTTCCTGTTCGCTGTCGCCACGCTCGTCGCGCGTCCTGTGTTTGGCCAAGGCGCGGCCCAGCCGCCGAAGGATTCACTTGCCGCCGTGGTCGTCACAGCCTCGCGTGTGCCCATCGCGACGGCGGCGCCGATCGCGATGTCGACCGTACTCACCGGCAACGATCTGCGCGCGCAGGGGATCACGCGTGTGGAGGACGCGCTGCGCCTGGTGCCGGGTGCGCAAGTTGTGGCGAGCGGGCCGGAAGGATCGCAGACGTCGCTCTTTCTGCGCGGTGGCAACAGCAATTACGTGCGCGTGCTCGTCGACGGTGTTCCTGTGAACGAGGCGGGGGGAGCGTTCGACTGGGCGTCGCTGACAGTCAGCAACATCGACCGCATAGAAGTCGTGCAGGGCCCGGCGAGCGTGCTGTACGGCTCGGATGCGGTGACCGGCGTCGTGCAGATCTTCACAAAGAACGGATCGGGCCCCCTCGCAACCAACGCGTACGTCGGCGTGGGTTCGCGCGGCGCGCGGCGCGACGAGCTCGGCTGGTCGGGAGGCAACACGAGTGCCGGCTTCACGCTAAGTGGATCGCACCAGTACACCGACGGCATCCTCGCGTTCAACAACGGATTCCTGGACGACGTGCTGAGCGGGTCGCTGCGCCTCAACCCGGACAGCCGCACCGACGTGCGCGTCGCGATGCGCTGGTCGTCGCAGATGTACCACTACCCGACGGAGTCCGACGGCACGGTGGATGATCACAACGCCGAGCAGACTGACCATCGCATGGTGCTTTCGCTCGACGCGGGACGGAAGCTGAGCGATCGCGCCGACTTCCGAATCTCGCTCGCCTCGAACGAATACCTTCCGCGTTCCAACGACGGCCCGGATTCGCCCGCTGACACGCTGGGGTTCTACGGTTTCTACTCGCGCTCTGCCGAGACGCGTCGCAGCGGCGATGCGCGCGTCAACTTTCGCTATGGCGCGCGCGGTGTCTTCACCGTGGGCGAGGAACTCGCGGAGGATCGCGAAGACCAGACGTCGCTCTCCCTCAGTCAGTACGGCAGCTCTCCGGGCGCCTTCAACGCGTCGCGCCACAACTCGGCGACATTCGTGCAGGCGATCGGCGATGCCACGGACCGATTCTCATACGTCGTCGGCGGCCGCCTCGACCAGAACAGCGCGTTCGGGACCTTCCCCACGCTGCGTGCGAGCGCGGCCTATGTCCTGTCGGGCGCAGCTCGGGTGCGCGCGTCGATCGGAAGTGCGTTTACGGCACCGAGTTTTTCGGAGAACTTCGCGGCGGGCTTCGTCACCGGAAATCCGGCGCTCCAGCCGGAGCATTCGCGCAGCGCGGAGGTCGGATTCGACACGTTCCTCGCCGACGGCCGGCTGGTGCTCAAGGTGACCGGATTTCTGCAGCGGTTCGCAAACATCATCGACTATTCCGGCAATGCGCCGCCCGGGACGCCGAGCTATTACAACGTGGCCGCTGCCAACGCGGACGGCGCGGAACTCGGGGCGACCTACAAGGCGAGTGGCGGCGTCACCCTTGCGGGCAGTTACACCTACACCGACACGCGCACAACGAAGATCGGATTCGATTCGACCACGGGCGCATCGTACGTTCCCGGTCAGCCGCTCATTCGGCGGCCGAAGAACGCGTGGACAGTCTCGGCACTGCAGACGTATGCGAGCGGCACGCAGCTTACGCTCGTGGCGGTGTTTGTCGGCGAGCGCGCGGATCGCGATTATGTGCCGTATCCCGCGGTGCCGGTGACGCTCCCGGGGTACACGAAAGTGGATTTCAGTTTTGTCCAGCCACTGCCGTCGCACATCAGGGGCGGGGTGGCTTTGGAGGGGCGGGTGGAGAACCTGTTCGATGCGCACTATCAGGAGATCGACCACTTTGCGGCGCCGGGCCGAGTACTGTTTATTGGGGTACGTATCGGGCAATAGGGCGCCGCAGCAGTCCCCCATCCGGAGCACAATGCTTCGTCAACGGCTCGCAGTCGCAATCGGCTTTGCGTTCGTCGCCGCGGTACCGTCGGTGGTGCAGGCGCAGTCCCGCAAGGTGCGGGTCATCGCCGTCGACAGCACGCCGATCCCGTACGCGTACGTCGCCATCGAAGGGGGGGCCGGCCAGATTACCGACGAGCACGGTGAGGTCAGCCTCGGAGTGGGGAAGAAACAGACGCTCACCGTGCGCGTGCAGCGGATTGGATACCGGCCTTGGTTTGGCAAGCTGGAGTTGCCTGACACGGGAGCGGTCCTGACCGTTCAACTGGCGCGCATCGCGCAGAGTCTCGCGGCCGTGAATGTGAAAGCCACCGCAGAGATCCGGGCGCTTCAGATGTCGGGCTTTTACGATCGGTGGATGATGCGCCAGAAGGGTGCGCTCAGCGCCACGTTCATTGGGCCGGAGGAAATCGAGTTCCGTCACCCCGACAAAATCACGAACATGCTGCGGGGCCTGAACGGCGTGGAGATGCGGCGATCGTGCGAGGGCGAGCAGGTGGCATTCTCGACGTCCAATCGGTGCCAGATGGCGATCCTGGTGGACGGCGTCCGCCAGTGTCCGTCCCGGGGGTGCAATACAGACAGCGGGGGCGGGGTCTTCTCCACCGGCGCACAGTCCGCGAAGCCGAACTGCGACAGTCCGTCGACCCTGAATGAGACGGACGCAGTCGTCATCGATCTGCTCCTGAACGCGGACGATGTCGCGGCCATCGAAGTGTACAGTCGCGGCGCCAACGTGCCGGTCAGCATCTCGGCGTCGGATCAGGCGTGTGGGATCATCGCATTCTGGACCGGGAGCAGGAAGCCGTAGACTCCGCGAGTTAGCTTTGACTCGTGAGAATTCTCGAGTCAGACGCCCTCGTCCTGCATTCGTTCGACTACGGAGAGACCTCCCGCATCGTCCGCCTCGCCACGCGTGAGGCGGGCGTGCTCTCGGTGATCGCGCGCGGCGCCCGCAGGCCGAAAAGCCCCTTCGGGGCCGCGATCGACCTGTTCACGAGCGGCGTCGCGCACGTGCGCACGCACCCGTCGCGCGACCTGCACACACTCGCCGGGTTCGACACGACACGCACGCGGAGCGAGCTCGCGGGGTCGCTCCAGCGGTTCACCGCAGCATCGGCGATCGCCGAGCTCTGCCTCCGGTTCGGGCGCGAGGATGAATCCGGGCGCGTGCACGACGGCGCCATCGCAGTACTCGACGCGATCGGCGTCGCGTCGCCGGGTGAGGTCGCGGCGATCGCGCTCGCCGGGGCGTGGCGTGTGGTGGCGGAGCTGGGGTTCACTCCATCGCTTGACCAATGCGCGAGCTGCCACGCCGATCTCGCACCGGACGTCGCCCTGACGTTTGATCATCGAGCGGGCGGCGCGCTCTGCACGAATTGCGCGCGACTCGGCCGGCGCGGACGCCAGCTGCCGGCCGACGCGCGCGACACGCTGCGCCGCTGGCTCGCCGGAGCGGGATCCGCCATTGACGATGCAGCCGCGTGCAGAGCGCACCAGCGCCTCCTGCGCGAGTTTCTCGAGGAGCACCTCGGCGACGGCCGCCCGCTGCGCGCGTTCGTCACGTGGGAGGCGCAGGGTGCGCTGCGGACTGCGGAAGTTACGGCATGATCCTCGGTACCGCCGGTCACATCGATCACGGCAAGACTTCACTGGTGCGCGCGCTCACGGGCGTGGACACTGATCGCCTTCCGGAAGAGAAGCGGCGCGGCATCACGATCGAACTCGGGTTTGCACCGCTCGCGCTCTCCGATCCGGTGTTCACTGGTGTGCTCGGAGTGGTGGACGTTCCCGGCCACGACGCGTTCGTGCGCACGATGCTCGCCGGCGCGACCGGCGTGGACCTCGCGCTCCTGGTGATCGCTGCCGACGAAGGCGTCATGCCGCAGACGCGCGAACACCTCGCGATCCTCACGCTCCTCGGCGTGCGCGGCGGTGCCGTGGCGCTTACCAAGAGCGATCTCGTCGACGCCGAGTGGCTTGCGCTCGTGACGGACGACGTCCGCAAGCTTCTCGCCGGTTCCGCGCTCGCCGCGGCGGCGATCGTGCCGTGCTCGGCGACCTCCGGTGCAGGCCTGGCCGAACTCCGCCGGGCGCTCGCGGCGGCGGCGGCGGCCGTGCCGCAGCGGAACGCAGCCGACCTCGCGCGCCTGCCGCTCGACCGGGCATTCACGGTGAAGGGCACGGGCACGGTTGTCACGGGCACGCTCTGGAGCGGCGCGATCGCGCGCGAGTCCGCCGTTCGCATTTTTCCGGGCGGCGAATCGGCGCGTGTGCGGTCGCTCGAGTCTCACGGAGCGGCCGTCGCGCTCGGGCTCCCAGGGACGCGCATCGCGCTCGCGCTCGCCGGCGTGGAGCGGGAGCGGGTGTCGCACGGCGCGGTACTCGTGTCCGATGACGAATCGTGGCGCGAGGCTGCTGTGTTGCGCGCGGACGTCGCGCTGCTCGACGGCGCTCCATCGCTCGGCGTTCGCACCCGCGTGCGTTTCCACCTCGGAACGTCCGAGGTTGGCGCGCGGCTGATCGCCGCCGGCGGCCGCATCGAACCGGGCGCGATCCGCCCAGTGCGAGTCGCTCTCGACGCCCCGGTGGTTGCGCGCGCCGGCGACCGTTTCGTGCTGCGCGCCGCCAGCCCCGCAATGACGATCGGCGGCGGTGTCGTCGCCGATCCTCAACCGGCCGGCCGACGCGCAAAACCGTGGCCGAGCGCGGGCGCGGACGAGCGGTTGCGCCTCGCGTGGATCGCGGCCGAGTGCGGAGGCGACGGGCTCGCACTCGCGGACATTCCCGTACGGATTGGCGTGCCCCC
>JBOHTH010000293.1:0-4642 GCA_050733535.1 Gemmatimonadaceae bacterium | reverse complement strand
TCCTCAGGGTTTTTTTTCATGAGTGTTCGCAGCACAAACACCGCAGGGTTCCGTCGTCTCGTCGTCATCTGCGGGTGGGCCTTTGCGCTCATCAGCTGCGGACGCGAACTGACCGCGCCGTACGGTGCCGGTGCGCGCATGGCGAGGTCGCTGTCGCTCGCGCCGGTGTTTCCGCGTGCGTACCAGCAACTTCCTGACGCGTTCGCCATCGCGCCGTTCACGAGTGTGCGCGTGCTGTTCCTGCGCGCGACCGGCGAGGCCGCGCTCGACACGACCGTCGCATTCCCGGCGAACGCCGACTCGCTCGCGCTCAGCTTCGCCGTGCCACTCTCTCCGAGCGCGCCGGCCGCGGGCGAGCCACTGACCGCACTTATCTATTGCCTCGACGCGCGCGGCGACACGCTGTTCAAGGGCGGCCCGGTGCCTGCGTTCGCGTCGGCGCGCACCGACGCCCAGGGCGCGATCACTATCTCGCTGCAGTATGCCGGCGCGGGCGCAAGCGCATCGAACGTGCGGATCACGCCAAAGACGCTCACGGCCGCGCCGGGTGACCGATTCACGTTTACGACGAGCGCACTCGATGCGAACGGCGTGGCCGTCGGCGGCGCGCCCGTCGTATTCCGCGCGGCCGACAGCACCATCGCGATACTCCCCTCACCTGCGTCGGGCGCCGGCCACGTCATAACCACGCCGGGCGCGCACGGATCGACCCTGGTGATCGCGCAGCTCATCACCGGCGCTGCAGACACCGCGGTGCTGACCGTGCAGACGCCTGCGCCGCCCGCCGCGGGCGCGGCAGCGACGCTCGCCTTCACATCGCAGCCGGCGGGTTCGACCGCGGGGTCCACGCTCGCCCCTTCGATCGTCGTGACCGCGAAGGACACGGCGGGCAACGTCGCGACATCGTTCACCGGGCCAGTCTCGCTCTCGCTCGGTGGCGGACCATCGAACGGCGTGCTCACCGGCGCGACATCCGTGAACGCCGTCGCCGGCGTCGCGCGCTTCACGACGCCGTCGCTCGCACTCGCGGGCGCGGGTTACCGGATCGTCGCGACAGCGGCCGGAGTTCCTCCCGACACTTCGGCGGCGTTTTCCGTCAGTGCCGCCGGCGCGGCGACGATCGCGGTGAGCTCCGGCGACCAACAGACCGGCACGCCGACCGCGGTGCTCGGCTCGCCCGTTGCCGTTGCGGTCAGCGATATCTACGGGAACCCAGTGAGCGGATTCGCGGTCTCGTGGGGCGTGAGCGCGGGCGGCGGTTCGGTCTCGTCGACGGCGACCACCACCAACGCGGCGGGCATCGCGACCGACAACTGGACGCTCGGCGCCGCACTCGGCGCGCAGACGGCGTCGGCGTTTTCGCCGGGACTCGGCGGCTCGCCGATCACCTTCAGCGCTATGTCCGTGGCCGGTGTCGCGACCAAGCTCGTCATGTCGACGGTGCCCACAAGCGTGGTGGCCGGCGCGACGATCGGCCCAGTGATCACCGTGCAGGCGCGCGACGGGCTGAACAACGTGCAGTCGTCGTTCGCCGGGAACGTCACGCTCTCGCTCGGCGCGAATCCCGGCGCCGGAACACTCGGCGGCACCGCGACTGTCGCCGCCGTGAATGGCATCGCGACGTTTGCGGGACTGACGCTGGCAAAGGCCGCGGCCGGGTACAAGCTCGCAACGGCGGCCGGCACGCTCGCGCCGGATACGTCGGTTGCGTTTGCAGTCGTCCCCGCTGCCGCGGCGAGCATCGCGATCACCGGCGGGAGCGCGCAAACGGGCGCCGTGTCATCGGCGCTTGCAACGCCGCTCGGCGTGACCGCGAGCGACGCATTCGGCAATCAGGTCGGACTCGTGAACGTGCAGTTCACGGTTGCGAGCGGCGGCGGAGCGCTCTCGGGCGGCACGGTGCCGACGAACGCGGCCGGCGTCGCGAACGCGACGTGGACGCTCGGCGCGCTCACCGGATCGCAGAGCGTCACCGCGGCCGCGAGCGGCGTCCCCGGATCGCCGCTGACCTTTTCGGCGACGGCCTTGGCAGGCGGCGCGACGAAACTCGGGATCTCGGCTCAGCCTTCGAACGTCGCGGCGGGGAGTGCGATCGTGCCGCCGATCGTCGTGCAGGTGAAGGACGCGCAAGGGAACGCGGCGACGACGTACAGCGGCAACGTGTCGCTCGCGCTCGCCGCGAATCCCGGCGGCGCCACTCTCGGCGGCACGACGACTGTCGCGGCCGTTGGTGGAATCGCGACGTTCTCAAACGTCTCGCTGAACAAAGCGGCGAGCGGGTACACGCTCACCGCGAGCGCAAGCGGCCTCGCGGGTGACACGAGCACGCCGTTCGCGACGACCAGTGGCGCGGCCGCGACGATGACCATCGCCAGCGGAGACACGCAAACCGGCCTCGTAGGCAGCGCGCTTCCGGTGCCGCTCGCGGCCGCGGTCGGCGATGCATTCGGGAACCCGATCGCCGGCGTGTCGGTTGCGTGGGCGATCACGGCCGGTGGCGGGTCCGTCTCGCTGGCGTCGTCGAACACGGACGCGCGCGGCATCGCGACCACTGTTTGGACGCTCGGCGCGAGCGCGGGCGGTGGTGGGGTCACGGCGACCGCGGCTGGGCTCGCGGGATCGCCCGTATCGTTCACGTCGACCGCCATTGCGAGTGTGGCGACCAAGCTGGCGATCGTCACACAGCCGGCGAACGTCGCCGCGGGGACTGCAATCGCGCCGGCGATGGTCGTGCAGGCGCTCGACTCCGCGAACAATCCGGTGACCACGTTCACGGGATCGGTGTCGCTGGCAATCGGCGCCGACCCCGGCGCCGCGACGCTCGGCGGCACGACGACGGTCACCGCGAGCAGCGGCACGGCCACTTTCACCGGCGTCATGCTGAACAAGGCCGGCAACGGGTATACGCTCGTCGCGAACGCCGGCGGACTGACGCCTGCCACATCGACGACGTTCAACGTCACGAACGGGGCCGCGGCCGTACTCGCGGTCGCCGACGGCAACAACCAGGCGGGCGCGGTCACGTCCGCACTCGGCAGCGCGCTGGCCGTCACCGTGACCGACGCCGGTGGCAACCCGGTGGCCGGTGTCACCGTGAACTGGTCGGTCGCGGGCGGCGGCGGGTCGCTCGGCGCGCTCTCGTCGGTCACAAACGGCGCCGGTGTGGCTTCGACAACGTGGACGTTGGGCGCTCAGGCTGGACCGCAGTCGGTCAGTGCAAGCGCCGCGGGCCTCGCGGGATCGCCTGCGGTATTCTCGGCGACGGCCACCGCGGCCTCGGCGATCAAGCTCGCGATCGTTGCAGCCCCCGCGACTGCAACCGCGGGCGTGAACATCGCCCCGTCGCTCGTGGTGGCTGCGGAAGATGCGTCGGGAAATGTCGTGACTACGTTCTCGGGATCCGTCTCGCTCGCGCTCTCGACGAATCCCGGCGGCGCGGCGCTCACGGGCACGACCAACGTGAACGCGGTGGCGGGCATCGCAACGTTCAGCAGCGTTTCGCTCAACAAGGCGGCTGCCGGATATCGCATCAGCGCGACGGCGGGTGGCCTCACGCAGGACAACTCCGCGCCGTTCACCATCGCCGCAGCGGCGGCAGCGAACATCACGGTGAGCGGCGGGAATAGTCAGGCGGGTGCGATTTCGCTCGTCCTTGGGTCGCCACTCAGCGTCACAGTGACCGACGCATTCGGGAATCCGGTTGCGGGAGTGAGCGTCGACTGGAGCGTCGCCAACGGCGGCGGATCGCTCGGCAGCGCTGGGACCATGACAAACAGCGCGGGAGTCGCGACCGATTCGTGGACGCTCGGCGGACTGCTCGGCGCACAGACGGCAACGGCGAGCGCGACCGGCCTCGCCGGCTCCCCAGCCGCGTTCAGCGCGACGGCCGCCGCCGGCATGGCGACGAAGCTCGTCATCACGACGCAGCCCGTGAGCGGGATAGCGGGTGCCGGCCTCACGCTCGTAGCGACCGCAGAGGATGCGAGCGGAAATATCGCGACATCGTTCAGCGGTTCGGTCTCGCTCGCCTTCGGATCGAACCCCGGGAGCGCATCGCTCGCCGGAACGACCAACGTCAGCGCCGTGGCGGGCATCGCGACCTTCAGCGGCGTGTCGATTGTGAAAGCGGCGGCCGGCTATTCACTGGCCGCGAACGCAAACGGCCTGGCGGTGGCAACATCCGGAACATTCGAGATCGGTGCGGCCGCGCCGGCAAGCGCGATCGTCAGCGGAGTCAACGGACAGTCGGGGACGATCGGCGAGCTGCTCGGCGCGCCGGTCGCCGTCACGGTGCTGGATGCGTACGCGAACCCGGTCCCGAACGTAACGGTGAACTGGTCGGTCGCGACCGGCGGCGGGTTCCTCTCGACCAGTACGGTGCAGACGAACGCGTCGGGTATCGCAACGAACGCATGGACGCTTGGCACCACGCTCGGCGCACAAACCATCACGGCCGCGGCGGCAGCGCTGCCCGGCTCGCCTGTGACGATCACTGCGACGGGCCTCGTCGGAGCGGCGGCGAAGCTGGTGGTGTCTTCGGTTCCGGCGATCGTCACAGCGGGCACGGCGATCGGCCCGTCGATCATCGTGACGGCCGAGGACGCGTTCGGGAACCTGGTGCCGTCGTTCAACGGCGTCGTGT
>JBOHTH010000292.1:0-6851 GCA_050733535.1 Gemmatimonadaceae bacterium | reverse complement strand
GCAGCGGGTCGAGTTCCGCAGTCCGCAGCGGGTCGAGCTTCAGGCATTTAGTCGGAAGCTTCAAGCATTTTGTCGTAAGCCTCGAGCTTAGCGGCTTCGAGCTTAGCGGCTTCAGGCTTTGGCGGTTGTTCAAGCCATCCTTTTCAAGCTTAAGCGCACGATTTCCAATTACGAGACGAGTCCGAGCGCAGTCAGTACTCGGCGCTGACGACTCGAATGTCGAACACGAGCACTGCGTCCGGCGGGATGATCCCAGAGTGCTCCGATCCGTACCCGAGCGCAGCCGGCACCACGAGCTGGCGCCGTCCGCCGGCGCGCATCCCCTGCAGTCCCTCGTCCCACCCCTTGATGGTCCGTCCACGTCCGACTGGCACCTCGAGCGGCTGGTCGTCCTCACCGTTCGAATCGAACTTTTCCCCGTTGGTGAGCCAGCCCGTGTAGTGGACCCGCACTCGCATCTTTCCTTTCACGAGCATCCCGGTCCCGACTTCGATGTCGCGGTAGTAAAGTCCGCTCGGTGTCTTCGTCATCTTCGAGAGGTCGATGTCGAGCGACGACGCGAACGGAATCGATTCGATCGGCCGTGGCGGCGGCAGCGGGGTGCCGCCCGATGCGCACGCAGTGGCGGCGACAGCGATGACGAGGGCGGCGAAGCTGACTGGGCGGCGCATGCGATACCCTGCGAGTAGAGTGAGCGGCACCCACTCACATTCGCGCCGAGCGCGCAAGGAATCAAGCCAAGCCAAAAGTTTCGAAAATCCAGGTCTGAGTCGGCAGGCGTGAGTGCTCAGGTCTGAGAAGAGGCGTACCAGTTGTCAGGTGAACTTACTCCTCGTGGTCCGTCTCTCAAGCCTGAGTACTGACGCCTGATGACTCGGACCTTGAAGTTCAAAACTGGTCCTGCAATAGCCAGTTGCGTACCTTCTTGCTCGCCCGGTCAACGCCCTCCAAGGACACCCGACGTGGCTGCGCGACCTGCTCCAATCACCACAGCGCTCGCCGCGATCGTCCTCGCCGGCGCGATGTACATCGGATTCGTCCCGATGCGCGGCGGCCCCGCGCTCGGATCATTCCTCGACCCCGCCCGCGGCGTGTGGGCCGTCGCGACCCGCGCGAACCTACCCGAGCGCAAGTCCGCCCGGATAGCGGGCCTCCACGGCGCCGTGGATGTCCGCTACGACGACCGCGGCGTGCCGCACGTCTTCGCGACGAACCTCGACGACGCCTATCGCGCGATCGGCTGGGTCCACGCGCGCGACCGCCTGTTCGAGATGGAAATCCAGACACGCGCCGTCGCCGGAACACTCAGCGAGCTGGTCGGCCCGCGTGCGCTGGAGCTCGACCGCGAGGCGCGCGCGATGGGCCTCGCGTGGGGCGCTGAACGCACCTTTCGCCTGGCTGATCCCGCCTCGCCGAGTTCGCGCGCCGTGCGCGCATATGCAGATGGCGTGAACGCGTACATCGACCAGATGTCGGCGGCGGACCTTCCGCTGGAATACCGCCTGCTCTCTGCACGCCCGATGCGCTGGAAGCCGCAGTACAGCGCATACCTCCTCTCGCGCATGGGGCTCGTGCTCGCGTACAGCGACGGCGAACTCCGCCGCGCGAAGATCGAAGCGCTCATCGGAAAGGCGGCGACCGCGGCACTGTTTCCGTCGAACCTGCCGATCCAGGAACCGATCCAGCCCAACGGACAGCACGCGCCGCGGTTCGACTTCACGAAGCTCCCGCCGCCGCAGCCTGCCGACCCGCGCAAGCTCGCCGCCGCCATCGCTCTCGACCATGCCGCGGCACGCTTCGCCTCGGCCACCGGCGGCGACGGCGACTTCGCGCTCGGAAGCAACAACTGGGCCGTCTCACCGCGACGCACCGCCGCCGGCCACGCCCTGCTCGAGGGCGATCCGCATCTTTCGCTCTCGCTGCCGTCGGTCTGGTATGAGGAACACCTCGTCGTGCCGGACACGCTCGATGCGTACGGCGTGGGATTCGTCGGCGCGCCGTTTATCGCGATCGGATTCAACCGCGACGTCGCGTGGACGGAAACCAACACGGCCGCCGATGTTGCCGACTATTACATCGAGACGGTCGACAACGACGCGCATCCCACCAGGTACAAGCTCGACGGCGCGTGGAAGCCACTGGAAGTGCGCGTCGAGACCGTTCGCGACCGCGCGGGCAAGGCGCTCGCGACCGATACCATTTACCACACCCATCGCGGACCGATGCTGCGCGCGGGCACGCAGTGGGTGTCGCGGCGATGGACCGTGGTCGAACCGAACGACGCCAGCGCTCCGTTCGCGCGGGCGGCAATGGCGCATAGCGCAGCCGAAGTATTCAAGGCATTCGATTCGTACGAGGTTCCGGCGCAGAACGTGCTCACCGCGGACCGCGGAGGGCACATCGCAATCCGCTCGACGGGCCACTATCCAGTCCGCCCGAAGAGTGCACCTCGCGGCGATGTGCTCATCGACGGCAGCACGAGCGCGAACGACTGGCAGGGGTGGTGGCCGCTCGCGGACTATCCGCAGGCCGTGGACCCGGCGCAGGGTTATCTCGCCTCCGCCAACCAGCAGCCGAAAGATCCGCGCGTGGACCCGCGTTACTTCGGCTGGGACTGGCCCGATCCGTGGCGCGCGATGCACATCAACGCACTGTTGCGCGCAGACTCCGCTGTGACGCCCGACGCCATGCGCCGATTCCAGACCGATCCGGTCAGCGAGCGCACGAAGATCTTCGTCGACGCGTTCACGCACGCCGTGCAGTCCGCGCCCGCGCCGCACGACAGTGCGCTGGAGCACGCGTCCGCAATCCTCACAAAATGGGATCAGCGGTTCACGCTCGACAATCAGGTCGCGGTGCTGTACGCCACCGCGCTCGAGGAACTCACGCGGCGGACATGGGACGAGCTCCTCGCGCCGGACGGCGCCAATGACGACGCCGGCAATAATGCCACCAACGGCCGCAGGCGCGCCGCCCCGGCGCCGAGTTCGACGGTACTTACCGAACTGCTGAGCGACCCGACGAGCCCGTGGTGGGACGACCGTTCGACGAAAAGCGTCGTCGAGGATCGCGACATGATCCTGCGCGCCAGCCTGCTGGCAGCGTGGCAGCGGGTAACCAAAGAGCGCGGCCCGCCCGGCGCGAAATGGCGCTGGGGCGGCATCCGCTTCACGAATATCAATCACCTGCTGCGGATTCCTGCGCTCTCGCGATTGAACATTCCGATGACGTCGGGGCCGGGCACGCTGAGCCCGTCTGGCGGCGACGGAACGGCGGGATCGAGCTGGCGGATGGTCGTCGAGCTCGGCCCCGAAGTTCGCGCGTGGGGCACGTATCCCGGCGGGCAATCCGGCAACCCGACGAGCGCACGCTACGACGACCGGCTCCCCAAGTGGGAAGCCGGCGAGCTCGACACGCTGCGGTTTCCGCACACTGCGCGCGACCTCGCAGGTCGCACGCTCTCGTCCACGCTGACGCTCACGCCGGAGCCACGTCCGTGATGCTCCTCTCACGGCTCGTGCTGCTCGCCACCGCGTTTGCGATCGCGACCTTCGTGCTCGGCTGGTGGGCCGTGCCGGTCGTGGCGGCGGTGTACGCGGCGATCAGCTCCGCGCAGCGCAGCAGCGCCGTCGTGTCGGGAGTCGCGGCGATGCTCGCGTGGGGAGCGCTGCTCGCAATCGACGCTGCGCGCGGTCCGGTCGGCACGCTCGCTGCCGAGCTCGCTGGCATACTTCAGCTTCGGCCCGCGGAAATTTATGCCGTGACCATCGCCTACCCCGGCTTGCTCGCGATCAGCGCCGCGATCGTCGCGCGAGCGCTTACAAGTCGGACGCGCTGATCGAGTTGCGAACCTTGTCCAGCAGGCGGATCATCGTGCGCTGCTCCTGCGCATTGAGTCCTGCGGTCCCGGCCTTGTCGGCGATGCCGATCAGGGGGTCGATACGCGCAAGGACTTCGAGTCCTTTTGAACTGATCACGCAGATCACCTGACGCCGGTCCGGCGTCGAGCGGTCGCGGCGGAGGAGGCCCGCCCGCTCCAGTTTGTTGACCAGGCGCGTGATGCCCGGCGCTTCATCGACCATGCGCTCCCGAACTTCCAGCGTCGGGAGCCCGTTCTTCCCAGCCCCGCGAAGGATGCGCAGCACGTTGTATTGCGGCTGCGTGATGCCGAAGGGCGCTACCACTTTCGTTATGGCGCGTCGCACCAGCGACGCCGTGCGCACTACTCCAAGCGATGCTTCCTGATCCAGCGACGCGAACGGGCGCCGCTGGCCGATTTCCTTTTGGAGCGCCGATTGTCGTTTCACGGTGCGCACAGCGTGTGAATGGGTGATGCTCGCGGGCCGGCAATTCCGGCGCACGAATTCTAAAATGCGTACCGCGTCGTCACCAGCACGTTGCGAGTGGCAATCGGAAAGTAATAGCGGGCCACGCCGTCCGTGTAACCGCCCGCATACGCGTTGCCGTTGAACAGATTGTTGACCTGAACGCGGATCTCGGTCTTGGCGTTGTGCCAGCTCAAGGCGCCATTGAACATCCACCACGCCGGGTCCATGAGGGCACCGTTACCGTCGTTCGCGAGGTGCGAGGCGGCCACGTACCGGCCCGTGGCGAGGAGTGAGAAGTGGGACGTCAGTTGCACCTCGACCTGCTGATTGGAGATCACCGGCGGGGTGAGCAGCGGCTCGACATTCGTGTACGTATTGCCGCTCGGCGCATCATAATATTGCAGAATCCGCGCCTTCATCACGGTCAGGTTTGCGTTGGCCGTCACGCGGCTCGACATGCGCCAGGTGCCGTCGAACTCCACGCCGCGCCGGTAACTCGCGGCGACATTCTCCGTGAGCGGCTCGCCCGTGAGGCTGAGCGCGCCGATCGCCGCGATCTCGTTGCGGAACTCCATGGCGAAGTAATTCGCGTTGAGCGAGAACGCGCCCGCCGACCATGTGCCGCCGGCCTCGTAGTCGTTCACCGACTCCGGATTGACTTGCGTGAGCGGCAGGATCGACGCCGCATTGCTCGAGTTGAGGTCGTCGGCGCCGTCGAAGAGGTCGTTCCGCGCGGGTTCGCGGTTCGTGCGCCCGAACGACGCGTATAGCGTGAGCGGCGCAGATGACCCGCTCCCATGCCAAGTCACGCCCGCCTTGGGATTGAAGAACGCCCAGGTCACACGCTGGCCGGTGATGCCCGCGTTGGTGTCGGGCTGGTAGCGGAACTGCGCGCCGCGTACCTGAAGGTCCACCGAGAAGCGAAACGCACCGCGGTCGAGCGCCGCCTTTGCGAAGGCGCTCTGGTCGTCCTTGAAACCGATGTTCGTGTATGCGCGATCAACGAAGTCCGGCCGGATCGACATGGCGTGCATGCGATGATAGTTGCTCGCGCTCGCACCGAAGTCGAGAGAGAGATCGCCCGTGTGGACCGAGAACGCCGAGAGAACGCCGTACCACACATGGGCAAGATAGAAGTTGTCGGTTTCCGTCGGGTCGTCGACCACGTCGAACGCGCCGGCCGCCGAGTTACGGTAGCCCGTGACTGTAAAGCTCGAGCCGTTGAGGAGCGCGTGCGTGTATTGCAGGCTCGCCATCTCCTGATGGAAGCGGTCGCCCTCGGCGTCGGTCAGCGGATTGGTCCGCCGGTCGACCGCGAGGTCCGCTTCGGAGGCTGCGTCGTACGCCTCACGCGTGCCCGAGACGCCGTCGAAGCCGGTGAACTTCAGCGCGTCACGCACGCCGAACCACCCGCCGCTCAGGAACGCCGACTGTGAATCGTTGCCCGAGTGTTCGCGGTAACCGTCGGTGTGGAGTTTGCTGATGCGCGCGTACGCAGCAAATCCATTGTCGGACATTCCGGTGGCGTACTGGGCGCTGCCGTTCATTGTGCCGAACGATCCGCCGGTGAGCTCGACATCGCCGCCCTTTGGCGTGGTTTCCAGCGGGACCGACTGGAAGTTCATCGAGCCCGCGTACGACGCGGTGCCAAACGTGCTGGAGCCGACGCCGCGCTGCACCTGGACGGACTGGATGCTGTTGAGAAAGTCCGGAACGTTGGAGAAGTAGAGGACCTGATCTTCAGGGTCGTTGAGCGGCACGCCGTCGAGCGTGATGTTTATGCGCGTCTGGTCAATGCCGCGGAGGCGAACGTAGCTGTAGCCCGAGTAACCGCCGGCGTCGGAGTACGATGTCATCGACGGCATCGTATTCAGGAGGTTCGGCGCGTCCTGTCCGGTGAAGGTCTTGGTGATTTGATCGCGCGTCATCGTGGACTGCGCGGCGGGCGTCACGATCGTGGCGCGGACGGCGTCGACGACGACAGTCTCGAGTGTATCGCGGCCCTTGTGCGTGGTGTCGCGCGGCGTGGCGGGTTGCTGCGCGCGGGCCGTGAACGGAATTGCGAGCGCGACAATGGCGCACGCCGAGTGGAATCGAACAAACTTTGAAATCTGCATTGCCGGGTCGCTCCGCATTGCGGGTGGTGACGATCCGGAGTGCGCTCGTCCGAAGGGCGCAAAAAAGCGCGCCTCCCGGACGAGCGGGTGGCGCGCAGCTATACGCACGAGCGGCGCGACACGCCGCACTCCCTACGCCGGTCTAAACCGGATCAGGTTCCAAGGGATTCTCTCAACCGCGGCGTTCGCCGTGGTACCCCTGGCGGCTGTCTCCCGCATTCTAGTTGTGTGCCGCTGGCGTTGCTAGGGGCGCCCGAGATGCGGGACTGCCAGCTGATGCAAAATGCAGGCGAGGAATGCGAAGGCGATGCGGGATTGCCAGCTGATGCAACATGCAAAAGAGGAATGCGGTCCCGCATCGCCCCTCGCATTCCTCTTTTGCATTTTGCATCAGCTGGCAATCCCG
>JBOHTH010000291.1:0-15361 GCA_050733535.1 Gemmatimonadaceae bacterium | reverse complement strand
GGCTCGGCCAGCAGCTCGCGCAGCAGCGCCTGCTGCGGTTCCGCGCTCCAGTCGGTAGCCGCGATCACGCGCTTCCGGATGACGCCGTCGCGACCGATGACGAACGTCTCCGGAAATCCCGTCGCCTGATAGTCGTCGCGGATCTTGCCGTCTGGCGCGTAGAGGATCTCGAACGTGAGGCCGAGCTCCTTCCGGAAATCGCGTATCGCGCTTTCCATTCCGGGATTGTCGACGCTGACGGCGACGATCTTCAGTCCTTTCGGGCCGAGATCGTGCTGGAGCTTTTCCAGGCTCGGCATCTCCACGCGGCACGGGCCGCACCAGGTGGCCCAGAGGTTGAGGACCACGACCTGGCCCTTGTAGTCGGCAAGGGTCTTCACGCGGGTGGGCGCGCCGCTGTCGATCGTCTGCGCGCGGAAGGGCGGCGCGGCGCTGCCGGCTTCGACCGGCGCGATGCCGCCGCCGATCACGTTCGTCGCGTACAGCAAGCCGACCGCAACGACGGCCACGATCCCGCCGACCAGCGCCCACTGCGCGCGCGACGTCATGCCGCAGTCACCGCGCGGTCAGACGAACTCGGCGCAGAGCGCGCGCAGCGCACGCACCTCGGCGGCCGGGTCGGCTGCGCTGAACACCGCGTTGCCGGCGACGAATGTGTCTGCGCCGGCGCGCCAGCATGCGTTGACGGTCTCGCGGCTGATCCCGCCGTCGACTTCGAGCGCCGCCGTGCTGCCCGCGGCATCGAGCATCGCGCGCGCGCGGCGAATCTTGTCCAGCGATTCGGCGATGAACGCCTGTCCTCCGAACCCCGGGTTTACGGTCATGATCAGCAGCAGGTCGAGATCCGTGATTACCTCACGAACCGAATCGAGCGACGTGCCCGGGTTCATCACCGCGCCCGCTGTGCAGCCGAGTTCACGGATTGCACCGATCTGGCGGTGCAGGTGGGGAGCGGTCTCGACGTGAATGGTCATGCCGCTCGCGCCCGCCTTGGCGAACGTCTCGAAATACTTTTCGGGCTCGACGACCATCAGGTGCACGTCGAGCGGCAGTCGCGTGATCGCACGGCAGGTCTCGATCACCTTGACACCGAAACTGAGGTTCGGCACGAACACGCCGTCCATCACGTCCACATGGAGCCAGTCGGCGCCGCCGGCTTCTATCGCGGCGATCTGGTCCTTGAGGCGCGCGAAATCCGCGGCGAGGAGCGACGGCGCGATTCGCACTTTTCTGGTCAGCCCGCGCGCGGACATCAGGCGCCCCGGCGCATGCGCGCGGCAAAGGCTCCATCGGCGCCGTGCCGATGAGGCAGCACGCGCAGGCGACCGGCGTCGAGCACGGCCGGCGGAACGGTTCCGTCCGGCGGCGGCTCGAGAGTGAACTCCGGATGCGCGCCGAGAAAAGTCTCCACTTGTGCGTCGTTCTCTTCGGTTTCGAGCGAACAGGTGCTGTACACCAGCAGGCCGCCCGGTGCGACCGTGGACGCCGCGGCGTGCAGGATCGAGCGCTGCGCGGCCGCAAGCACCGCGATGTCGTTGGGCGTGAGACGCCAGCGTGCGTCGGGGTGGCGGCGGAACGTGCCGGTGCCGGAGCACGGCGCGTCGACGAGCACGCCGGCCGTCGGCGCGATGGCCCCGTTGCGGGCGTCGCTGACCATCGGGTGAACGTTGCGGATTTCGAGGCGCGCGATCGTCTCGCGCAACCGGCCCAGCCGCGCGAACGACGCGTCGCACGCGACGACCATCTCCGCTGCGCGTGAAAGCTCCACCGCCTTGCCTCCCGGTGCCGCGCACAGGTCGGCGACGCGCGCGCCCGCGGGGAACGCCGCGTACTGCGTGACGAGCGTCGCCGCGGGATCCTGCACGAAGAACAGTCCCTGCTGGAACGCGCCGAGATCGCGGAGCCCGACGCCGCCGCCAATCTGAAGGCTGTCATGCACCAGCGGCGCGTCGCTGACATCCACGCCGGAGGACTCGAGCATGGCCTCGAGCTGCTCGCGCACCACACCGAACGGCCTGATCACGAGCGGCGCCTGGTGATTGTTCGCCTCGAGGAGCGCCGAAGTCACTTCCTCACCCCACCGTGCGACCCAGCGCGCGACGAGCCAGCGCGGGTGCGAGAACTTCAGCGCGAGCGCAGCGATCGGATCGGCCGGGTTCTCGACTTTCAGGTCATCACGCTCCCGGTCGATGCGGCGAAGCACGGCGTTCGCGAGCTTGCTTGCGCCGATTCCATGCCGCTGCTTGGCAAGTTCGACGGTCTGACCGATGGCGGCGTAGGCCGGCACGCTCCCCATGTAGAACAGCTGCTGGACGCCAAGGCGAAGGAGATCGATGAGATCCGGATCGAGGCGAACGACACCGCCGCGCACGCGCTCGCCGATCACCGCGTCGAGCCACGCCCGATGGCGGAGCGTGCCGTAGACGAGTTCCTGCGTCCACCGGCGGTCACGCGCGTCGAGCGGCGAGGCGCGGCGCTCGAACGCGGCGTCGAGCAGCGTTCCGGCGCGGAGGTCCGCGAGCGTATCAGCAGCCGCGATTCTAGCGTCCGTGATGCCCGCGCGGCTGGCGGCTGGGGATGAAGATGTGTGCACACCTAAAGATAGCGTGGCTGTGGAGGCGGGAGGCGGGACTTCGACCCGAGACGGGAACCGGGGTTGGCAAGCGGAATCGGCGCGCGCTCTCGTGCCCGCCTCCCAACCGCGCCTCCCGGTTCGGGTCGAAGTCCCGCAATCCCGCTTCCCGCCTCTCAAGCGAAGCGACCGCCGACCCCCACTCCGCGTCCTCTCACCCAATCTCCCGCTGCGATCCGCTTCTGCCCGGCGGGGTGCACTTCAGCAATACGTACGGCCCCTTCGCCACATGCGATTACCAGCCCGCGTGCACCAGCCTCGAGCACTTCACCAGCGTTGCCGGCGCGATCGGGCACGTCCTGCGCTCCGTAGCAGCGCACCTCGCCTCCGTTCACGGTCGCCCATGCTCCCGGTTTTGGGTCGTAGGCGCGCACAATTCGCGCAACCCTGTCACTCGGCGCGTCAAACGAAAGCCGTGCGTCATCGCGGACGATCTTCTTCGCGTAGGTCGCGAGCGCGTCGTTCTGCGGCGCCGCAGCGGCTTTTCCCATTGAGAGCAGGGCGAGTGCTTCGATCAGCGCCTCCGCGCCGAGCTCCGCGAGCCGCAGCTGCAGCTCACCGGCCGTCTCGTCCGACTCGATCGGCGTGCGCAGCGCGAGAATCACCGGGCCGGCGTCGAGTTCCGGCACCATCTGCATGATCGTCACGCCGGTCTCGGTGAGGCCGTCCCGGATCGCCGCCTGAATCGGGGCAGCGCCGCGGTACTGCGGGAGCAGCGAGGCGTGAATGTTCAGCGTGCCAAGGCGCGGCATGTCGATTACGTCGCGTGGCAGGATGCATCCGTACGCCACGACGATGGAGATGTCGGGTGCGAGCTCGCGCATTGCGCCCTCGAACTCCGGTCCCCGCGGCCGCTCAGGCTGCAGAACCGGGATCGACTCCGCGAGCGCAATCGCCTTGACGGGCGACGGTTCGAGCGTGGAACGCGAGCGCCCGCGCGGCTTGTCGGGCTGCGTCACCACGCCCACGACGTCGTGCCCTTCGCCTAACAGCGCGAGCAACGGCGGCGTCGCAAACTCCGGCGTACCAAAAAAAACAATGCGCATCGGCCCTCGGTCTTCGGTCTTCGGTCTTCCGGCTTCCGCCTTCAGAGCTTCTCATCCTCATGCGCTTCGTCGTCTTCCTCGCCCGGAACCACGATCCGAATCAGTCCCGGGTACTTCGGCTTTTCGTCTTCCCACTCGGCGAGCAACTTCTTCCGCTTGAGGAGGCTCAGGTGGTCGATGAACAGCTTGCCGTGCAGGTGGTCGATCTCGTGCTGCAGGCAGACGCCGAGCAGTTCGGTGCCTTCAACGGTGAAGGGCTTTCCATCACGATCCAGCGCCTCGACGACCACACGCGCCGCCCGGTTGACGTCTCCGTAGAGGTCAGGAATCGAGAGGCATCCCTCCTCCCACTTGATGGTTCCCTCGCGCTCGACGATCTCCGGATTGACGAGCACGTACGGCGCACCGCGCACGTCGATGACGGTGAGGCGCTCCAGACGACCGACCTGCGGCGCGGCGAGACCAACGCCCTTCGCGGCGTGCATCGTCTCGAACATGTCGTCGATAAGTCGTTGAAGCTCCGGCGTGAACGTCTCGACCGGGCGTGTATCCTCGCGGAGCACCGGATCGCCGAGGACGCGGATCGGGAGGATGCTCATGCGGCGCTGGTGTCGCTCCCACTGGACTTGATCACCTGATGCACGCGACCGCGATGGATCACGAGCTTCGTGTCGCCGGATTTGATGGTGATACGATCCTCGAGCGTCTTCACCGGCGCGCCGTCCTTGAGCGATTCCTTGATGTGGAGGATCTCGCCCACCACACCGCCGGCCGTGACGATCTCGTCGCCCTTCCGCAGGGCGAACAGCGAGTTCTCCTGCTGCTTGCGCTGCTTCTGGCCGGGGCGGATGAGCAGGAAATAGAATATCCCGCCGAGCAGCACGAGCTGCAGGACGATCTGCGGCAACGGACTCGATCCGGCGGCGGGCGTTGCTGCGACTTGCGCGAAGAGCGGAAGGATCGGGCTCATGACTATTCTGGATCGGAGTGGTAGCGCGCGAGCCAGTCTCGGCTCCACGCGTCGAAAGTCCCGGCGCGGATCGCCTCGCGGGCGCGGCGCATCAGGGCGATCAGGAAATGTACATTGTGCAGGGAGAGAAGGCGCGGGGCGAGGATCTCGTCGCTGGTCACGAGGTGGCGGAGGTAGGCCCGCGAGAAACGCCGGCAGGTCGTGCAGGCGCACTGGTCGTCGATTGGCCGCGGATCGTCGCGGTGGGCGGCATTCCGGAGGTTGAGCCGCCCAGTGGGCGTGAACGCCGCGGCGTTGCGTCCCATCCGCGTGGGGGCGACGCAGTCGAACAGGTCCACGCCGCGCGCGACGCCCTCCACGAGGTCTTCCGGGAAGCCCACGCCCATGAGGTAGCGCGGCCGGTCGCGGGGAATCGCGTCGTCGCATACATCGAGCATCTCGTACATCGCCGGCTTGGCCTCGCCCACGCTGAGGCCGCCGATCGCGATGCCGTCCCATGCACCCGCGGAGGCAATGCGCGCCGCGCCGGCACGCCGCAGGTCGGCGTGGATTCCGCCCTGCACGATCGGGAAGAGTGTCTGCGGGGGCGCCCCCTCGAGTGCATGCAGCTGATCGAACTCCGCGCGGCACCGCTCGAGCCAGCGCAGGCTGCGTTCGCTCGCGTCCTTGGCGGCCGCGTGCGCGCTTTGCCCCGGTATGACGTGGTCGAACTGCATGACGACATCGGCGCCGAGGTTCGTCTCGATGCGCATGACGCTCTCGGGCGTGAACGTGCGAGGCGAGCCGTCGATGTGCGACTTGAACTCGACACCGTCCTCCGTGACGTTGTTCAGCGACGCGAGCGAGAATACCTGAAATCCGCCCGAGTCCGTGAGGATCGGCCCGTCCCACGCCATGAAGCGATGCAGCCCGCCCATGCGCTTCACGAGTTCGTCGCCGGGTCGGAGGTGCAGATGGTACGCGTTCGAGAGGATGATCTGCGCATGCATCGCACGCAGGTCGGCCGGATCGAGCGCCTTCACCGTTGCGAGTGTTCCGACCGGCATGAACACCGGCGTCTCCACAGTGCCTCGCGGCGTGTGGAAGACTCCCGCGCGGGCACGGCCCGCCGTCGCGGTGATGTCGAAAGAGAAGGTCACAGGATGAGCATCGCGTCGCCGTACGAGTAGAACCGGTATCCTTCGCGCACCGCGGTCGCGTACGCCTCGCGCGTGAGGTCGAGTCCGGCGAAGGCCGCGACCAGCATGAGCAGGGTGGAGCGGGGGAGGTGAAAGTTGGTCACGAGGCGGTCCACCGAGCGAATCACGTGCGGCGGATGGATGAAAATGCGCGTTTCACCCTCGCCGGCGTGCACGCGTCCGTCGGCATCGACGACGCTCTCCAGCGTGCGCACGGTGGTCGTGCCGATCGCCCAGACTTTCGAGTTCCGCGCGCGCGCGCCGTTGACGGCCGCCGCCGTTTGCGCGGTCAGGCGATACCACTCCTCGTGCATCGCGTGCGCGGCGATGTCGTCCGTCTCGACCGGCTTGAACGTGCCGGCGCCGACGTGGAGCAGGACGTCCGCGCGGTGCACGCGGTTCGAGGCAAGAGTCGCGAGCAGTTCCGGCGTGAAGTGCAGGCCCGCGGTCGGTGCCGCGACCGACCCGCTTTCCTTCGCGTACACAGTCTGGTATCGCTCGGCGTCGGCGCCGCTGTCCGCGCGCTCGATGTACGGCGGGAGCGGCACGTGCCCGTGACGTTCGATCGCGCCGGCCACGTCGTCGGCCGCGAGTTGCACCGTGCGCGTCCCGCGTTCGGTGCTGCCGAGGATCGTCGCGTCGAAACCCGGCGCGATATGCACGGTGCGTCCGGGCTTCAGCTTTGCGCCCGGCTGCACCATCGCCTCCCAGCGATCATCGCCGAGCGGCTTGAGCAACAAGATTTCCGCCCGGGCGCCGGAATCGCGCGTGCCGAGCAGGCGCGCGCGAAAAACGCGGGTCGTGTTGAGAACGAGCAGGTCGTTCGCCGGCACGAGCTCGGCAATATCGCGAAAGCGCCGGTGCGCGATCGTCCTCGCCGCGCGGTCCACGACCATCAGCCGGCTCTCGTCGCGGCGCGCCGCCGGCTGCTGCGCGATCAGCGCGGCCGGGAGGTCGAAATCGAAATCCGAAGTTTTCAGCGTGGCCCTGCTCAGAAGAGTTCGGCCTGTTTCTGCGCGGGGGCAGGATATCCGAGGTGCCGGTACGCCTGTGCGCTGGCGCAGCGTCCGCGTGCGGTGCGCTGCAGGAGACCGTTCTGCACGAGGAACGGTTCGTACACTTCTTCGATTGTGGTAGAATCCTCGCCGAGCGCGGCGGCGACGGACTCGAGTCCGACCGGCCCGCCGTCGAACATCTCGATGATCGTGCGCAGGATGCGTGAGTCCATTTCGTCGAGGCCGAACTCGTCCACGTCGAGCAGTGCGAGCGCGTCGCGCGCGACGGCCTTCGTGATGACGCCACTCGCGCGCACCTGCGCGAAGTCGCGCACGCGGCGCAGGAGCCGGTTGGCGATGCGCGGCGTGCCGCGCGAGCGGCGGGCGATTTCGCGGGCACCATCGTCATGCAGTTCGACCGCGATCACTTCCGCGGTGCGGCGCACGATCGTCTCGATTTCATCTGCGGGATAAAAATCGAGCCGCATCGTGAGCCCGAAACGTGCGCGCAGCGGCGGCGTGAGCAAGCCGTAACGAGTGGTCGCGCCGACGAGCGTGAATTTCTCGATCGCCATCGTTACCGTCTGC
This sequence comes from Gemmatimonadaceae bacterium, assembly GCA_050733535.1. Lineage (GTDB taxonomy): Bacteria > Gemmatimonadota > Gemmatimonadetes > Gemmatimonadales > Gemmatimonadaceae > Fen-1231. The sequence goes on along the minus strand of JBOHTH010000291.1, from coordinate 7,952 downwards.
GCGTTGGGCCCGTCGCTGAGACGGATGTCGATCTTGTAGTCCTCCATCGCGGGATAGAGGAACTCTTCGATGATCGGGCGGAGCCGGTGGATCTCGTCGATGAACAGGATGTCGCCCTCTTTGAGATTCGTCAGCGTACCGACGAGATCACCGGGCTTTTCGAGCGCGGGTCCGCTCGTTGTGCGGATGTTTACGCCGAGCTCGCGGGCCATCAATTCCGCGAGTGTGGTCTTGCCAAGTCCCGGCGGGCCGTGAAACAGCGTGTGGTCGAGCGGTTCGCGCCGGCCGAGCGCGGCCTGGATGGCGATGTCGAGCGAATCCTTGACCTTGCTCTGGCCGATGAACTCCTCGAGTGCCTTCGGCCGGAGCGAGAGCTCGACGACCGATTCTTCGCTCAGGACTTCCGGGGTCGTGATTTCGGCGCGGGACATGGGCAGAAAGCTAGAACCAGTCTCACAAACTGGCGAGAGAGAGGTGGGCGGTGGCTCGAAGCTCAAAGGCCAAGCTCACAGGCCACTGCTTAGGAGTGTCAAAGCTGTGCTGTTCAAAGCATTCGGCTCGCTCGAAGCTTTGAAGGGCGAGCTTTGACACTCCCGACCTGTGAGCAATGAGCTTGAGCTTTGACCGTTGAGTCAAATCTCACAACCTCTCGCCTGGAGCGGAGCCACGCGTCGCGGAGTGCAACTTGGAGAACGCGAGAATCACCGCGACGAGATACGCGCCCGGAATGATTGCATCCGCGGGACGATGAAAGACGACGAACTGTACCCCAACGGCCCCCATCATCGTCGCGATCAGAACGAGCGCGCCTGCCGTCGTCGCCCGCGGCACGAGGAAGAGGAGCCCGCCGAGCACCTCCACTCCGCCCGTGAAGTAGCGGAACCACTGGCCAAACCCGATCGCGTCGAACACTCCGCTCCAATACGGAGCGTCTTTCGCGAACTTCTCGGCGCCCGTCAGCGCGAACACCGCCGCAACGCAAACACGGACGGCCCACAGGCTCGCAGGATCGGAGGCGCCTTGAAACTCTTCGCTCTTCATTCAAGAAAACATGCAACGAATGAGAGGCAGCCTCTAGTGCTTCTGCAGCACGGCAAGCGCCGAGCGAATCACATCGGCCGTCGCACCCTTCGATTTCGAGTGCTCCAGCGCGCTGCGCACCGCTTTCTCGGCGTCGTTCTGCGCGTAGCCGAGCGCTGCCAGTGCGCGCACCGCGTCCGCGGCGACGCCGTCCGACCCGGGCGCCGTGCCACCGCTCGATTCGGCGCTCGCGAAATCTTTCATCTTGTCGCCGAGTTCCACGCAAAGCCGCTCGGCGACCTTCCTCCCGACACGTGGGACTCCCTGAAGCGTCGTGAGGTCGCGGTCGCGGATTGCGCGCACCACGCGCCCCGCGCCGAGCGCGGAGATGAGCCCCAGCGCGAGCGCGCCACCCACGCCGCTCGCGCCGAGCAGCGTGTAGAACAGTGCGCGGTCGTCGGCGGTGGCGAAGCCGTAAAGCGTCCATGCGTCTTCCTTGACGATGAGCGCCGTGTGCAGAGTGACCGCTTCGCCAGCGCGCGGGAGCGACTCCAGCACGCCCAGGGGAATCAACAGTTCGTAGCCGACGCCGCCGGCCGTCATGATCTCGATGCGATCGATGCCCTTGGCGGCGAGCGTGCCCGTGAGGCGCGCGATCATCCGGCCACGCGGAGCTGCAGCCGGGCGGTTCCTGCCGACATCACGCAGGTCAGCGCGCAGGCGACGCCGTCGGCGGCGTCAGCGGGCTGCGGCGCGCTCTTGAGGCGCAGCAGGCGCGCGACCATGAACTGCACTTGTTCTTTCGTGGCGGCGCCGCGGCCAACGACCGTCTTCTTGATGAGCGCGGGGGCGTACTCGTGAATCGTCACGCCCGCGCGGGCGCCGGCGAGGAGGACGACGCCGCGTGCGTGTCCCAGCACAACGGTCGTTCGGACGTTGCGGGCAAAGAAAACATCCTCGACGGCGAGCGCGTCGGGCCGGTGCCGCTCGATCAACTCGGCTACTCCCTCGAAGATGTCGTGAAGGCGCAACGCCAGCGGGGCTCGTGGCGACGTTCTCAGCACGCCACACTCCACCAATTTCGACAGCCCGTTCTGCGACGACACGACGCCGTACCCGGTGATCGCCGTGCCTGGATCGATCCCGAGAACGATCACCGGCCGCGGCGGGAAACCGTCACGCCTGCGCCATCGCGGAGACGTCCATGTCGAAGTTTGCATCCACTTTCTGGACGTCCTCGAGTTCTTCCAGCGCCTCGATGAGCTTGAGCAGTGCCTCGGCGTTCGCGCCCTCGACGCGCACGGTGCTCTTCGGAATCCACGCGAACTCGGCGGAGTTCGCCTTGAGCCCGGCCTTGGCGAGCGCCTGACTCACGGCGTGGAGATCTGCCGGTGCGGTGGTGATCACGAATGAGTCGTCTTCCTTCACGAAATCCTCGGCGCCGGCCTCGAGCGCTTTTTCCATCGACGCATCTTCGTCCAGCGTGCCCGCGGGAACGACGATCTGCCCCTTGCGGTCGAACATGAACGCCACAGAGTTGGTCGAGCCGAAGTTGCCGCCGAGCCGCGAGAGCTTCGCGCGCACCTCCGCGACCGTGCGCGTCGGGTTGTCCGTCAGTGCCTGGATCATGATCGCGACGCCGCCGGGCCCGTAGGCCTCGTACACGACATCCACATAGTCCACACCCTCGAGCTCGCCGATGCCCTTGAGCACCGCGCGCTCGATGTTTTCCTTGGGCATCGACTGCGCCTTTGCGTTGTCGATCGCCGTGCGCAAACGGGGATTGCCGTCCGGGTCGCCGCCGCCCTGTTTGGCGGAAACCGTGATTTCACGGATCAGCTTCGTGAACAGGGCGCCACGCTTTTTATCGGTGGCTGCCTTGTAATGCTTGATTTGCTTCCATTTGGAATGACCAGCCATACCGAAAGATATATCCTTCGGATGGTTTTCGCCCCGGTGCGGAGTGCGGAAGTGGAGTTAGGATCGGGAGAGTCATGCGGCGCGATCTCCCGGCTCCCCTCGGCATCCAGACTTCCTTCTCCGCATTCCGCGTCGTTCTTAGTGCAGCCTGATGAGCAGCGCGACTTTGAAGCCGGTAATGTCCGTCGATGGCAGCCCTGTCGTGTATAGCGAACCCAGCGAGTACGTCGCGCTGGGATTCATGCTCAGGCCGGCCAAGTCGAAGCGCAGGCGCACGCCCACGTTGGTCAGCAAACCGGCGTTGGCATTGTTGAAGATCCAGCTCCGCTCCTCGACGTTCGGCTGGATGTACAGCCCTCCTGCGAGCTGAAAGCCCATCCCCACGCCGAGATTGGCCACGTTCTCCGAAGGGGACGGCACTCCGCCGATCTGCTGGCCGACCCCGCGGTAGAGATCCCACAGGGAGAGCGTCAGGTCGCGGTTGCCGCCGATCGGCATCGCGAGCGCCGACTGGACGAGCGCACGGTCTCCTGTTCCGAACGACGAGTCCGCCGCCTGATCATTGCCGAACTTCGAATACGTCATGCTGACGTTGAAGCTGCCGTCGCCGACCGGCCGGTCGAGGCCGACGCGGAGGCGCGCCTCGCTTCCCGGCGTGAAGCGGAGCACCGTCGTTTGCACTTCGTACGCGTCGAAGGCGGTCGAGTACCGGAAGCTCGCCCCGATGCCAAGGTTCCATTCACCGAGCGCCTGGGCGAACCCGATTCCGCCGGTGGCCGCAAGGCCGTTGCCCATCGACGACACGGGATAGAGCAGGAAATCATTGCCGATCTGGCCGGCCGCGGGCTGCTGGCCGTCGGGAACTTTGTACTGGCCGGACGGCACGTTCACGCCGAGCGTGACGACTGCCGCGTTGTCGCCGAGCGTGAGGTTGCCGCGGAGCTGCGCGTCGGTGAGCCCGCTGATCGAGCTGGTCGCGAGTCCCGGCGTCTTCACCTGGCTGTTCGCGTAGTTGGTCGAGAGGTCGACATTGAAACGATCGCTGAACGGCACGATGACGGCGATCGGCATGCCGAACTGGCTGATCGTGCGGGCGCCCGCGCCGCTGCCGAGTTGATAACTGACGAACTGCGGATCGACGATCACCGCGGTGTTCGACGCACCCTGCGCGCCGAGCGGCGCGGAGGCGAGGAGAGCGAGCAGAAGGTAGTGTCGGCGCATCGTCGCGTCTCCGTTACGGCTTGCGAATGACAATGGTGACCTGCCCGGTCCGCGCATTGGGCTGATCGGCGGTGCCCGTCGCTTCGGCGGCGGACGGGCGCGTAGTCGGCGGTACAGACGAACCGGTCGTCGCGTTCGTCGCGGCGACGGTGTTTGTCGTCGTAGGGTTCACGTCGCCGATCACGGTGCTCAGCGTGCTGCTCAGTGTTGACGTCACCGTGCTGCCGTTTGTGGCGGCGGTCACGGTCTGTCCTTCGGAAGACCCCTTGAGGTTCGCCTCGATCTTCGCGTTCGTGTTCTGCGATGACGCCGACGCGGTCTGCGCGCGCTGAAGCGCGGCGCCGAACCCCGGGTCCGTGTTGTGGGCACTTTCGAAGAACCGTGCGGCGTCGTCGAGACGGCCCGCGTCCTCAGCCATCAGTCCGCGGCTGTAGTCGAGCAACGCCTGCAGCGAGTGTGTCGGGCGGCGGTCCACGTCCTGGCGTTCGGCCGGCGTCAGTGTGATGCCGAGATCGGTGAAGGTGGAGAACACGACACGCTTCTCGAGGTCGAACAGCTGGTCAATCGTGCCGTTCGCATCCGCGCCCTGGCCGACGGTCGCGGAGTTCTGGGTGTTCACGGTGGTGGAGGTCATCGTGATGTTCGACGCGCCGGTGGAGATCAGCGATCCCTTCACGATCCGGCCGGCCTGGATGAGCTTGCCGGCGCGGACCGCGGTCGCCGCGTCCACCTGTCCATTCTTCGAGAGCGCGATTTCGTCGGAGATCGCCTGGATCCTGTCACGCTCGACGATGGTCAGCTTCTTGGGCTTCGCGAGGTCCGTGATCACCAGGTCGGCGAGTCCAACCTGCAATGGCTGGAGGCTGGCGTCTGATCCTCCGATCGTGAAGGGCAGGACCGCCACCGTCGTTGGCGAACCCGGCACCTGCGCGATCTGCGCTTCGCGTGCCACGGCCTCCTTGGCGGCCACCTGGGCCTCTTCGCGCGTGACCGTCACGAGTCGCACGCGAATGTCGTTGCGCACGCTGCGCGTTTTGCCGACGGCCAGGTAGGAGTTGTATGCGTCCTTGGCCGCGGCGTAGTCCTTCGTCTGCTCCGCCGCGAGACCGGCGTACAGCGCGCTTACGCCGTCTTTTGGATCGAGGTGCCGCGCCTGTTCGAGCGGCACGCGCGCCTCGGCGAACCGCTCGGCCTTGTAGTACCAGACGCCGAGCGCGCGATTCGCCGCGACCGAACTGGGGTTGGCCGCGACTTCCTTCGCGAGCCTCTCCTGATTCTTGTCGTTCGGTTTTTGCTGCGCCGCAGCGGGGAGCGCCCATGCGCCGAGCGCCAGCAAGAACAGTATACGTCCGATGCTTCGCATCACATTCTCCTATCGGTCGGGATCGAGCATGTCTTCGAACCGGAGCCACTGCTTGTAGAAATAGAGGTCCACATAACCGGTATTGCCGTTGCGATTCTTGAGCACGAGCAGCTCCGTGGCGCCGTCGACGCCGGAGTTTGGCTGGAACATCTCCTCGCGGTAAACGCCGAGCACGACGTCGGCATGCTGCTTGACCGCACCGAGCGCGCCGAAGTCGTCGAGCGTCGGACGCCGGTCAGGCCGCACGGCGTGGTCCGAATCCAGATGTGTCGCGACGACGAGTGCGACGTTGAGGTCGATCGCCAGTGCCTTCAGCGCGAGCACTGCCCGCGCGAGTTCCTCGGCCTGCGGCGCAGCTCCGTCCGAGAGCGCCTGCAGCGGGTCGACGAACGCGACCTGCAGGTCGAGCGTGCGGCGCACGGAGCCGTCGAGTGCGTTGAACCCGGCGGTGGTGATCGATTCGAACGTCGGCGCACGATCGCGCAGGCGCACGGCGGCGGCGCCGACTGCGGCGCGCGCGAACTCGTCCAGCGTGCCCTGACGGATTTCGTCGACGCGCGCGCGTCCATCGATCGCGAGCGCCCGTTCCATCAGGCGCTCGGCCGACATTTCGTACGTGTAGAACGCTGACGTGATCCCGCTCTGCGCCATGCGCAGCGCCATGGCGAGTGCCAGGCTCGACTTGCCGCACCCCACCTCGCCGCCGATGACGATCAGGTCGCCGCGCCGCACGCCACCGCCGAGCCATTTGTCGACGCTCGGAAAGCCAGTGGCGAACGCGTCGGGCGCTGACTCCCCGTCGGAGGCAGCGTCCACGCGCCGCACCAGCCGTGCGAGCGGAGAGATGTCGGTCGGACGCAACACGGGTGCGGAGACTGGGTTATTTCGGCGAATGGGGTTGGCGCGACCACCTATCATACGGATGGCAGTCACCGGGCGGCAAGCTGTGGCGGCAGCGCGGGTTGGGCGGTTCCAGTTTTCCGGTGGCTAGCCCCCAAAACGGGCCGCGAGTCTGTCGAGTTCTGAACGTGCACCGCGGGTCAGCAGCAGCGCGGTGACGTCGGTCACCTTTGCGAGGGACGTGACGATCGTTTTTTGGTCGTTTCCGGAGGTCGCCTCGACGAGCCGCGCGATTGCCGTGCGCACGGGTGCCGGGAGCGCAACCGAGGTCAGCCAGATGCGGGCCGCCTCGGCACGTGCGACGCGAAGGGGTGCGGCGAGCGCGGCCGGCGGCGCCGCGCCGGCGACGAGCCGCGCGGCGATGAGGGTTGCGAGTGCGGTCTCGCGCGGCCCGCCGAGCGCGGCGCGGGCGGCGAGCATCGAGAGCGAGCGAAACGCGAACGCCGGGGCGACGAGGGTATAGGGCGGAGGGCCAAGCATGGGGCACAAACATACAGTCCCGGTCGTAACCCCGCAGGACGCTTCAAGTATCCTTGGTCAGGGGCGTTAGATTCGGCGGATGCCACGTTGCCTGCCCACGCCGGAGACCAGCCGATGAAACTGTATCGGCGCCTGCTCGCGTTCCTCAGGCCTCATCGGACGCAGCTCGTGGGGAACATCCTCTCCAACGTGATCGGCGCAGCGCTCGACGGCGTGGCGTTCGCCCTGCTGATTCCGTTCCTCAACCTGCTGTTTTACGGCGATGACAAGCTGAGCGGGGTCGGCAAGCCGTGGCTGACCCACTTGCTCAAGACGATCGTTGGCGGTCTGATCGTCCCCGGCGACAAAATGGCGTCGTTGCGCGGGATCAGCGTGATCATCGTCGTGATGGTCGTGGTGAAGAACCTGTTCCTCTGGCTGGGCGGCCAGTTCGGCGCGTCATTGCAGGAGCGGATTACCCGCGATCTGCGAGACGCCGTGTTCCGGCACATGCAGCGGCTCCAGCTCGCCTGGTTCTCGCGCACCAAGGCGGGCCAGATCATGGCGCGCATCCTGACGGACACGGAGCAGGCAAAGGCGATCCTCGCGGAGGTGGCGACCCGCACGATCCAGAACCTCGCGCAGGTGATCGTGACGGTGGTCCTGCTGATCACGATGTCGCCGCGCCTCGCGCTCATCTCGCTGGTGATCGTGCCGCTGATTTCGCTGCTGTTGCAGCCGCTGCTCAAACGGCTTCGGCAGGGCCATCGCCGGCTGCGCAACGAGTATGGTGAGATCACCAGCGTCCTGCAGGAAGTCATCTCGGGGATCCGCCTGGTGAAGAGCTTTCGCGGCGAGTATTACGAGGACGAGCGCTTCACCTCCGCCAGCGGCGCCTACACGCGCGGCATGGTGCGGATCACCAGGATCTCGCTGTTGTCGGGGCCGATCACCGAAGTGCTCGGAACGGTTGTCGCCGTCGTGGTGCTTGGGATCTGCGCGGGCCAGGTGTTCGGCGGGACTCTCGACGGCGGCACACTGATGGCGTTCATGGTCCTCGTCATGCGAC
>JBOHTH010000290.1:0-1900 GCA_050733535.1 Gemmatimonadaceae bacterium | reverse complement strand
CGTTCGTGCCGTTCGGAATGCTCAGCGCGGCGAGATCTCCGCCGACGATTCCGAAAATCAGTCCGACCAGCGCCTGCCCCGCCGCCTCGCGCATCACGACACCGGCTACATGCGCACGAGACGCTCCAAGCGCGAGGCGAACCGCAACTTCCTTTCGCCTCATGACGGCCGCGTACGCGATCGTTCCGTAGATACCAATCGCGGCAAGCAACAGCGCCACGCCAAAAATCACGAGCATGATCCCGATAAATGACCGGAGTTCACGGCCCGCGGCGTTTGTTACCTCGACGCTCGACTTCAGATCAGCGAGCGGAGCCATTGAGGGATCGAAGCGGATCGCGTCGTTGATGCCGGCGACCACTCGCGTCGCCCCGGGCGTCGCGCGAACCCAGACCGTCTCCGAATATCCGCCCAGTTTCAGCGCGGGCGTAACCGGCGAATACAGCTGGGCGATGGGATTGCGCTCAAACCCAGTCTGGCGAACGTCGGCGATGATTCCCACCACGGTCAAGTCGACGTTGCCGCGAAAATGCAGCTGCCAGCCGATCGCCCTCCCGAGCGACAGCGCTCTCAGCAAACTCTCATTGACCACGGCCACTGGTTCGCCCCGTGCGACTTCCTCTTCCGTCGGAAGGCGACCGGCGACGAGCGTCGGCGAAAACGTCGCAAAGAACGCTGGCGTGACCTCGTTCCACTCGGCAAAGCGGTCGCTGAAGGTCGCTGGACCACTCGGCGTGGAAGCGCGCACCTCGCTTGCTCCAAGCGGGTGCATGTGTGATATCGCGACGGAGGCAACCCCCGGCGCGCGGCGCACCGCATCTAGCAGGGCGGCACTCGCGGCTGGCGTGCGCCAGGTCGCATCGGGACCGCCGCCTTGTACCGTGCCCTGATAGAGGTTTCGCTGATCGAAGCCGAGCGACGGAGCCCCGAAATGAAAGAGGCTGCCGAACAGGATGGTCGCGAATACGATCGGTCCCGTTGCGAGCGCGACCTGCACCGCTACGAGAAGCTGCCGGCCGGAGCGCTGGCGCTGCGTCGCGAGCGCATTGCCCCGCAGGATGCCGAGCGCGGCAGGTCTCGCGAGTTCCAAGGCGGGCGCCAGGCCGAACGCCACTCCGACAACGAGCGCGAGCGCAATCGCGCTCATCACCACCGGGAGGCTGAAGGTCAGCTGCATCCATGGCGGCAGCAGAAGCGCCACCGACGCGCCCAGCGCTTGCACCACAAATGGCGCCAGCACGCCGCCGAGCGCCCCGCCCGCCAACGCGATCAACACGCACTCTGCAATCATGAACGCCACCAAGCGCCCCGTGGACGCGCCGAGCGCGGCGCGGATTGCGAGTTCACCGCGGCGACGGATCCCGCGGGCGAGTATGAGCGCCGCAAAGTTCGTTGCGGCTATCAGGCCAACAACGATGCCGATCATGCCGAGCAGCAGGAGTGCGCCCTTCGACTCAATGGAGAGGTAATCCGGAAACGGTGCCGCTCCCAGCGTGCGCACCCGGCGACTTCGACTGCCGCTGCCCTCCGATATTGCGCCGAGGGCGGAGAGTTCGGCCGTCGCACTCTGCGCAGTCGCTCCTGGCGCAAGCAGTGCGGCTGCGCTCATGTAGGTCGCCGTGTCGGCAAGCATCTCCTGCAGCGGGCGCAACCGCCAAAGGTCCACGTGCGACGGAAGCTGCGCGCGTGGTTCGAGCACGCCGAGGACAAGATGAGGCGCGCCGTCGAGCATGACTGACCGGCCGACGATTCCGCTGTCGCCGGCAAAGCGCGTGCGCCAATACGAGTACGCGAGTACCACGCTCGCCGGGGCACCGGGCGCCTCGTCGGCGTCAATGAACGTGCGTCCAACAACTGCGCGCACGCCGATGACCCTCGGCAACGCTGAGCTCACGTTCGC
>JBOHTH010000289.1:0-2042 GCA_050733535.1 Gemmatimonadaceae bacterium | reverse complement strand
GCTCTACGGCGCGCTCCAAGGCCGGAACGCCGCGGCCGAGAAGATCATCACAGTCGAAGATCCGGTCGAGTATCAACTCGCGGGCATCACGCAGGTCCCGGTGCACCGCCAAGCGGGCGTCACGTTCGGCGCCGCGCTTCGCTCCATCCTCCGCCAGGATCCAGACGTGGTGATGGTCGGGGAGATGCGTGACGCCGAAACGGCCGAGGTCGCCGTACAGGCCTCGATGACCGGCCACCTCGTCTTCTCGACGCTCCACACGAACGACGCGCTCGGCGCAGTACCGCGGCTCCTCGATCTCCATGTGCCCGACTATCTCGTCGCCGCGACGCTCGAAGGCGTGCTCGCCCAGCGGCTCGTCCGCAAGAACTGCCCGGCGTGCCAGACCACCTACGACGCGACGCCGCAGCAGGTGGCGCTGCTCACGGACCGGCCCACCGGCCGCACGACGCTTCGGCGCGGACTCGGCTGCCCGCAGTGCCGCGGCACGGGATTCCGCGGCCGTGTCGGGATCTTCGAGCTGCTCGTCGTCACCGACGACGTGCGCGAAGCGATCATGCGCCGGCAATCGCGCAGCGATCTGCGCACGGTCGCGCGCGATGCGGGGCTTGTCCCGCTCCGCGTCGACGGATGGCAGAAGGTCCAGGCGGGCATCACGTCGATCGAGGAGGTGCTCCGTGTCGTCCAGGGATGAACGGGTTGTGCCCGCTCGACGAGGCTTCACGCTCATCGAGCTCCTCGTGGTCATCGCGATTATCGCGACGCTCGCGGCGGTGATCGCGCCGTCGCTGTTCGGCAATGTCGGCACGGCGCGGACGAGCGCCGCGAAATCGCAGTTGCAGGTCTTCGCGCTCGCCCTCGATGCGTACCGCCTCGACAACGACGCCTACCCGACCACCGAGCAGGGGCTTGAGGCGCTGCGCACACTCCCCGCGACGGGAGACTCGGCAATGAACTGGAAAGGTCCTTACCTGCGACAGGTGATTCCGCTCGATCCGTGGGGGCGGCCGTACATGTACATCTCACCCGGCATTGCGAACCCCGAGTCGTACGACCTCTACACGCTGGGGAAGGACGGCGCGATCGGCGGCGAGAACGAAGACGCCGACATCACGTCGTGGAACGGCCCGGTGCGCCAGTGACCGCGACCACTGCGGGAACCTTCGCGTATGACGCGCTGCGCGCCGACGGTGCGACGGACCACGGCCTCGTGGCGGCGTCGAGCGAGGCCGAGGCGATTTCGTCGCTCAGCGAGCGCGGCCTGCTTCCGACCCGCGTCCGTCGGGTCGCCACGCGGCGCGACCGACGCAGGAAGATTCCGGCGCGGGATCTCGCGCTCGGCCTGCGCGTACTCGCCGACCTGCTCGAAGCCGGGCTGCCGCTCGCCCGCGCGCTTGCCGCGCTGGAGGATCTCGCACCCGCCTCGTGGCATGCCGCGATTCCGCCATTGTTGGCGGCGGTACGCGAGGGGAAAAGTCTTGCCGCGGCGCTTGACGAGGCGCCGATCGAGGTACCACCGCTGATCATCGGCATTGCGCGCGCCGGCGAAGCGGGCGCGGGACTCGGCGCCGCCATTCGCCGCGCCGCCGATCATACCGAACAGGTGGCGGAGACCCGTGCGGCCGTGCGCGGCGCGCTCGCCTATCCCGTCGTCGTCGCGGTGGCGGGGTGCACCTCCATCGGGTTGATGGTCGGCATCGTGCTGCCGCGCTTCGCCAAGATTCTCGCCGACCTCGGCGAAGCACTCCCGTGGTCCACGCGCATGGTACTCGGCGCGGCCGACGTGCTGCATGCGCTGCTCATTCCATCGGTTCTCGTGGGTGTGGCAGGCATCGTCGCGCTGCGCGCCTGGCACGAATCGGAAGCAGGAAGACGCGCGCTGCACGCATTTCTGCTCAGGCTTCCCGTTATCGGCGCCATACGATGGGGCAGCGCGAGCGCGAGAGCCCTCTCGTCACTCGCCGCCCTGCTGGAGAGCGGCGTCGCCATTCGTACGGCGATGGTGTTCGCCGCGCGCTCAACGGGTGATGCTGAGATCGAGC
>JBOHTH010000288.1:0-5931 GCA_050733535.1 Gemmatimonadaceae bacterium | reverse complement strand
CCATGACGTCGACATCTATATAAAGGAAAAACAGCGACGAGACCGGGTCGCCCTGGCGTCCAGACCGGCCGCGCAGCTGCCGGTCGATGCGCCGCGATTCGAGCCGCTCTGAGCCGATGATGTGCAGCCCGCCGCATTCCTCGACCGGAACGTCCTTGCCGTCGAGGTCCTTCACCTGCGACGGCTTCGTCTCCGTGACGCCCGGTCCCAGTTTGATGTCGGTACCGCGGCCGGCCATGTTGGTCGCGATCGTCACGGCGCCGGGCTGGCCGGCGTTGGCGACGATCTCGGCCTCGCGCTGGTGGTACTTCGCGTTGAGGACGTTGTGCACGATGCCCGCGCGCTGAAAGAGCCGCGCGAGCGTCTCCGACGCGTCCACGCTCGCCGTGCCGACGAGCACCGGAAAGTGCAGGTCATGCAGCCGCTTGGTCTCGTCGACGATCGCGTTGTACTTCTCGCGGCGCGTCTTGTACACGAGGTCGTGCCGGTCGTCGCGAATCATCGGCCGGTTGGTCGGGATCACCGAGACCTCCAGCTTGTAGATCTCGTAGAACTCCGACTCTTCCGTCTCGGCGGTGCCCGTCATGCCGGCGAGTTTCTCGTACATGCGGAAGTAGTTCTGGATCGTGATGGTCGCGAGCGTCTGCGTCTCGCCCTTCACCTGAACGCCTTCCTTCGCCTCCACCGCCTGGTGCAGCCCTTCACTCCAGCGGCGCCCGGCCATCGTGCGCCCGGTGAACTCGTCGACGATCAGCACCTGCCCTTCCTGCACGACGTAGTTCACATCCTTCTCGTACAGCGCGTGCGCCTTGAGCAGCTGGTGCACGATGTTCAGTTTCTCGCTCTTGAGCGCGTACTCGGTCTCGATCGTCTGCCGCGCGACGACCTTCTCCTCGGCGGCCATGTCGGGATCCTTCTCGATCCGGCCGATCTCGACGGAGATGTCCGGCAGGACGAACGCCTCGTGGTCGTCCGGCGCGATGAAATCGACGCCGCGGTCCGTCAGGTGCACGGAGTGGCCCTTCTGGTCGAGCACGTAGAGGAGTTCTTCCTCGATGTCGCGGAAGACCTGCTTGCTCGCCGTGAGCTTCCGGTCCGCGATATGCTCGAGCTCCATCTTCTGCACGAGCACCTTCACGCCCTGCTCCTGCAGCGCCTTGAGCAGCCGCTTGTTCACCGGCGCACCAAGGCGCGCTTGGTACAGCGCCAGCCCGGCGGTCTGCTGGTCGCCGGCGGCGAGCGCTTTCTCGCCCTGCGCGACGAGATCGTTTGCGAGCTCCGTCTGCTTGCGCACGAGGCGCGCCACCGAACCGTTGAGCACCGCGTAGTCGCCGTCCGACTCGTTCCCGACCGGGCCGGAAATGATGAGCGGCGTGCGGGCCTCGTCGATGAGCACGGAGTCCACTTCGTCGACCATCGCGAAGATGTGGCCGCGCTGCACGCGCTGCTCGAGCGACACGACCATGTTGTCGCGCAGGTAGTCGAAGCCGAACTCGTTGTTCGTGCCGTAGGTGATGTCGCACTCGTACGCGCCGCGGCGCTCCGCGGTCCCCGGTTCGGTGTCGTCGAGACAGCCGACGGTGAGGCCCAGGTAGCTGTAGAGGTGCCCCATCCACTGCGAGTCGCGGCGGGCGAGGTACGAGTTGACGGTGACGAGGTGGCAGCCGCGCGCGGGGAGCGCGTTCAGGTAGAGCGGCAGCGTTGCGACCAGCGTCTTGCCCTCGCCGGTCGCCATTTCGGCGATGCGGCCGAGGTGCAGCTCGATGCCGCCGATGAGCTGCACGTCGTAATGGACCATGTTCCACACTTCGTCGTGGCCGGTCACATTGACGGTCGTGCCGACCAGCCGACGAGCGGCCTCGCGCACCGTCGCGAACGCTTCGGGAAGGACCTCGTCGAGCACGTCCCGGATCGCGTCGCGGAACTTTCCCTCAAGGCCGCCGGCGCCATCCGCGCCGCTCAACTCGTTGTCGATGCGCTCGCGATCTTCCGGTTCGATCGCGGTTCTCTTCGCGTCCTTCAGCGCGGCGATCTTCGCCGTGAGTTCGGCGGTCTGCGCGCGAATCGTCTCGCGGAATTTTGCGGTCTGCGCCTTCAACTCCTCGTCACTGACGGATTTGAGGCGTTCGCCGATTTCGTTGATCTCATTGATGATCGGCTGGACCCGCTTCCGCTCGCGATCGTGCCGCGTGCCGAACACCGACCCAATCAGGTTCTTCAGCATTCCGTGTTGGACTCCTTTACCGGTACAGCCGCCGACCCTCGATGTAAGCGGCCACCGGCTCGGGAACGAAGCCGCGAATGGACTTCCCCGCGGCCACTCGCGCCCGTATCTCCGTAGACGAGACGTCCACGCGCCTCGTGTCGATCGCCCTGCCCGCCGTTGCACCGGTTCCACCGCCGCCCGCCCTGCTCAGCACGATCACTTCGGCCAGCGCCGCCAGCTCGGCCGGCTCGCGCCACTGCGGCAGTGTCGCCGCCGCGTCAGCTCCAAGGAGCAAGATCAGGGCCAGCGCGCCGTCCGACCGCCAGCGCTCGTGGAGCGCCCTCAGCGTATCAACAGTGAAAGATAACCCGCCCCGCTCGATTTCGATGGGGTCGACGGCGAACCTCGGGTCGCCGGCCACGAGCAGCTCAACCATGGCCAGACGGTCCGCCGGGGATGCCACGATGACCGACTTGAGCGGCTGGCCGGCGGCGGGGATGAACAGCACCTGATCGAACCCCAGGGCGTCGTACGCGTCGCTGGCGGCCAGCAAATGGCCGAGATGGGGTGGATCGAAGGTGCCGCCAAAGACTCCGATGCGCATGGCTCTGAGTAGAAGCGGGTTAACTGGTTTCTTGTTGGTTGGTTAACAGACGTTACCAACAACAGCGGTTAACCAACCAACGAGCAACTAGTCACGCAGCCTGGATGCGCCCGGCTTTTTCTTCGCCGGCACTTTTCCCTTCGGCGCGCCCTTGGCCGACTCGGCCCCGGCATTCCCGCCGACCGGACACAGCGCGGTCACCGCCGGATCCGTCGGGTACGTCGCGCGCAGCGTGGCACAGGTTTCGGCCGCCTCCGGCACGAACTTAAGCTCCGGCCGCCGATACACCACGACCATCTCCATCAGCGCGTTCCGCGCCATGTCGGTCAGTGGGTAGTCCTTCACGACGTCCTTGAAATAAATCAGCGACGATTCGTACGCTTTGCGCCGCACGTAGTGCATCCCGGTCCCATAGTCCTTCGCGGCCTTCCGCTCGTCGATGTCGGCCGAGGCGCTGTCAGCCTGCTTCTTGTACGGAGAGTCGGGGTACAGCGTGGACAGCTGACGAAACTGGATCTGCGCGAGGTCGCCATACGTGGGGTCGAGGTCCGGACGCCGCCAGAGTTCCGAGTACGACCTGCCCGCCAGCAGCAACGCCGGCGGCGCGAGCGAATCGTCAGGAAACGACTCCGCGAGACGCGCATAACTCGATGCCGCGAGGAGATGCTCGTTTTTCATCTCGTGCGCATGCGCGAGGTACCAGTGCGCGAGCGGGAGGAGCGTATCGCGCGCCGACAAGTCCAGCGTGAGGCGTTCGAAACCGGTGACGGCGTTGTCGAAGCGCTTCGCGTTGTACTCCGCGAGCGAGGCCTTGAATAGCGCGTTGCTCGACGGAAAACTGCGCGGCTGGAAGGCGGGACGGCACGCGGCAACGGCCGCAACTGCAATCGTCAGCAGGGTGGCGCGCGCGACGGCTCGCGAGCGCGTCATCGCCGCGCCGCCATGCGCGGGGTCCCCAGCAATCCGCGAAAGTATTCGATCGTCCGGCTGATGCCTTCGCGCACGTCCACCTTCGGTTCCCAGTTGAGCATTGTACGAGCGCGGGTAATATCTGGCTGTCGCACCTTGGGGTCGTCCTCGGGGAGCGGCTTGAAGGAAATCGGCGATGTGGCGTGCGTGAGCTCGACGACGATCTCGGCGAGTTGCTTCACCGTATACTCCACGGGATTGCCGATGTTCGTCGGAAGGGCGTCGCCGTGATTGAAGAGGCGATAGATGCCCTCGACCTCATCTTCAACGTAGCAGAAGGAACGTGTTTGGGAACCGTCGCCGTAGATCGTAATCGGCTCGCCGTTCAGCGCCTGCACGATGAAGTTCGACACCACGCGGCCGTCCCGTGGACGCATCCGCGGACCGTACGTGTTGAAGATGCGCACGATGCGCGTATCGACGCCGTGGGCGCGATGGTACGCCATGGTCATCGCTTCGGCGAAGCGCTTCGCTTCGTCGTATACGCCGCGCGGCCCGATGGGGTTCACGTTCCCCCAGTACGACTCGGTCTGCGGATGGACGAGCGGGTCACCATACACCTCGCTCGTGCTCGCGATGAAGAACCGCGCCTTCTTCGCGAGCGCGATGCCAAGCGCGTTGTGCGTGCCGAGCGACCCGACCTTCAGCGTCTGGATCGGCAGCTCCAGATAGTCGATCGGGCTCGCCGGCGAGGCGAAATGCAGGACACCGTCGAGCGGGCCGGACACCTCCGTGTAGTCGGAGATGTTTTTTTCCATGAAGCTGAATCGCGGCTCGTTCGCGAGGTGGGCGATGTTGTCGCGATGCCCCGTGACGAAATTGTCGAGGCCCACCACGCTGTGGCCGTCGGCGAGAAAACGATCCGTAAGGTGAGAGCCGAGGAACCCCGCCGCCCCGGTGATCAGGACCCTCACTCGCGTCCCCGGCCGAACGAACGGTACGTGAACCCGAGCGCATTCATTTTCGCGGGATCGTAAAGGTTGCGGCCGTCGATCACTACGGGCCGCTTGAGCGCCGCCTTGATGCGCGCAAAATCGGGAAACCGGTACTCGTTCCAGTCGGTGACGACCACGAGCGCATCAGCACCGGCAAGGGCGTCGTAGTTCGTCGACGCAAAGGTGATGCGCGTGCCAAGCCGTCGCGCTGCCTCGTGCATCGCGGCCGGGTCGTGCGCGACGACCGCGGCGCCCGCGCCGAGCACCTCCTCGATCAGCGTGAGGGCGGGAGACTCGCGCATGTCGTCGGTCTGCGCCTTGAACGCCAGGCCCCATACCGCGATCTGCGCGCCCTTCAGCGCCGTCCCGAGCACGGACGTCAGCTTTTCGAACAGGCGATGTTTCTGCCGGTGGTTTGCGTCCTCGACGGATTGCAGCACGAGCATCGGCGCACCGACATCGCCCGATGTGCGCATCAGCGCCTGCACGTCCTTGGGAAAACACGAGCCGCCGTAGCCCGGCCCCGGAAAGAGGAACGACGACCCAATCCGCGCATCGCTCCCGATCCCTTTCCGGACGAGGTCGACGTTCGCGCCGACTTTCTCGCAGAGGTTCGCGATCTCGTTCATGAACGAGATGCGCGTCGCGAGGATCGAGTTCGCGGCGTACTTGCAGAGTTCCGCGCTCGCCGTGTCCGTCATCAGTACCGGCGCGCCCGTGCGGGTGAACGGCGCGTACAGCTCGCGCATCACGTGCGCCGCCCGTTCGTCGCCCGGTTCGACGCCGACGACCACGCGATCCGGCTTCATGAAGTCGTCAACCGCCGCGCCCTGCTTGAGAAACTCCGGGTTGCTCACGACGCTGAACGGCTGCGACGTCTCCGCGGCGATCGCCGCCTTCACCTTCGCGGCCGTGCCGACGGGCACGGTGCTCTTGTCGACGACGACGGTGTATCGGTTGAGGGAGCGGCCGATGGCGTGCGCGACGTCAAGGACATGGCGAAGATCGGCGGAGCCGTCCTCGCCCTGCGGCGTGCCGACGGCGATAAAGACGATCTGCGACGCCTGCACCGATGCCGCGAGATCCGTGGTGAACGCCAGCCGCTCTTCTGCAACGTTGCGCCGGACGATCTCTTCGAGGCCCGGCTCGTAAATCGTCATCCTGCCGGAGGTGAGCGTGGCGACTTTTGCCGTGTCTCTGTCCACGCAGGCCACGGT
>JBOHTH010000287.1:0-4757 GCA_050733535.1 Gemmatimonadaceae bacterium | reverse complement strand
GGCAAGCAGGGCCGGTTCCGTCAGAACCTGCTCGGCAAGCGCGGGGACTACGCGGGCCGTTCGGTCATCGTCGTGGGCCCCGAGCTCAAGCTGCACCAGTGCGGCTTGCCCAAGGCCATGGCGCTCGAACTGTTCAAGCCGTTCATCATCCATAAGCTCGTCGAGAAGGGAATCGCCGAGACCGTGAAGCGCGCCAAGAAGATCGTCGAGAAGGAATCGAGCGAGGTGTTCGAGATTCTCGAAGAGATCATTCGCGACCATCCGGTGCTCCTCAACCGTGCGCCGACGCTCCACCGCCTGGGTATCCAGGCGTTTGAGCCGGTGCTGGTCGAGGGCAAGGCCATTCGTATTCATCCGCTCGTCTGCGCCGCGTTCAACGCGGACTTCGACGGTGACCAGATGGCCGTGCACGTGCCGCTTTCATATGAAGCACAGCTCGAGTGCCGCGTGCTGATGCTGTCGTCGAACAACATTCTCAAGCCGGCCGACGGACGCCCGGTGGCGGAGCCCAGCCAGGACATCGTGCTCGGCTGCTATTTCGCCACGAAGGGTTTCGCCGGGTTCGACGACATCGCCAAGGACCCCAAGAAGGTCGCGGCGCTGCATTCGTACACGGCGGCCAGCGAAGTCGAGATGGCGCTCGCGCTCGGCCGCGTGAACACGCACACGCCGATCCGTTACCTCGTGAGCCACGACGGCACCAGCACGTGGGAAGTCACCACGGTCGGCCGCGTGCTGTTCAACGAGATTATCCCCGCGGAACTGCCGTTCCAGAACCGCGACATGAAGAAGAAGGCGCTCTCCGAGCTGGTGTTCGAGTCGTATCGCAAGTAGGGCCTCGCGGGCACGGTGCAGTTCCTTGACCGTCTCAAGGAGTTCGGCTTCCGCAATGCGACCCGCGGCGGCGTATCGATCGGGATCGAGGACCTCGAGATTCCGGCCGATAAGGAGTCGCTGCTCGAAGAGGCGACGACCCGCGTCGAGCGTTTCCAGAAGGCGTACCAGACCGGAAACATCACGAACGGCGAACGCTACAATAAGGTCATCGACACCTGGACCCATGCGAACAACGACATCGCCGAGGCGATGGTCAAGCGCATGAAAGAATCGCAGAACGGATTCAACCCCGTATATATGATGTTCGATTCCGGTTCGCGCGGTTCACGCGACCAGATCCGCCAGCTCGCCGGCATGCGCGGCCTGATGGCGAAGCCGCAGAAGAAGCTCACGGGCGGCATCGGCGAAATCATCGAAAGCCCGATCAAGTCGAACTTCCGTGAAGGCCTCTCCGTGCTCGAGTACTTCATCTCGACGCACGGTGCCCGCAAGGGTCTGGCGGACACGGCACTCAAGACCGCCGACGCGGGATATCTCACGCGCCGCCTTTGCGACGTCGCGCAGGACGTGACGATCACAGAGGAGGATTGCGGCACGATCATGGGCCTCGAGGTCTCCGCGCTGAAGGAAGGCGAGGACATCATCGAGCCGTTGGCCGAGCGCATTGTCGGAAAC
This sequence comes from Gemmatimonadaceae bacterium, assembly GCA_050733535.1. Classification (GTDB taxonomy): domain Bacteria; phylum Gemmatimonadota; class Gemmatimonadetes; order Gemmatimonadales; family Gemmatimonadaceae; genus Fen-1231. The sequence goes on along the minus strand of JBOHTH010000287.1, from coordinate 3,245 downwards.
GTGGCGGCGGAGGATGTCGAAGATCCGCAGCTGCTGGACGACAGCGGCCGCCGCGCGCTGCTCGTGGAGTCGGGTTCGATGATCCGCGAGGATGTTGCGAAGGCGATCGAGGAGTCGGGGATCGAGTCGATCAAGATTCGCTCCGTGCTCACGTGCGAAGCCAAGCGCGGACTCTGCCGGATGTGCTACGGCCGCAACCTGGCCACGATGGCGATGGTCGACATCGGCGAGGCAGTGGGCATCATTGCTGCTCAGTCGATTGGCGAACCGGGCACGCAGCTCACGCTGCGCACGTTCCACATCGGCGGCACGGCGGCTCGTATCGCCGAGCAGACCGCACGCAAGTCGAAGGTGCAGGGCGTGATCGAGTACGGCGATCGCCTGATCTCGGTGACGAACCCGGAAGGCCAGCAGATCGTGACGTCGTACGAAGGCGAGGTGTTCATTCGCGCCTCGTCCGACAAGAACGCGATCGTCTCTGCGCGGCTGCAGGTGCCGCTCGGCGCCATCCTGATGGTGAAGGACGGCGACGAAGTGAAGAAGGAGCAGGTGATCTTCAGCTGGGACCCGTACACCAACCCGATCATTGCCGACGTCACGGGCGAAGTGCGCTTCGTGGACCTCGTCGAGGAAGAGTCGGTGAGCGAGGAGCTCGACGAACTGACCGGGTTGCGTCAGCGCGTCGTGATCGAAGATCGTGAGAAGAAACTGCACCCGCACATCGAGATCTGGCAGACGAAGGGCGGAAAGGAAAAGCGTATCCGCGACTTCGTGATCCCGGTGGGCGCGCAGCTCATCGTGGATGACGGCGCCGAGATCGCGGCGGGTACGATCATCGCCAAGATCTCGCGTGAGGCGTACAAGACGCGCGACATCACGGGCGGTCTGCCGCGTGTGGCGGAGCTGTTCGAGGCGCGCCGTCCGAAGGATCCGGCGACGATTTCGGAAGTCGACGGCATCGTGCGGTTCGGCGAGATCAAGCGCGGCAAGCGCGAGATTTTTGTGCAGCCGCTCAAGCTCGACGGCTCGCCGGATGATTCGCAGGAAGCGCAGCTGTACGAAGTGGCGGCGGGCAAGCACCTTCGCGTGCACGAGGGCGATCGCGTGCGCGCCGGTGACCGGTTGTCGGAAGGCCCGGTGAACCCGCACGACATTCTGCGCATCAAGGGGCCGCGCGCGGTACAGGAATACCTCCTGAACGAAGTGCAGGAGGTGTACCGTCTGCAGGGCGTGAAAATCAACGACAAGCACATCGGCGTGATCGTGCGCCAGATGCTTCAGAAGGTGCGCGTGCTCGATCCGGGCGCGGGCGACTCGGAGTTCCTCGAGGGCGAGCACGTGGACAAGGCGGTGTTCCGCGACGCGAACGACCGCGCGAAGAAGAAGAAGCAGAAGCCCGCGAGCAGCGAGCCGCTGCTCCTCGGCATCACGAAGGCGAGTCTCACGACGCAGTCGTTCATTTCGGCGGCGAGCTTCCAGGAGACCACGCGCGTGCTGACGGATGCGGCGATCCGTGGGGCCAAGGACAATCTGCTTGGACTCAAGGAGAACATCATCATCGGCCATCTCATTCCGGCTGGTACGGGCATGTACCGGTACCAGGAAGTGGATATGGATGTCGAGGCGCCGCCGATGCCGGAGCTGCCGCAGGGGGCAGAGGCGTTCGCTGGGCTTTCGGGGACTCCGATGGCTGCCGAAATCGCGTCGCCGTTTGCGGCGCTGCCGGGTGAGGAGATTTAGCGGCGAGTTAACTCGTTTCTTGTCCCTTGGTTAACTGCCGTAGAAGAAGGTAAGCCCGGGCTTCGGACCGCAGATGCGGTTCGGAGCCCGGGCCAATTATTTCACCTCAGTTAACCAAGGGACAAGAAACGTGTTAACTCGCTTTTAGTCCCTCCCTCTCCCACTTTCAGTCGATGACGAAACCCCGGGTGATCCCGCGCCGAGCCGTCCTGAGCTGGATGCTCTACGACCTCGCCAACGTCATCTTCTCGATGGGCGTCATTTCGCTCTATTTCTCGCTCTTCGTCAGGGCAGAAGTCGGCTCAGAGCACGCCGACTCCCTCCTCGGCCGGATCAGCGCCCTCTCCATGGGCATCATGTTCTGCCTGAGCCCGCTGCTCGGCGCAATGACCGACCGCGCGCGCAAGCGGATGCCCTTTCTCATCTGGGCCACGCTCATCTGCTGCACCTGCACCGCGCTCATCGCGCGCGGGCCGTTCATGGTGAGTGCGCTGCTGTTCATCGTGGCGAACGGCGGGTATCAGGCCGGCGTGCAGTTCTACGATTCGCTACTGCCCGAGGTGACTACGGAAGAGAATCGCGGCCGCATCAACGGCATTGCGATCGGGCTCGGGTACCTCGGGTCGTACATCGCGGTCGGCGCGGGACTGCTGATGTCGTCCAAGACGCACGACTTTCCGTTTGCGAACTATTTCTTGTTCATCGCCGTCGCGTTTCTCGCGCTGGCGCTCCCCTGTTTTCTTTTTGTCGGCGAAACGGGGAATGCACATCCGCGGCCGATTTTCACCTGGACCGCCATCAAGGAATCCGTCGCGCAGACCATTCACACGCTGAAATCGGGCAACAAGTATCCCGGCCTGCTGCGCTTCCTGCTCGGGCGCGCGTTCTATACCGACGCGATCAACACCGTGATCCTCTTCATGTCGCTGTATACGGTCAACATCTCAATCTCCACGGGCCTCACCAAGGAAGATGGCGAGCAGAAGGCGCAGCTCGTCCTGATGTCGGCGATCACCGCCGCGATCGTCGGCGGCGTCGTCTGGGGGTTCGTCGTGGATCGCCTCGGCCCCAAGCGCGCGCTCACGCTCATTCTCTTCGGCTGGATTGCGACGTTCACGACCGCGGCGTTCGTGGGCTTCCTGCACCTGCACATCGGCTGGCTGTTCCTGGTCGCGTGCGCGGCGGGGATCTGCCTCGGCAGCACTTGGGCATCGGACCGGCCGCTGATGCTGCGCCTCACGCCGCCGGACCGGGTGGGCGAGTTTTATGGACTATATGGAATGGTGGGCAGGTTCTCGGCAGTTACCGGGCCGCTGCTCTGGGGGTTCACCACCTGGCTGACCGTGGAACAGGGCCACATGCCGGTGGTACGAGGGGAGGCATTTGCGATTCTTTCGTTGCTTGGCATGATGCTGGTGGCGTTCGCGATCGTGCGTCCCGTGTCGGACGCGCCGAGGGACTGGAAAGCACTCGGAGCGATCGCGGAGACCTGACCCCGCGGAGGC
>JBOHTH010000286.1:0-3853 GCA_050733535.1 Gemmatimonadaceae bacterium | reverse complement strand
AGGCGCGCGATGTGCGTGACGGGCTGCTCGCGCTCGCGCGTTCGCGTGGGGCGTCTGTTCGGATGGACACGCTCGTGACGGATGTCGCACCGGGTGTCTCGGGATGGGCGGTCAGCTGCGCCGGCGCGCAGTCTATCGAGGCCGACGCGGTGATCGTCGCGTGCGGCGGCCTGTCCGTGCCGATGACGGGGAGCGAGGGCGCGGGGCTCCGCATCGCCGAGAAGCTCGGCCATACCATCCACCAGACCTACGCGGCACTCACGCCGATCACGTCAACGCCGGCGCCATTCGCAAACCTGTCCGGTATTTCGCTTCCCGTGACGATCACCGCCACTGCGCGCGGGCGAAGTGCCGCGGCGACCGGCGGATTCCTGTTCACGCACGGGGGCTATAGTGGGCCGTCGGTGCTCGACGTTTCGCATGTCGTCGTGCGCTCGCGCGCGGAGCTCGACGATCCGCGTGCGCGCGTGACGGTCCGCTGGACCGCACATGGCGACGCTGAGTGGACTGAGCGCCTCAAGCCGCACGGCGCGCGGACGGCGATCGGCGCGCTGCGGGCGGAAATGCCCGACCGTCTCGCATCGGCTCTGCTGGCGAGCGCCAGCGTGCCGGCCGAGCGGGTGCTTTCAGAGCTCACGCGCGACGAGCGGCTCCGTCTTGTTGAGATGCTCGTTCGCGGCGTGCTCCCCTGGACCGGCGACGAGGGGTACAAGAAGGCCGAAGTCATGGGCGGTGGCGTGAGCCTCGCGGAGATCGATCCGCGCACGATGGAGAGCCGCCGGTGCGCAGAGCTCTATCTCTGTGGTGAGGTGCTCGACGCGTTCGGGCCGATCGGCGGATACAACTTTCTCTGGGCATGGGCGACGGGCCGCGCGGCTGGCCTTGGTGCGGCAGGTGCGAGGCGACGTGAGTGACTGGGCTTTGGGTGAGAGGTTTAGTGATTGGAGTTCTTGGTCATTGGCTTTGGGACACCGTCTCTGACCGCTCAGGGGGCGAGATCGTCCCAGGGCTAATTACCAAGAACCCCAATCCCACAGCATCTCACCCCAAGCCCAGACCACCGAACACGCGTTGCGCCTCGGCCCTCTGGAGTTGATCTCGGGTTGATCCGATCGTGTATCAGGGCTTTGTTTAGATATGCGTCCACACGCGTTGAGACCCGCAGGCTCCCTCCGCTGGAGCGACATCGATCCCGACGCCCACGGTGACTTCAAGACTGAAGCCGAGGCGCAGGAGAAGACCGAGGCGCACATCGCGAAGCTCGATCCGCTGCAGGAACGCTTATACTCCGAGGGGACGCAATCGCTCCTCATCATCCTGCAGGCCATGGACACGGGCGGCAAGGATGGGACGATCCGCCATGTGATGCGCGGGGTTAATCCGCAGGGATGCAACGTGACTTCGTTCAAGGCGCCGACGCCGGAGGAGCGTTCGCACGATTTTCTCTGGCGCATTCACAAGGCCGTGCCGGCGAACGGAATGATCGGGATATTCAACCGGTCGCAGTACGAGGACGTGCTCATCACGTGCGTGCATGGGGCGGTGTCCCGCAAGGAAGCGAAGGCGCGTTACGACGAGATCACCCGGTTCGAACGAGAGCTCGTGGAGAACGGCACCACCATTCTCAAGTTCTATCTTGCGATTTCGAAGAACGAACAACGCCGCCGTCTGCAGGCACGCGTGGACGACGCGCAAAAGCGATGGAAGTTCAACCCGGCGGACCTGGTCGAGCGCGGCTACTGGGACGCATACATGACCGCGTACGCCGACGCATGCGGCGCGACGAGTACGAAGCACGCGCCCTGGTACGTGATTCCCGCCAACCACAAGTGGTACCGCAATTATCTTGTGTCGAAGATCGTTGCGGCGACCCTGAAGAAAATGGATCCGCGCTTTCCGGCTTCCCGGGGTCCCTCTCATATTCGCGTGAAATGATTCCTGCATCCGAAGCGCTCGACCGGCTGAAGGCCGGCAACGCACGGTTCACCACGCAGCTGAACGACGCCGGTGAGAGTGCCGGACGCGCCCGGCGGCCGGAGCTCGTCATGGTCCAGGAACCGTTCGCGATCATTCTCGGCTGTTCCGACGCTCGCGTGCCCGCCGAAATCGTTTTTGATCAGGGGCTGGGCGATCTGTTTGTCATCCGGGTGGCGGGGAACATCGTCGCGCCGTCGCTGGTGGGGAGCGTCGAGTTCGCGGCGGAGGCCTTCAGCACGCGGCTCGTCGTCGTGCTCGGCCACTCACAGTGCGGCGCGATCGCGGCGACGATCGACGAGCTGCAGCGGCCGGCGGCGAAGCAGTCGCGGAACCTCCACGCGATCGTCGAACGAATTCGCCCGTCTGTCGAGGCGCTGCTCGATACGGACATCGCGCACGACCGCGCCGCGCTCGCGCGTGCCGCGACGCGCGCGAATGTCCGCGCGTCGGTCGATCACCTGCGGCACGGCTCAGAGGTGCTCGAGCAGCTGATTGCGAGCAACGGGGTGATGATCGTCGGCGCGGAGTATTCCGTCGAGACCGGCGTGGTGGAGTTCTTCGCGTCGCACTGAGGCGGCGGGAGCCGCCGGCGCGCTTCATGCAGCCGGCGAGATTGTGAAGCGGCAGTTCGGGTGATCCGTCGAGCGGTCGCAGCTTTCTCTGACCTCTCCTTCGCTCACGTCGCGGAGCACTTGCTCGAGCAGGGCGCAGGTCGCGGGGCATTGTGAGACCGCGGCCGAGAGCACACAGCCGTGCCCGCGGATCTCATATCCGTTTCCGCTCTGCACCAGCTCCGCGTCGGCGCCCATTCCCGTGAGGAATGTCGCGCCCGCGCGCACGCGCTCGTCGAACGTCGAGCGCGCGGGGATCGAAGCCGCCAGCCGCTTTCCCGCGCGGCGGAGCAGGGCCTCCAGCTGGCGCGGCGTCATCCGTTCGCGAAGTTCCGCCAGCACGGCGCCGAGCGCAGGGGAGTACGCCGTGGAAAAAACGCCTGACGAGTCAGCCGCAATTCCATAAATGGTCGCCGGCTTGCCTACAGTGCCTTCGCGTCGGACGCCCACGGACTGCACGACGCTTTCCCGTTCGAGCGCGGCGAGGTGTGCGCGAACCGCGTTGTCGGTGAGGCCAAGGGCGTTGGCGAGCTCTTCGACGCTCCGCTCCCTGCGTCTGAGGAGCGCAACAAGGCGGTTCCGTGTCGTCTTCCCGAGTTGTCGCTGCCACCAGGCCATGGGGTTGCCTCCGCTATACAAGGTAAATGTAAGCAGTCAGAAATAATAAGTCAAATAACTACTTGACATATTAGACACCGACAAGCACCTTCCCGTTTGTCGCTACCGTAGTCCGCCATCCACACGCACGAGGATCAACCGATGAAGAAGACGATGCTGTTTGCGGCACTCACTGCTTTCGCCGTTACCGGCGCGCAGGCCCAGGTGGGCGCGCTGACGACGCCGGTACGCGCGCATGTTGCGGTGCGGGCGCTGGACGATCCAACGATCATCGCTATTTTCGATGCCGCCAACACGTGGGATATCGAGACGAGCCGGATCGCGGCCAAGAAGAGCAAGAACAAGGACGTCGTCGCGTTTGCCGACATGATGATCAAGGATCACACGGCGGTGCGTAAGCTCGGCCGAGATCTCGCCAAGAAGCTCAAGGTCACGCCGACGCCCCCGGGCCCGGACTTCGCCCTCGCTGTTGACCATGCCAAGGCGATGAAGACTCTCAACTCGACGAGCGGCGCGGAGTTCGACAAGGCGTACATCGACCATGAAGTCTGGTATCACCAGGCCGTGATCGACGCCGTGACCAAGCAGCTCCTGCCGGCCACGCAGAATGCGGAGCTCAAGGACCTCGAGAACAAGGTCGCGCCGAA
>JBOHTH010000285.1:0-3111 GCA_050733535.1 Gemmatimonadaceae bacterium | reverse complement strand
CGCGCAGGGCACGACGTCACCATGATCGACAATGTCGCCGAGCACGTCGCGGCCATTGACGCCGGCGGCATCCGGATCACCGGCCCCGTGCGGGAGTTCACGCAGCGGGTGCCGGCGTTCACGCCGGACACACTCGTCGGCGAGTGGGATACGATCATGCTCGCCACCAAGGCGCATCACACCGAAGCCGCGACGCGTGCGCTCCTTCCGCATCTGGCGAAGAGCGGCTGCGTAATTTCGGTGCAGAACGGACTCAATGAACTCGCGATCGCCAGGCTTGCGGGCGCCGAGCGCACGGTGGGGTCGTTCGTGAATTTCGGAGCCGATTATCTCGAACCCGGCGTGATCCTCCACGGCAGCCGCGCGGCAGTGGTGGTCGGTGAAATCGACGGACACATCACGCCGCGCGTGACCGCGATTCGCGACGCGTGGCGCGACTTCGACGATCGCGCGATCGTCACGCCGAACATCTGGGGCTACCTCTGGGGTAAGGAAGCGTACGGCGCGATGCTGTTCGCGACGGCACTCACGAACGAATCGATCGCTGACGCGCTCGCGATGCCGGGGTACCGACATCTATATACAGCGCTCGCGCGGGAGATTCTCGCGGTGGCCAAGGCACGCGAGATCATACCCGAGGCGTTCGATGGCTTTGATCCGGCCGCGTATTTCCCCGATGCGCCGGATGGCGCCGCCGAGCGCTCGCTTGACGACCTCGTCGCGCACAACAGACGATCGGCCAAGACACACAGCGGGATCTGGCGCGACCTCGCCGTGCGCAAGCGGCCCACCGAAGTGGAGCCGCAGCTCGGGATCGTCGTGCAACTGGGAAGGGAGAGCGGAGTCGCAACGCAGCTCACTTCGCGTCTCGTCGAGCTGATCCACGAGATTGAGCACGGTAGCAGACTACAGTCCGTCGAAAATCTCGATGCCCTCCGCGCGTGCCCTTCCACCGATCCAACGTCATGAAGATTGATTTCAGCGGCCGAACGGCCATCGTCACTGGCGCCGCGCACGGCTTTGGCCGCGCGATCAGCGTCGCCCTCGCGCAACGCGGTGCTAACGTATGGGCCTGCGATCTATTCGACGACGAGCTGGCTGAGACTGCACGCCTCTGCGTGCACGCCGGTGGAGCGTGCTCGCCACGAATGGTGGACGTCCGCAACAAGGATGCGGTAAAGCGATTCGTCGACGAGGCCTCGACCATTGCGGGTTATGTGCACATCCTCGTGAACAACGCGGGCGGCGTACTTGGTCAGGTGGGCCGGCCGCTCGAAGAAGTGACGCCGGCGCAGTGGCAGGACATGTTCGACGTGAATGTCACCGGCGCGTTCTTTTGCTCGCAGGCTGTTGCGCCCGGAATGAAGGCCGCGCGCGGCGGGCGCATCGTCAACATCTCGAGCGGTGCCGGGCTTGGCGTCAGCCTCACGGGAATTCAGGCGTATGCGTCGGCCAAGGCAGCGCAGATCGGACTCACGCGTCAGCTTGCGCACGAGCTCGGTCCGTGGCACATCACGGTGAACAACATCGCGCCGGGATTCGTTCGGTCGAATCCGACGACGGAGCACCAGTGGCAGTCGTACGGCCCAGCCGGCCAGAAGGAGCTCGTTGAGCGTATTGCGCTCAAGCGCCTCGGCACGCCGGCCGATATCGCCAACGGCGTGCTCTTTTTTGCCTCAGAGTACGCCAATTGGATCACCGGCCAGGTGCTTTCGATCGACGGCGGCAAGTGACCGCGAGCGAAAAAGTCCTCGCTCACCTCCGCGGCGCGCACGATCGTATTCTCACGGAGTTGGTTGAATTCGCGGCGATTCCGAGCGTGAGCACCGATCCCGCCCACGCCGGCGACATGCTGGCTGCGGCGCGGTGGGTCGCGTCAAGGCTCGCTGCGGCCGGACCGATCGACGTGCGCACGATCGCGACGCCCGGAAATCCCGTCGTCTACGGCGAATGGCTCGGGGCGCCTGGGAAACTCACGGTGCTCGTGTATGGGCACTACGATGTGCAGCCGCCGGATCCGCTCGAAAAGTGGACCACGCCGCCCTTCACGCCCACCGTGCGCGATGGCCGCCTTTACGCACGCGGGGTGTCGGACGACAAGGGACCGATGCTGATCCCGATCAGGGTGGCCGAGGCGTTTTTTGCAACAGCGAAGACGCTTCCGGTGAACGTGAAGTTCATGTTCGAGGGCGAGGAAGAAATCGGCAGCAAGCACCTTGAAGCATTCATCGAGGAGCACAAGGAATTGCTCGCCGCCGACTTCGTCCTCTCCGCCGACGGCGCGATGTGGCGGATCAACGAGCCCTCACTCACGGTCGCGAGCCGCGGCCTCGCGGGGCTCGAGCTCACACTCACTGCTGCGAGGAAGGATCTGCATTCCGGGCGGCACGGTGGCACGGTGGCGAACCCGCTGCACGCGATGGCGCGGCTCATTGCGTCGCTGCACGACTCAAGCGGGCGGGTTGCGGTCGCCGGGTTCTACGATCGGGTGGCCGAGCTGACACCGGCTGAGCGAAAGGCAATCCAAGCACTTCCGTTCGACGAGGCAGCGTACCTCAAGCAGGTCGGCGCGCCGGCCGCGTTTGGCGAACCGGGCTACTCGACGCTCGAACGCCAGTGGGCGCGCCCGACACTCGAACTGAACGGCATGTGGGGCGGCTACGAAGGTCACGGCCAGAAAACCGTGATCCCGAGCGAAGCACATGCGAAGATCACCTGCCGCCTGGTGCCCGATCAGGATCCCGCTGAGACAAGCGCGCTCGTGAAGCGTCACCTCGAGTCGCACGTGCCCGAGGGCACGCGGCTCATCGTGCGCGTGAGCGACCACGGCGCGCGCCCCGCGCACATCGCCGCCGATCACTTCGCGCTGAAGGCCGCCGACGCCGCGCTTCATGCGGTCTACAACGTGCACCCACTCGTCGTCCGCATGGGCGGCACCGTGCCGATATCCGAACTGTTCCAGCGCCACATGTCGCTGGACACGGTCTTCTTCTCCTTCTCCACCGCCGACGAAGACTACCACGCACCGAACGAGTTCTTCCGCATCCATCGGCTCCACGAAGGGCTCGAGGCGTGGGCGCGCCTCTGGCAACTTCTGGGCGAGGCGCACGC
>JBOHTH010000284.1:0-3238 GCA_050733535.1 Gemmatimonadaceae bacterium | reverse complement strand
CAAGTGACTGGTACGTTATGCGGAAACTCCGGCCGAGTCAATCCGGTGAGGGCGTGCCCGAAGTGGGATTCGAACCCACACGCCGTTTCCGGCACGTACTTGCGGGGCACGCGCGTCTGCCAGTTTTCGCCATTCGGGCACGTCCGCGAAAACGGCCAAACCGAAGTCCGCCTCCCTACAAATCACTCCTCGCTCCCCCGCACACATCGTAGCATGCACCGAGTCGCGGAGTGTCATCGATCGATTGCCAAGCGGAGCGATTTGTGTCCGCTGGCTTAGCTTAGCACATGACATCTGTGCCCCGGTGGTTCGACAGCCTCTATCGTCGCAGTTCCCGGACGGCATGGCGCAGCTCGGACAAAAGGATCCGGGTCAGCGCCAGTTCCACGGCCGCCTTCGAGCCCGGCATCGAAACGACGAGCTTGCCGTTCGCCGACCCCGCAACGGCGCGCGAAAGTATTGCCGCCGTACCCACCTGTTCCTGGAACGACACCATGCGGAAGAGCTCGCCGAACCCCGGCAGCTCCTTCTCGATCACCGACCGCACCGCTTCCACCGTGCGATCCTTGCTGCCCAAGCCGGTGCCCCCGGTGATGAGCACGACATCGATATCGTTGCGCGCGACGAGTGCGCGCACCTGGCCCCGAACCCGTGCCTCGTTGTTCGGCAACAACGTGTAGTCGGCCATGCGATGGCCCGCGCCTTCGATCAGCCGCTTGATCGCTGCGCCCGATTCATCGTTGTCGACCGTCCGCGTGTCCGTAACGGTGACGATCGCGCAGCGCAGCGCGGAGAGCGCGTCGCCTTCCGTGCGATGCGCGGCAGTGCCGGGAGGAATGGTCATCGTAACCGGAACTTAGCGTGCCCCCGCGGCGGCGGCTAAGTTTCCGCCATGGATCTGGCTGACCTGCGCCGCGACTACGCGCGCGAATCGCTCTCTGAGCGCGACGTCGCGCCCGATCCGATCGTGCAATTCGCAAAATGGTTCACACAGGCGCAGGGCGCCGGAATGGTCGAGCCCAACGCGATGACGCTCGCGACGAGCACGCGCGATGGCCGTCCATCCGCGCGCATCGTGCTGCTCAAGGGCGTGGACGCACGCGGGTTCGTGTTCTACACGGACTACCGCAGCCGCAAGGGATCGGAACTCGAGTCGAATCCCAATGTGTCGCTCTGCTTCTGGTGGGGCGAACTGCAGCGGCAGGTGCGCGTCACCGGCACGGTCGCGCGCGCATCGCGCGAGGAATCCGAGGCATACTATCGCACGCGGCCGCACGGCAGCCGCATCGGCGCGTGGGCGTCGCACCAGAGCGCGCCACTCGAGTCGCGCGAACCGCTCGAACGTGAAGTGCAGCGGCTGGAACGGAAGTATCCCGACGACGTGCCGCTGCCGCCGCACTGGGGCGGGTATCGCGTGACGCCGGAGACGATCGAGTTCTGGCAGGGCCGTCCGAGCCGGCTGCATGACCGGATCGTCTACACGCGCAACGGCGGTGCGTGGCAAACGAGTCGACTTTCCCCCTGAAAGAAGGATCGGTTCTTATCCGCGCATGATCTCCGAAATCCGCGGTTCTGCTTTAGATCCGTCCCGCCATCGACCCTTGCGCGAGGACAAGAACCACGGCCGACATGTCCTCGTGTGATGCAAAGTGCTAAAGCAGAACCGCGGATACCGCGGATTTCCAACGGATAACGGTCGATCATGACGATTGTTACTGCGCGTGGAGAGGCTGGATCTCGTGCACGGCGATCGTGTTCTTGTCGTTCCCCAAAGAAGGATCGGTTCTTATCCGCGCGTGATCGTCGAGATCCGCGGTTCTGCTTTAGATCCGTCCCGCCATCGACCCCGAGCGAGGACAAGAACCACGGCCGATCTGTCCTCGTGTGATGCAAAGTGCTAAAGCAGAACCGCGGATATTGCGGGCGGTATCAACCGGTGAGCGCAACAGCCTCATTAAATACCGCCGCTGGAGTGCGGAAGTCGAGGGTTTGGCGTGGCCGCGTGTTGAGGCGGCGTGCGATCGCATCGAGTTGCTGCTGTGTGTACGGCCGGAGGTCGGTGCCGCGCGGAAAATATTGGCGGAGCAACCCGTTGGTGTTCTCGTTCGAGCCACGTTGCCACGGACTGCGCGGATCGCAGAAGTACACCGCGACATCCGTGGCCAGCGTGAAGCGGTGATGCTGCGCGAGTTCTTTGCCTTGATCCCACGTGAGCGTGGCCATCAGTTGCCTTGGCAGCCGACGGACGGCGTGGATGAGCGCATCGACGACGGCCGCGGTCTCTTTGCTGGGCACGCGCACGAGCTGCACATAGCGCGAGCGGCGCTCGACGAGTGTCGCGACCGCCGACTGGCCCGCGCCCAACAGGAGATCGCCCTCCCAGTGGCCCGGCACCGCGCGATCGTGTGCCTCCGCGGGCCGCTCGCGGATGGAGACGACGCCCGCGAGGTGCCCGCGACGCGTCGGCTGGCGCGCCGCCGTTTGCGCGCGCCGATGCGCGCGCTGCGAACGCAGGTGGGCCGTCAGTTCTCGTTTGAGAACGCCTCGCGCCTGGATGAACAGCGATCGGTAAATCGTTTCGGCCGACACATGCAGCTCCGGAGCGCTGGGATACGTGCGGCGCAGCCACCCCGCAATCTGCGCGGGCGACCAGTCCCGAGCGAGTTTCATCGCGACCAGCTGCCGCAGCCGCCGACACTGCGCGAGACGGCACGGCTTCGGCCGGGCCGCCTGTCGCCAGGCGCGCGCATCGGCCGCGAACGCGCGATACTGCGCGCGCCCGCCATTCCGCGTCAACTCCCGGCTGACGGTCGAGGGCGAGCGGCCCAACAGGCGCGCCATCTCGCGCACACCGGCGCCAGTCTCCACGTGCCGCGCCAGCGTCTCGCGCTCCGTCGCCTGCAGCGCCCATCGTGCACGCGTGCGGCCCCGCGGCGCGCACCCACCCGCCGCCTCCACCACACTCTGCACGGTGCCCGGATGCCGGCCAAGGGCGGCCGCAATCTCCGTTAACGTCTCGCCGGCTTTGAACCGCGCCCACAGGTCGGCCCGCTGCTGCGCACTAAATCGTCTCCGTCGTCTAATCATGTATCCTCCGGTGAGTGCAGATAAAGTGTTGCACTCACCGGTTGATACCGCCCGGATTTCCAACGGATAACGGTCGATCATGACGATTGTTACTGCGCGTGGAGAGGCTGGATCTCGTGCACGGCGATCGTGTTCTTGTCGTTCCCCAAAG
>JBOHTH010000283.1:0-7497 GCA_050733535.1 Gemmatimonadaceae bacterium | reverse complement strand
TGCCGCCAAATGGCACGCCGGATGGATCAGGCGCGACGCAGAAGTCGGCGGTGAAGCCGTTGAGCAAGGAGCTGTCGAAGGCGCCGGCACCGAACCCCAAGGCCGCTGGGACCGGAACTCCCACCTCAACGGCGGAATCCCCAACCGCGATCATCAATCGCTGGATTGGCACGCTAAGCGACCCAAACGCCAACACTCAGGACGCGGCGAACGCGCTGGCCGCCATTGCCGCGCTTCCGAAACTGTCAGGCCGCGACGAGAGTAATGCTACTTATGCACAGATGATCGCCTATGGGTTGCAAGGCAACGACATCCAGATGTGCAAGGCAGCGAACGAAGTTGCGACGTCGGATGCCAATGAAACGCACGTGCTCACGGCAAAGAACGCGATTGAAGCAAGACAGTGCAAGTAGTCATCAGTCGCATCGCGTCTTGCCTGTGACCCAAGTCACCCGGGAATAGTTCGCTCGCTCCTCGCGCACCCTCTGACTGCCGCGTTAGCTTCCACTGTCCAATAATCAGCCCGCCACGCAACCTCGCCCTCGTGACCGCCAACAGCTCCCCAAAATCAGGCGAGATCGTCGTCCACGTCTTCGGAAAAACCGACGTAGGACGGACGCGCGAGCACAACGAGGACTCATTCGTCGTCGCGGACCTCAACACCATGAACGCAACGCTCCAGCCGGAGGTGCGCACGCACCAACCGGGCGAGATGGGGTCGTTGTTCATGGTCGCCGACGGCATGGGCGGCGCGGCAGCCGGCGAGATCGCGAGCGCGATGGCCACGGAGGTCGTCCTCCACGAACTCGACACCCGCTGGCGCAGCGCCGCGACGCACGACAGCGAAACCTTCGCGCGTGCCATCAAGGCCGCCGCCGAAACCGCCAACGCACGCATTCACCGCTACGCCACCGAACATCCCGAGAATCGAGGGATGGGCACGACCGCCACAATCGCAGGGCTTTTCCACGACACGCTGTACCTCGCCCAGGTCGGTGACAGCCGCGCGTACATGGTGCGCAACGGTGTCGCGCAGCAGATCACCAAGGATCAGTCGCTCATGCAGAAGCTCGTCGAGGCCGGCGAGCTGACGGCGGAAGAGGCGGAGGTGAGTGAGCGGCGCAACATCATCCTGCAGGCGCTCGGCCCCGAGCCCGCGGTCAAGGTGGACCTCACCTACCAGCAGGTGCGCCGCGGCGACGTGCTCGTGCTCTGCAGCGACGGACTGTCCGGCCAGATTCGCACGAGTGACATCGCGCGCATCGTGGGCGAGCAGCCGGACCTTGTCAATGTGTGCAAGGAGCTGATCGACCTTGCCAACGAAAACGGCGGTCCCGACAACATCACCGTGATCGCCGTGCGGTTCGACGGATCCGGCCTCGATGTGGCCTCGGCCGGCGAGGATGTCGGACATCAGGCGTACATGAGCCAGTCCGATTCGCGCGTGACCGTTCCGGTCGATCTCGGCGTGGTGCACGCGCTCGACCCCGACGCGCATGCGAACGTCTTGCCGACCGACGACCGTCCGACCACGCCCGCGCACCGGTTTTCGGGTGCGCCGCGCCCGTCCGCGCCTCCGATGAAGGCCGCCGCGCGCGCGCCGATTCCCGAAGGGCGCGTCCCCAAGAATCTCCTCCGCCTGATTTTCGGCGCGATCGCCGTGGCCATCGCGGTCTATCTGTACGTGAAGTTTCGCGGCTGATGCGCGTAGAGCTGCGCATCACCAGCGGGTCGCGGGCTGGGCAGCGGGAGTTATTCGAGAAGTCGGTCATCAGCATCGGGCGTCACCCGCTTAGCGACCTGCGGTTCGACGCGGAGCGCGATCCGGACGCGTCGTCAAAGCACGCCGAGATTCGTGTGCTCGGCAACAAGGCGACCATCCGCGATCTCGGGAGCACCAACGGCACCTTCGTGAACGGCCAACGGATCGACGGCGAACGTGCCCTGTTCGACGGCGATCTCCTGGCGTTCGGACGCGAGGGACCGGCGGTTGAGTTCCACGTCGCCGAAGAGGGCGCGCCGTCGGAAAAGCCGGCCGTGCGGAGCGGTGCCGTCAACGCGCCTCCGCCGCAGCTGCCCCCACAGGTGCCGCCGCAGGTACCGCGACCGGCGGCGCCGTCCGGCGCCCCACGCCGTGACACGGTCGCTCGCATCGCGGACGCGGTCCAGCAGGAAACCGGTGCGCTGCGCAAGATGGTGATCGCGCTCGTCGCCCTCGTCGTGATCGGAGTGGGCGTCGCGTACTGGTTCGTCCGGAACGAAAGGTCGCTGGCGCAGGCGCGCATCGACGAGCTGCTGCACCGCAACGATTCTCTCGCCGCCGCATTCGAAACGACGGTCGCCTCGATGAAGGGGCGCGTCGCGGGGCTCGACTCCGCGCTCGCCGCGTCGAAGCAAGAGACCGACGCGATCCGCTCGCGCATCGAGGGCGAGCGCGGCAAGGGCAGCGGCGCGAATGTTGAAGAGCTCGCCTCGCGGCTTGCGGTCGCCGAGCAGCACCAGCGCGCGCTGGTGTCGGCCGGGAGCGTGGACTACGAGGCGATTGCCGCGAAGAACGGGCCCGCGATCGTGTTCATCGCCGTGCAGGAGGCGAACGATTCGCTGATGAGCGGATCGGGATTCAACGTCGCGCCCTCCGGACTGATCGTCACCAACCGTCACGTGGTGCAGGACGGCGAGGGCCGCGCGGCCAAGCGGGTCAAGGTGATTTTCGACAACACACACGGCGCGTGGAAATCGGCGCATGTGGTGAAGGTGAGCGCAACCGACGAGCTCGCGTTCATCAAGATCGACGACGCCGGTACGTATCCGGTCGTCGCCGGGATCGCAAAGGATGGAGCGGTGCGCGTCGGATCGCCCGTTGCCCTGATGGGCTACCCGCTCGGCACGAGCACCGCGGGCATGGGAGGCGACATCAACAAGTTGATTCCCAAGAGCACGCTCGCGCTGGGCACGGTGAGCAAGGTGCTCACCGATACGCTGCAGTTCGATGCGTACGCCGCGCCGGGGTCAAGCGGCAGTGCCGTGTTCGACGCACGCGGGTTTGTGGTGGGCGTGCTGTTCGGAGGGCAGGTGGAGAGCAACGGGCGGATTGTATACGCAGTGCCGGCGGGGAGGCTCACCGCGCAGCTGCCGACAGAGGCGAGCGGGATCGTGCGCTGACTGTGCGGCGCGCGCGTAGAGGCCATCTCACAAACCACACTACTGGCTTGAAGCTTGAGGCCTCCTACTGAACGCTTGAAGCTTGAAACAGCCAGCTTGAACAAGGCCAAAGCCTGAAGCCGCGAAGCTGGAAGCCGCCAAGCTTGAAGCTTCCTACTAAACGCTTGAAGCTTCCCACTGAACGCTTGAAGCTTCTCCCTGAACGGCTTGAAGGTTGGATCGCTTGACCGGCCTCGAGCTATCCGTTTCAAGCCGTCAGCCTGGAGTCGTCGGCCTCAAGCCGGTTGTCGGAAGCTTCAATCGTCTAGTAGGAAGCCTCAAGCTTGGCGGCTTCCAGCTTTGCGGCTTCAGGCTTTAGCCTTGTTCAAGCTGGCTGTTTCAAGCTTCAAGCGTTTAGTAGGAGGCTTCAAGCGTTTAGTAGGAAGCTTCAAGCGTTTAGTAGGAAGCCTCAAGCTTGGCGGCTTCCAGCTTCAAGCCCGCCTCCCCGAAAGACCGCCGCCCACCGCGCCGCCGATCGCAGAACTGAGTGTCCCCACCACGAGGATGATCGGCGGCACATCGCCGAGTGCCAGGCTCACCGCAATGCCAATCAGCGCGCACACGCCGCCGGCGATCGCGCCGCCCGTCGCGGCCTTTCCTCGCGTGACCTGCGCATCGCGCGCGTACATCGCACCGACAAGCGCGGAAATCACCACGCCTCCGACGGCAAACACATTCAACCTGACGAACGCGACCCAGTGCCCGCACGCCACCATCACGAGCTGCACGGCGGTGCCAACGATGATCGCGTTCCTGAGGGCGTTCCTCACGACTTCTGGTTTGGTCATTTCAATGAAAGACGAGTTGACTCGTTCCTCGTTGGTTGGTTAACGGACGTTGTTCGTTTCAACGCGAAGCCCGCGCAATCACCCGCGCCGCCGCCGCCTGCATTGGCCGCTCCCCGCCCCACGCGCACAGCACGTTGGTCGCGCCCGAGAGCTGCGCCGCGTGGCGCGGGTGCGAGAAGAGTACGACCAGCGACTCGCGTCTCTGTTCGTTCGCGGTCGCGACGGCGCGCTCGATCCGACTCACGCTCGCACCAGAAAAACCCGGCGCGGCCTTTCCCGCGACCACGTCGGCAAACGCCGCGATCAGCACCGGCACGCGTGTGCCGAGCGGTCGCATCTCGAGGACGTTCACCTCGACTTCCAGTGCGCTGAGCGCTTCGGCGAAGTGCGCGCGGCTTGGCACTGGCCACGGGCCCGCGACATCGTCGTCCACCAGCATGAGTTCGATGGCGTGACCAACACGCGGGATCGCGCCCCGCACAATGTGTACGGCAGCGTCCGCGACGTGCCGCGACCAGATCTCATCGTCCAGCGACGGCTCGCGCCCCGCCGCCGGGCGTGCCCACGCCGCCCAGCGCTCGCGCCGCTCCACCGCATCGCGCGCGCGGCGCTCCTCGAGTTCGCCCCGTTGCACGGCGCGGTCGAGCACGCGAGCCAGTCCGGCGGTGTCCGACGGTGCGAGCAGCACATCGCACCCGGCTTCGATCGCGCGCACGGCGACCTCCGCCTCGGTTCCGGCCATGAGGATGCCGCGCATGTCGAGCGCGTCGCTGACAATGAGACCGTCGAACTCCATCGTGCCGCGCAGCAGCTGCGTGAGCATCGGCTCCGACAGCGTCGCGGGGGAACGGGTGGAATCGAGCGCGGGATACGCGACGTGCGCGGTCATCACCGACGCGACGCCGGCGTCGAGCGCGGCACGAAACGGCGCGAGGTCATCCTTCTCGAGCCAGGTCGCGCCGATCGAGACGGATGGGAGCGTGTCGTGCGAGTCGGCGTCCGCATGACCGTGCCCGGGAAAATGTTTCGCGCACGCCATCACGCCCTCGGACTGGCAGCCGTCGATCCACTCGGCGATCAGCGCGCCGACGCCGTCCGGATCGCCCCCTGCGGAGCGCGTTCCGACGATTGTCTTGCCGGGCTCGAAATCCAGATCGCAGACCGGCGCGAGCGCCCAGTTGAGCCCGGTGCGCTTGAGGTCGCGCGCGGTCACCTGCCCCGCGCGCCGCATGCCCGCCGCATCGTTCAGGAATCCGAGCGCGCCCAGCGGAGGGAGACCCACGCAACCGTCGAACTGCTGCCCGGCACCACGTTCCGCGTCAGCGGCGATCAGAAGCGGAACCGCAGACCGCGCGTGCAGGTCGTGCGCCAGTTCGGCGGCAGCCGCACGCGGACCTCCGAAGAGCAGGAACCCGCCAACGCCCGCCTCCAGCGCCTCGTCGATCGTACGGCGGAGATGCGCGAATCCGTGCTCGGAGTTCCAGCGCAGCGCCGGAACCAGGAGCGAAGCGAGCGTCACGCGGGAGTGTAGGAGCCGAGGATGCGCGGGCCGCGCGCGCCGGTCGCGTTGGGCACGTTGCCGGGGCGCCGCTCGAGATGGAGCCATCCGAGAAATGCGAACGCGACCGCTTCTTTCGCGTCGCCGTCGAAGAACACACTCTCGAACGGCGCGACAACCGGGCCGCGCGATCCAGTGCGCCCGGCTGCGCGGCCGAGCTCCGCGCGAATTGCATCGAAGAGGGCCGGGTTTCTTGCGCCACCGCCGGAGATGAGCAGTTCGTCCACGGGCTCGGGAATGAACTTCTCGAACGCGAGCGCGACGCTGCGCGCGGTGAGCGATGTCGCGGTCGCGATGATGTCTTCGTGGGAACACCCCGGCTTTGCGGCGCGGCAGCTCGCGATGAGCGCCGCGACGTACGCGGCGGTGAAGAGCTCGCGGCCGGTGCTCTTGGGAGGCGGTGCACTGAAGAACGGCGCGCGCAGCAGCTCATCGACAACCGCGACGACGGGCGCACCGCGCCTGGCGAGCGCACCGTCGGCGTCGTACTGGAGCGCGGGCACGAGCGTGCGCACGACGGCGTCGATCACGCCCACACCCGGCCCGGTGTCGAACGCGCGGACGCTGCTCAGTTCCCCACGCGGCGGAATCAGCTGGACGTTCGCGATGCCGCCGAGGTTGAGCGTGGCCCGCCACTTTTCCGTTGCGCTGAACAGCATGGCGTCGGCGATCGTGACGAGCGGTGCTCCCTGCCCTCCCGCCGCAATGTCGCGTGAACGGAGGTCCGAGATCACCGCGACACCGGTTCGCTCCGCAATGACCGCGGCGTTCCCGATCTGCCACGTCGAACGGGGAGCGTCGTGCCACACCGTGTGACCGTGCGAGCAAATCGCCGCGATGTCGGAGCGTGCGACGCCGGCTTCGGCGATCGCGACCACCGCCGCGTCGGCGAGCCAGCTGCCGAGATCGAAGTCGAGCCGCGAGTATTCCTGCGGCGACGCACGCGTGAGCGCGGCCCGGAGGCGGTCGCGCTGCGCCGTGTCGTATGGCCGCGAGACAAACGCCAGCAGGTCGGGCACGATGCGGCCGTCGTCGGGGGGCTCGCGGAACCGGACGACAGCGGCAGAGATTCCGTCGAGGCTCGTCCCCGACATCAGCCCGACGAGTACGGTCACGTTGACTCGACCGGCGGCGGTGCACCGTTCACCACGCGGCGAATCACGCCGCCCTCGCGCGCGAGCGCGGCACGCGCGTCCGCAGCGGACACGCGCAGTTTTTTCATCACGATCGCGAGTTTCACGCTCCCATCCGCGCTGCGAAGCAAATCGCGCGCCTCGTCGGCCGTCACGCCGCATACTTCGCGTACGATTCGCTCGGCACGATCGCGCAGCTTGGCGTTCGACGCCTGAAGATCCACCATCAGGTTGCCGTACGTTTTTCCAAGGCGGATCATCGCGCCCGTGGTGATGGTGTTGAGCACGAGCTTCGTGGCGGTGCCGGCTTTCATGCGCGTCGAGCCCGTCACCACCTCCGGCCCGGTGAGCACGACGATCGCGATGTCGGCCGCGGCGAGCGTGTCGGCCGGCGGCGGCGAGCAGGCAATGATCGCCGTGCGCGCGCCGAGCGTCCGGGCGTGCTGGAGGGCGGCGCGCACATAGGGCGTGGTGCCGCTCGCCGCGATCCCGATCACGAGATCGCCCGCGCGCACCCCGGCGTGGTCGAGGTCGTGGCGCGCGCCATCGGGGCGATCCTCCGCACCCTCCTGCGAGCGCGTCAGGGCAGCCATGCCGCCGGCGATGATGCCCTGCACGAGATCTGGCGGCGCTCCGAACGTGGGCGGAATCTCGCTGGCGTCGAGCACGCCAAGCCGCCCCGACGTGCCAGCGCCAGCGTAGTACAGACGGCCTCCGGCGCGCAGGACCTCCTCCGCCGCCGTCAGCGCGGCCGCGATCGGCGCGCGCTGCGCGTGCACCGCATCCGCGACCGTGCGGTCTTCGGCGTTGATGAGGT
>JBOHTH010000282.1:0-9786 GCA_050733535.1 Gemmatimonadaceae bacterium | reverse complement strand
CGCGTCGAGACGATGCCCGAGTCGATGACCCTCGCGCCGGGTGCAAGCGCGACGGCCACGGTGCGCATCGCCATCGCAAACATTTATTCGACGACAACGGACGACGTCGCCGAGCTCACCGCATCGGACAATGCCGACGCGACGGTCCGCGCGACCGCCTCGACGCGCACGACGGTCGTCTCGAGCGACGAAGGTGGGCGCTTCACGACGATCCCCGCGACGCTCTCACTGCGCTCGATCGGCTCGGCGTCCGGCGTCTCCCCGATCGCGATGTCGGGTGCCGGCGTTCTTGCGGACGGCAAGACGACCGCAGATTTCCTCCTTCAGGCGCCCACCGGCCGCCAGTCGCCGTACGGCTTCGGGGAGCGCGACCAGTATCGCGCGAACTTCCAGTCCGACCGTTGGGCGCTGAAGCTTGGCGACAATCTCTATGGATTCTCCGAGCTCACGTCGAGCGGCACGCTCGGCACGGGCGGCCAGTTCCAGGCCAACAACGGCACGCTCTCCGGCGGACTCTACTTCCAGCAGCCGCGCTGGATCCCGGGTTCGAAAATGGAAGAGGGCGCGTTCGTCGGGACCGCGCCGGACTCGCTCCGTCAGGCGTCGACGACGTTCGTCGAGCGCCAGTCGGCCAACGGTCCGGTGACTGTCGCCAGCGTGGGCGGCCACCTCCGCCTCATGCCGGGCATGACGCTGCGCCTCGAGACCGCCACGAGCGACAGCGGGCGTGCGGCAGGACTCGCGACGACCGCGCGCCTGGGCGGCACGATTCGCGGCGTCACCTACGATCTCGGTACGCTCGACGGCGGCCGCGCCTTCGCCGGACTCGCGCGTGGCACGACGGTTCAGGATGGCGCGCTCTCCAAGCGCATCACGCCGATGCTCACCATCGGCGCATCGGCGAGCACCCGTCTCTCGGACTTCGCCACGCCGCTCGCGGGTGTACCCGCGCAGCGCGTCTCGACAGCCGCGCTCTCGGCGAACTACGGCGGCTTCGCGTCGCTCGACTACGGGTGGATGAGCCGACACGACGACGGCGAGATCACACCGCTCGACGGCACGCAGAACGGGCTGCGTGCGACGGGCACCCTTCCGCTCGGCAGCTCGACTCGCGCCTCAGTCAGCTTCGAGCATGGCACGGTGGACGCGGACCTGACGAACGCGGGACGCGCGTACAACGTGGTCTCAGCGTCGGTGCAGGCCCGCGTCGGAACTCTCGGCACAATCTCCGCATTCGCCTCGCACGATGACGGCAACACGCTCACCGGCGCCTCGAGCGGCGTCGCGAACACGGGCGTGACGCTCGACGTCCACCTGCCGTTCTCGTTCGAGCTCGCGCTGCAGACCTCCGCACAGCGCGCGACGCTCGGCGTGTTCGACGGATCGGGGATGTGGTTCAGCCAGACCGACGCGCACCTCGACTATCACTTCGCCGGCGGCCAGACGATCTCCCTGCGCCAGGCGACGTGGCAGAATCCGCTCATGGACGGCTCGCACAACGCGCGCGCGACGTACCTCGAGTTCCGCACGCCGCTCCGCGTGCCGGTCGGCCCCGCGCACAGCGCCGGTCGCGCCGAAGGAATCATCGTCGACGCGAACACGGGCAAGCCGGTCGTGGGCGCGCTGGTGCGGATCGCCGAACAGGCAGAGGTGACGGACAAGAATGGCCGCGTCACGTTCACTGGACTGCAGCCGGCGCGCGACCGCGTGTCGATCGACGCGACGGGCGCGGCCGCGGGCGCACTGCTCGTCGGCGACGCGTTCGTCGAGATCAGCGCGAGCGCGAAAGTGCCGGCGAAGTTCTCGCTCGCGATCGCGCGCGGCGGCAGCGTGCGCGCGCTCGTGAGCCGTCTCGACGCCGCGGGCGGATCGCTCGCGCCAAACGCGGATTCACTCGTGACGGTCGGGATGGAGCCCAATGTGCTCGTCGCGCTCGTCGGCGCACGCGACACGATCTACCAGGCGAGCGACGATCGTGGGCGCGTGGACTTCGGTGCGGTCGCGCCTGGTAAATGGGCGATGGTTGTGATGCCCGGCGACCTCCCGGACCATCATGTGTTCGAGGCTGGGCGGGTCGACCTGAATGTGCAGGCCGGCGAGCGCAACGATGTCGCGCTGCGCCTCGTGCCGCAGCGGCGGACGGTGACGTTCGTCGGCCATGAGACGGCGTTGCAGGCGAAGCCCCTTCCTCCCAAAAAATAACTGAGATGCGGAACTGCTAGCAGATGCAGGATGCAAAAGAGGAATGCGATCCGCATTCCACCCGCACTCCTCTTCTGCATTCTGCATCTGCTGGCAATCCCGCATCGCAGTCAGGGAATGATGCCCATCACCTTCTTCCCTTCTGTATCGTACTTCTCCAGCGGCCCAAACTTGCGAAGGATCTCCTCCACCTTCTTCCCATCGCCGACCGCGACGATTTGCATGCGCGACGGATCGAGATATTTCTTCGCCACCGCCTGCACCTGGCTGGCGCTGACCGCCATCACGCGCTGCGGATACTTGTCCCAGTAGTCCGCCGGCAGCTTGTAGATCCACCGCGTGATGTAGTAGCTCAGCATCTGCTGGGGACTCTCGAGCGAAAGGGCAAAACTCGCGACGAGCGCGCGCTTGCGGTCTTGCAGTTCCTTTGCCGGTACTACGGTGTCGCGGATGGCGACAAGTTCGCCGAGCAGATCCCTCAGTGCCGCCTCTGTGACATCCGACCGCACGGCGGTCGACGCGGACCATGTTCCCCGGTATCGTCCGGCGTTCAGCCCGCTGTACGCGCCGTATGTGTACCCCTTCTCTTCGCGGAGATGCACGAAGAGCCGTCCGGTCGGCCCGCCACCGACAACCTGATTCATCACCTCGAGCGCGTCGTAGTCCGGGTTTGTCCGCTCGATCGCCTGAGTGCCGACAATAAAATTCGTCTGGACCGAGTTCGGCCGGTCCACCAGCCAGACCTTCGCCGAACCGCTTGCCGGCGGGTCCTTCGCGCCAAGCAGCGGCGCGCCCGACTTCTTCCACCCCCCAAGCCTGGACTCCACGAGCTTTCGCGCACGATCGTATGAAATGTCACCGGCGAACGCGATGGCGGCGTGATCCGGCACGTATTTCGTCCTGTGAAACTCAATCATCTCGGCGCGCGTCACCTTGTCGAGCTGATCCGGTGTCATCAGGAGACGGCCCGCGGCATCGTCGCCGTACATGGCCTTCTGGTAAAGCTCCTGCGCGAGGAAGCCCGCGATCGACCGGTTCTGGTTGAGCCCAGTCTTCGTACGCGCCTTGTACTTTGCGAGTTCCTCGTCGGGAAACGACGGGTTGAGCAGGATGTCGCTGGAGAGATCGAACAACTTGTCGATGTCCTCGGTAAGCGCAGATCCCGAGAGCGTCGCATCGAGCGACGTCATCCCGGTGCCCACGCCGACGTTCGCGGACATCGTCTCGAGCTCTTCCGAAATCTTGGTCGTATTCCGCGTCGCCGTCCCTTCACGCATCATCGATGCCGTTACCGACGCGAGGCCGATCGAGCCGGGCGCGTCGAAGTATCCGCCAGCGCCGGGAATCAGCAGCTGGAACGTCACCTGCGGCGCGTGGTGATCCTCGAGCACGATCAGGTGAATTCCATTCGCGAGATCGCCCTCCTTCGGCTTCGGAAGTTTGACATCGAGCACTTTCTCGTTGACGGGCGCCCTGCCCTTCATGACCACCGCCTTGCTCGACGGCGGCGCCTGTTGTCCGCCCTGAGCCTGCGCGGTCGCCGCGCCGAACGCGAGCGCAAGGGCAAGCATCGTGGTTCCGCTGCGTCGCGAAGACATCAGTTGCCTCCGCGGCCCGCGGCCGCCTTGGGTGTGGTGATGATCACCGAGCGATTTTCGGCGGTCAGATATTTCTTCGCGACGCGCTGCACGTCCGCGGGCGTGACCGCCGCGAAACGTGCAACCTCCGTGTTGATCCGCCCCGGTTCGTTGTAGAACAGCGCGTCCTGCGACATGGTCGCTGCCCGGCTGAGCGAACTCTGCAGCTGGCTGACAACGCCGCGCTTCGCCGCGGTGCGCGCCTTCTCCACCTCCCAGTCGGCGGGCGGCGCGGCCTGGAGTTTCTCGATCTCGGCGTAAATCACCTTCTCGACATCTGCCGGAGTCTTTCCGAGATTGAGTGTCGCGCGCAGCTGGAACAATCCGGGCCCCCGGCTCTCTTCCTTGAAGCTCGCTACATTCGTCGCGAGCTGCCCTTGATGCACGACTGCCTCGTAGAGCCGTGAGCTGCGCCCGCCGCCGAGAATGGTCGAGAGGACCTGCAGCGCGGCGTCATCGGCATCCGACGACGGCGGCACGAGCCAGGTCATGTCCACGCGGGTCAGGCGCGCCAGCGGGTCCTCGAGGGTGACCCGTCGCTCGGCGGTCCTCGGCTTCTCGGTCATATCCACGGCGTCGGGGTCCGGCTGACGGGGGATCGACTCGAAATACTTCCGCACCTTCGCAAGGCAATCCGCCGACTTCACGTCGCCGACGATCGCAATCACGGCATTGTTCGGCGCGTAGTACGTGCGGAAGAACTGCTGAACGTCCTCGACCGACGCCGCGTTCAGGTCGGCCATCGAGCCGATCACCGAATGTTGGTATGAAAAATTGTCGTACGACAGCGAGTCGATCACTTCGTACGTGCGGCCGTACGGGCTATTGTCGACCGCGATGCGCCGCTCTTCCTGCACCGCGTTGCGCTGATTGTCGAGGTTGTCCTTGTTGATCACCAGCGACCGCATCCGGTCGGCTTCGAGGTAAAGACCGAGATCGAGCTGGTTCGTCGGCAGCGACTCGTAGTAGAGCGTGCGATCCTTGTCGGTCGTGCCGTTCATGTTGCCGCCGTTGGTGAAGATGAGCATGAAGTGCTCACCCGGCCCAACGTTCTCAGACCCCTTGAACATCATGTGCTCGAACAAGTGCGCGAATCCGGTGCGCCCGCGTCGTTCGTTTCGCGAGCCAACGTTGTAGCTCACCGCGATCGAAAAGACGGGGGCGTGATGGTCCTCGGCGATAATAACGCGGAGGCCGTTCTTGAGCCGCGTGTCTGAGAAGGCGATGTCAGCCGGTGCCGCATGTCGTGCGGTGGTCGCGCGCGGTCGTGCGGCGACGGCGACGAAAATCAGTGTCGCCAGGCCGGCCGCGGCGCCGAGCCTACGAGCGAATCTCACTCCCATTGGGTACTCCCTGATGAGGGTCCGCCGGCAAAAAAGCTTGCCCAAGCCCCGACAAGCATACTTCTTTCAGGCAATGCGACGCCACATATCCGGCGCAATTGCGCCATTGATCGTTTTTCTTGCGGTCGCCTGCCACGGCACCGCCCCCATCGCCACCCCCTCGCACGTTCTCGGTGCGGTAAAAGGCGACGCCGAATCGCGCCTCGTGCTCGATTCCGTCCACCACGAAGTCATTCTCTACGCGGGCCCATTCCGCATCCCCGGGATGGCCTCGATGGCCTCCATGCCCGGCATGGAAGACATGCCAGGCATGAAGAAGCCCGCCATGACCGGCATGGACGGCGTCCACGCGGACGGAACCGGCGAACACGAAAACCACGCGGCGCACGCGTTCTCGCCGCTCGTGCACTTCGTGTGGCCCGTGAACGGCTGGTATCGCGGCTTCAAGGTCGAGCTCGTCGACTCCGCGGGCAACGAGTTGCCGCAGCATCTCATGCATCACCTGGTCGGCGTTGACTTCGCCCACCGCCAGCTGCTCGAACCAGACCTCGTGCGGTTCATCGCAGCGGGAGTCGAGACGCACAACGTGGTGCTCCCGCGCTTCCTCGGCGTGCCGATGAAAAGCGGCCAGCAGCTCGCGATCTACGCGGGGTGGCACAACCCCGGCCAGAAGGACTACGAAGGCGTCTACATCCGCCTCGCGATGCCGTACCTGCCGTCGAATACGCTCGTGAAGCCGATCGAGGTGTTCCCGGTGCAGATGGACGTCGACAACACGCCCGGACAGCCGAACATGTACGACCTGCCGCCCGGCAAGAGCTCGCGGACATTCGAATTCAAGATGCCGATCGCGGGGCGCTTTCTGGGCATCGGCGGACACATGCACGACTACGGCATTGACCTCAAGCTCGAAGACGCCGCCACGGGCAAAGTGCTCTCACGCGTCGCCACCGATCGCGACAGCCT
Organism: Gemmatimonadaceae bacterium; assembly: GCA_050733535.1. Lineage (GTDB taxonomy): Bacteria > Gemmatimonadota > Gemmatimonadetes > Gemmatimonadales > Gemmatimonadaceae > Fen-1231. The sequence goes on along the minus strand of JBOHTH010000282.1, from coordinate 3,638 downwards.
CGGACATGTGCTCTCGGTGGGACGCAAGTACTATCCGGTGCTCGGCCTGCGCATGGCCGCGGGGCACATGTACCGCGTCATCGGGACGTACGACACGCCGGGCAAGGACTCGCTCGTGAACGGCGCGATGGCGATCATGGCGGGCGTGTTCGCGCCGAAGGACGCGCGTCAGTGGCCGGCGGCGGACTACAACGACCCGCTCACGCACGCTGACATCGAGTCGCTCCCGGGCGGGTCGAACGTGACCGGCCCGGTGATCGGGACGATGGCGAAGCACCAGTAGACCGCACCGTCTATTCGTAGGACTACTTAAGGGGAAATCGCAATGGACAGTTCCCTACGAACTGGCTCTCTTGCGTCAACTCTTTAACAGTAGTCCGCACCGCGATGGCGGATTCCGCCCGGCCACATTTGTTGCTCGTGAACCTCGGCACCCCGGACGCACCGACGCCCGGGGCGGTGCGCGCGTTCCTTAGTGAGTTCCTGAGCGACCCGGCCGTCGTTGACCTCCCGCGATGGGTGTGGCGTCCGATCCTCGAGATGTTCGTGCTCCGGTCGCGCCCGCGCCGCGTCGCCGCGATGTACCAGAGCGTTTGGAGCGACGAAGGCTCGCCCCTGCGCGTCGCAACCGAACGCATGGCGCATGCCGCGAGTGCGGCCGCAGCCGGCGGTTGCACCGTGAGCTGCGCCTACCGGTACGGCGAGCCGTCGCTCGACAGCGAAATGCGCCGACTCGCGCGCGAGCACGACGGGCCGGTCGTCGTCGTCCCGCTCTTTCCGCAACGCACCGACGCGACGACCGGCACCGCCTTCAAGCGCGCGCGCGAAGCGGCGTCGCGGGCCGGAATCGCCAATCGGTACAGCGAGGCGCTCGTCGCACCGACGGACGCGGGCTACGTGGCCGCGCTCGCTGATCGGTGCCGCGACGCATTCGGCCAAGGCGAGTCGCGCCCGGACCATCTCGTGATCTCGTTCCACGGCATTCCGGTGCGCTATGATCGACGCGAGCGCGGGCAGTATACGCGCGACTGCGAGGAGACGGCGCGCGCGCTGCTCGACGCGCTCGAGTGGCCGGAATCGCAGGCGACACTCGCCTACCAGTCGAAGTTCGGGCCCGAGCCGTGGCTCACACCGGCCACGGCACCCGTCGTCGAGGCGCTCGGACGTCGCGGCGTGCGCCGCGTGGCGGTCGTCACACCGGGATTCCTCACACACGGACTGGAAACACTGGAAGAAATCGCGATCCGCGCGCGCGACTCGTTCATCGAAGCCGGCGGTGGAGAGCTCTGCCTCGTCGACACGGTGGAAGACCATCCGGCGATGATCGCGTCGCTCGTCCGCCTCGCCACTGCAGCCAGCGGGCGCGCATGCATCGCATAGGCGTTGTCGGCACGTCGTGGCGCCAGCGTCGCGGCGCGCTGCTCGCGGAACTCACGATCCCGCGCGAGTCGCGGATCGAGCGTATCGCCGAGCTCCGCGAGCAGGCGGGCGTCGAGGAACTCGTCTACATCGCCACGTGCGGCCGCGTCGAGATCGCGTTTGCGACCGGCGAAAACTTTTCGTTCGACTCGTGCAGGCGCCGCATTTTTGCGGCGCTGACCGGACGCGACGCGCACGCGGGCGAGGCCGACCACGCGATGCGCGCGTGGCACGGCGAAGGCGCCGCGGAACACCTGTTCGTCGTCGCGTCCGGGCTCGACTCCGCACGTGTCGGTGAAAGCGAAATCGCCGGCCAGATTCGCGACTCGCTTGCTGATGCAACGACTGCGGGCACAGCGGGCCCGCGTCTCGAACGGGTATTCACAGAAGCGCTGCGCGTCGCCCGCCGCGTGAAGCCGATGACTGAAGGGCGAATCGGAGTCGTGTCACTCGCGGAAATCGCCGAGCGCCACGCCGCCGAACGCGCGTTGCGAACCGGCGGTGCGGTCGCGGTCGTCGGCATCTCGCCGATGACGGCGCAATGCGCGCATTCTCTCGCGGCCCGTGGCATTTCGGTGATCGTCGTAAATCGCACGCTGGCCCGCGCGGAGGCGCTTGCACGCGAAGTGGGCGGCGCTGCCCGACAGCTTGACGCATTTCGCGCGGCCCCCGACGCAGTCGAAGTCGTCGTGCTCGCGACGGGAGCGCCAGAGCCGGTGCTCGGCCGCGCGGATCTCGAGCGGCTCGCGGCGCGCACGGTCTCGGGCGAGCCGCCGCTGGTGATCGATCTCGGTGTCCCGCCGAACGTCGCGCCGGAAGCCGCCGAGGCGGCCGACGTTCGCCGGATCGGGATCGACCGGATCAGCGAGGAGGCCGCCGGCGACCGCGACCGGCTCCTGCTGGACTTTGCTGATGCTCGGACCGTGATCGACGACGCGCTCGTGGAATTCCGAAAGCAGACAGCCGAGCGGCTGGTTGGTCCGGCAATCGCGCAGCTGCGGCTGGGTTACCGGCGCACGGCACTTGAGGGCGTGGATCGCCTGCTGAGCAAATCACTGCCGAACCTTGGCGACGCCGATCGCGAGACGCTCCGGCGGTGGGCGGAGACGCTCGCCAGCCGACTCGCCCACGTGCCGTCGATCGGGTTGCGCGATCTCGCATTCACTGTGGGGCCCGCGGCGGTCGAGGCATTCTTCGAGAGCAGTGACCCGGCGACGCGCGCGCTGCTCGCCGCAACGGACAACGCGGCGGGATCTGAAGTGCTCGAGTCCGGCGGCGGCGAGCCATGAAGCTCCGCATCGGCACGCGTGGATCGGCACTCGCGCTCGCGCAGAGCGCCGACATCGCCGCCCGGCTTCGCGCGCACGGGCACGACGCAGAGCTTGTCGTGGTTTCGACGACGGGCGATCGCGTCACCGACCGCGCTTTCGCCGACGTGGGCGCGTTCGGCGTGTTTGTCCGCGAACTGGAAGTAGCGCTATTGGACGGGACGATCGACGCCGCCGTACACTCGTACAAGGACGTACCGTCGCGCATGCCGCTCGGCCTGGTGATCGCGGCGGTGCCGGAGCGGCTTGATGCCGCGGATATGCTCCTCGTGCGGCGCGATGCCCTGCGTCCTGAACGCGGAGCGCTGCCGCTGGCAACGGGCTCGAGCGTCGGCACGTCGGCCACGCGGCGGCGCGCGTTGCTGCTGGATGCGCGCCCGGATCTCGTCGCAGGATTGCTGCGCGGCAACGTGCCGACGCGCGTGCGCATGCTGACGGACGGAAAGTTCGATGCGATCGTCCTCGCGGCAGCCGGCCTCGCGCGGCTCGCGCGCGCCGCCGAGCCGCACCGCTTCGCTCCGGCCGACGACGTCGTCGCGGTCCGTCTCGATCCCGCGACGTTCGTTCCCGCGCCGTCGCAAGGCGCGATTGCGGTGCAGGTCCGCGAAAACGACCGCGCCGCACGCGCCGCCGTCGGCGAACTGGACGACCCGGCGTGCCGCCGGGCCATCCAGACCGAGCGCGCGGCACTCCACCTCGCCGACGGGGGATGCACGCTCCCGTTCGGCGCGTGGTGCAGCACCGCGCCAAGTGGAATGCTCACGCTCACCACGGCGCTTGGCCTCGAAGACCACTCGATCGCGCGCAGTGTTGCGACCGGAACAGATCCGCGGGCCGTGGCGGGCGCCGCGTGGGACGCGCTCGCGCGCGAGGTGCGCGCGTGACCGCGCC
>JBOHTH010000281.1:0-2245 GCA_050733535.1 Gemmatimonadaceae bacterium | reverse complement strand
ACCTCGATCTCGTCGGCAACCCGAACCCGGTGCACTCGCCCAGCGGCAATGACATGCCGTCTGGCCAGCACAACTTCGACCGCTATCACGTGCACGCCGACGCCGACGGCAGGCTCACCGTGCGCGGGCTCGACCATCCGAAACGGATGTACGACCTCACCGAAGGACTGATCCGGCGGAAGTACAGCGACGCGAACATCGAGGCAATACTCGGCGGGAACTGGCGTCGCGTGCTCGGTGCGATTTGGGGAAGCTAATTATAGTTAACGCGGTGACTATTTCCTCACCCGGCTAACCCTTACCGGTTCACCTTTTCCTCATTGACCATGCGAAATCCGATTGCCGTTGCAGCGCTCGCACTCGTCATCGCCGTTCCGGCGTCCGCGCAGAAAGCGGGTACGTTCACGCTGTCGAGCAAGGAAGTCGCCGCAGGAAAACAGATTCCGCTCGCGCAGGTGTTCGGTGGGATGGGATGCACGGGGAGCAACGTGTCGCCGAGTTTGTCGTGGCACGGCGCGCCGGCGGGGACGAAGAGTTTTGCGCTCACGGTGTACGATCCCGACGCGCCGAGCGGCAGCGGCTGGTGGCACTGGGTCGTGTACAACATTCCGGCGAGCGCGACGAGCCTTGCAGCGGGCGCCGGTGATCCAGCGAAGAAGCTGCTTCCGGCGGGCGCGGTGCAGGGCAACACTGATTTCGGCACGCCGGGCTATGGTGGACCGTGCCCGCCGGCCGGCGACAAGCCGCATCACTACATCTTCACGCTCTACGCGCTGAAGACGGACAAGCTGGACCTGCCCGCGGGCGCGACGGCGGCGTACGTGGGATTCAATATCCACGGCAACATGCTCGGCAAGGCGACGTTCACGGCCCTCTACGGTCGGTAGCTGTCGGCGCTGAGCTGTGAACGGCTCGCTGTGAGCTGATACCTGTGAGCTGCTAGCCCTGAGAGACCAACGACACTTACCAGGCGTGCGGGCATCGCCACCCGACCGGTAGGTGTCGCCGTTTTCTCACCGCTAGCAGCTCACAGGTATCAGCTCACAGCGAGTCGTTCACAGCTCAACCATAAGCCACGAAAGGGGTTCGGAATCCGGCAATCCGACAGCTTGTAGTTTCGGGTTTTGTTCGGTATCATTCTAACCCCGTGTCATTGAAAGTATCCGCCCTCCGCACTCTGCTCGAACAGCGTTTTCCAGACGCTGTCCAGATCGCGCGGCACACCGCCGATCCGGTGCTCACCGGCATCGCGCAGCTCGATCGTGCGCTTCCGGGCGGGGGGTTCCCGCTTGGCCGGCTGACGGTCTGGGAGCCGGGCGGCGGCGCGACATCCATCATGCGTGCCGCCGTTGGAACAGCCGTCGCGCATGGCGATCGCGCGGCGTGGGTCGACGTGGCGGGCACGGTCGCCGGCGCGTTCTGGCGCGAAGGTCCGCTCCTCGTCCGACCGCAGGGGCGCGTGCACGCGCTGCGGGCCGTCGACGAGCTGCTCCGTTCCGGCGGTTTCCGCCTGGTGGTCCTCGCGGGGGAACGGGTGGGCGACACGCCGTTTTTCCGCGATGTCGATCTCGTCCGGCTGGTGCGCTCCGCGCACGACGGCGGCAGCGCGTTCGTCGCGCTCACGCAGCTCTCGACCATGGCCGCGCTGCGCATCGCCGCGCGCATCGCGCCCGATCAATACCGCTGGCGCCGCGATCCGTTCGGCGATCCGGCAGAAGTGCAGGACGTACGCATTCGCACGCAGGTCCGCGCGCTGGGATGGAATGCGCGCGCGGAGTTTCCGATTCCGGTACAATCACATGAGCTTCGTTTGTCTTTGGAACCCGGCCTGGCAGACCGCCGCGGACTCCCACGAGGACCGAAGACCGAAGACCGAAGACCAAAGTCGGTCTACGGCCCTTCGGCCTGAACTCGCCGCCGTCCTGCTGGCATGCGCGCCGCACGTCGCCGTTGGCGAGCGGGGCGTGCTCTGGGTGGACGCGCGCGGGTTCGACGCACCTGCGCAGGTCACGCTCGCCGCGCGCGCGCTTCTTCTCCTCGGCAATCGCGGAGTAACGGGGACTCGTGCGGCAATCGCCGATACGCCGATTGCTGCCGAGCTTGCCGTGCGTGCCGGGCGCGGAAACAGCGGCGAAGGGCCGATCGCGGTCGTCGCACCGGGCACGAGCCGCGCGTTCGTGGCGCTCTTTCCGGTCGGCGTGCTCGAAGTGCCGCCGCGGCTCGTGCCGCTGCTCTTCGGGATCGG
>JBOHTH010000280.1:0-2542 GCA_050733535.1 Gemmatimonadaceae bacterium | reverse complement strand
TTACCTCTGTTAACCAACCAACGAGAAACGCGTCAACTCGCTTTTCTCATCCCGTCCCGCCGGACTCCCGTGCGCCGCGCTAAGTTCCCACGGTGCTAAAACGCGCGATTCTCGCCCTCGTTTTCTCCTTCCTCGTCGTCATCGCCGCCGGCTACGCGGGCACGTTCTTCGCCGCCGGCTGGGCGCCGTGGTGCCTTGCGATCGGCACGTGCGGCACCCTCACGTCGCTCATGGCACTCGGCGCGGTTCGCCGCGGCCGCATCACGCCGGTGCTCTGGTGGGTGTTCGGCGGAATGTTCGTCTTCTGCGCGGGCTGCTTCTGTACCGCGCTCGCGATGCCCGCCAACGAGGGTGCCGGCGGCCCGCTGCTGTTCGGCTTTCCGCTCCGCTCGACCATTGTGCTGCTCGGCGTAGCCGTGGTGCCGCTCCTCGTCTTTCCATTCGCGTGGGCCTTCACCTTCGACTCGGCGATGCTCAGCGACGAGGACCTGCGGCGGCTGCGTGAAGCGCAGGCCGCGATGGCTCGCGCGCGCGGCGATGAGAGCGCGGACGCCACCGTGCGCACGAAGTGAACGCACTCCTCCAGGCGTCGCTCCCGCGGCTCACTCAGCCGCTGATCGTCGCTATCGCACTCCTGTACTTCGCGGTGGTCGCGGTCATCGCCACGTGGGCGACGCGCAAGACAAAGACCGAGCGCGATTTCTTCGTCGCCGGCGCCGGCGTCGGCGTGTGGACGATGGCGATCGCGAAGATGGCGTCGTCGCTGTCCGGTTTTTCGTTCGTCGGTGGCCCCGGCCTCGTATACACGATCGGACTCGCCGGCGTCTTCATCATCCTGCCGGGCGCGCTTTCGAACGCGCTCGGCGCGTGGGTGCTCGCGAAAAAAATGCGGCTGCTTGGCGAGGCGCGCGGGCTGCTCACCGTGCCGGCTGCGATCGGCGCGCGTTATCGCTCGCCGGCCGCGCGGGGACTCGCCGCCGTGGGGATCCTGATCGCCGTCATCGGCTACATGGCGACCAACCTGCTCGCGCTCGGCATCGTGATCGACGCGATCTTCGGCACCGGTCTCGCGCCGGGAATCTGGATCGGCACAGGAGTCATTCTCGCATACTCGGTCGCCGGAGGAATCCTCGCGGGGATCTACACGGACGTGTTCCAGGGCTCGGTGATGGCGCTGTCGTCGCTGATGGTGGTCGCGTTTGCGCTCAAGTCTGGCGGCGGCCTCACGCACATCTCGCAGACGATCATGGCCGCCGACGCGAAGTTCCTCGGACCCTGGGGGAGCGCCGGCCCGGTCACCGCGCTCTCGTTCTTTTTCGTGTTCAGCGTCGGGTCGCTCGGCCAGCCGAACGTGATTCACAAGTTCTACATGCTGAAGAACCCGCGCCAGCTGAAGTGGTACCTGCTGCTGATGTCGGTGGCGATGCTGATGGCGCAGCTGATCTACATCGCGATCGGCGTCGTGACAAAGGCGCTCGTGACGAACGGCACGATGGCTCCGCTCGCGATGGCCGATCAGGCCACGCCGATGTTCCTGCTGCATTCCGCGCCGGTGCTCGTGGCTGGGCTCGTCTTCTCCGGCGTCGCCGCGGCGATCATGGCGACCGTCAACTCGTTCATGAACGCGGGCGCAGCGGCGCTCACGCTCGATCTCCCGGTGGCGTTCGGCCGGAAGCTCGGCAACGAGCTGCGCTGGGGCCGCATCACGACCGTTCTGCTCGCGGTGATCGCGGCCGGTGTCGCGCAGGTCTCGGGGACGCTCGTCGCGTTCCTCGGCATTTTCGGATGGGGAATGTTTGCCTCCACCATCACGCCCTCGCTCGCGATCGGCCTCAACTGGAACGGCGCGACGCGCTCGGGCGCAATCGCGTCGATCTGCACCGGGATCGGACTGACGCTCGTCGGTGGAACGCTCGCATACTTCAAGATCATCAAACTGCCGACGGGCGTGGACATCGCGTCGCTCTCGCTCATCACCTCGCTGCTCACGTTTTTCGTCGTCTCCTGGCTTACGCGCAAGGATGCCGCCGGCGAGCTTGACGCCGATATTCAACTCGTGATGGAGACCTGATGAAATTCGCGGACCTGACAGTCGGGCAGCACGTAGAGCGCACGCGCGAGATGACCGAGGCACTGGTCAATGCCTACGCCGAGCTCACGGGCGACTTCAGCCCGGTTCACATTGACGAAGCGGCTGCGAAGCAAACGCGATTCGGAACGCGCATCGCGCACGGAATGCTCTCCGCGGGCTTTCTCTCAGCGGCGATCGGGATGGAACTGCCCGGGCCAGGGACGATCTGGGTCGCGCAGGCATTCAAGTTCAAGCAGCCGGTCAAGCTCGGCGATACAGTGACCTGGCGCGTCGAGGTCCGGGAGCTCTTTCCGGAGAAGAAACGTGCGAAGCTTTCGACAGTCGCGCGGAATCAGCGAGGCGAGGTGGTGATCGACGGCGAGGGGACGATTTTGCTGCTGGAGTAGTTGTTTCTCAAGCCTGGGATCTGACGCCTGGCTACTCACACCTTGAAGTTCGGGACTATCAGCC
>JBOHTH010000279.1:0-5219 GCA_050733535.1 Gemmatimonadaceae bacterium | reverse complement strand
GGCGCCCGTGTTCTGGGCTGCGACCGACGATGCGGACTTCGACGAAGCCGCCTCGACGACCGTAACGCTCGGCGCGGAGAACCGCCGCATCTCCATCGAGCGTCAGGGACCTGAAGGCCTCGTGATGGCGCAGGTGCCGACCGGCGACTGCAGCGCGCAGATCGCGATGCTCACGGACGCCGCGGGATCCGCGTCGCAGGCGGGGGTTCTTGATGCACTGAGGGCCGCGTACCACCAGGACGCGACCGTCGGAGGTGCGTACGTGCAGCTGCTGCGCGCCGTCCTCGAGCCGCTGGGAATCGCCGTGCTCGACGCGTGGCATCCCGCGGTGCGCTCCGCGTCGCGCTCAACGCTCGTCGAGGCGCTGAACCGCGCCGCGATGATCGACGAGGCCGTTGCGCTGCGCGGCGTCTCGATCGAGCGCGCCGGGTTTCGCGCGCAAGTCGCGCGTGTTCCGCGCCTTTCGCTCGTCTTCCGCAGCACGATCGGCGTCAAGGAGCGCGTTCCGCTCACTCAGGCCGGCGACGCTGCGCGACGGGACGATCTCGTGCTGTCCGCAAACGTGCTGTTGCGTCCGGTGGTCGAGCGGCGCCTGCTGCCCACCGTCGCGTACGCGGGCGGCGCCGGTGAGATCGCGTACTTCGCGCAGGTGACGGCCGTCGCGGAAGCGCTTGGTGCCGCGCTGCCGCTGATCGTTCCGCGCTGGTCGGCTACGGTCATTGAGCCTGCGGTCGATCGCATGCTCGGGCGCCTCGGCATGGTGTTCGACGATGTGAAGTCGCCGCACACCGCCGAGCGTCGGATCGCCGATCGCGCGATGCCGGCCGGCGTGCGCGATTCGCTGGAGGAACTGCGCAAGGCCGTGGAGACGCGCGTGGATGCAGTCGCCGCGGGCCTGGGGACTCCGGCGCTCGTGACGAAGGAAGTGGTCGAGGGCGCGCGGGTGCAGCTGCGCCATCGCGTCGATCGCCTCGAACGGCGCATTCGCGCCGCGGCCGGTCGCGGAGAGACTTCCGCGATGAACGATCTCGCGGCGATCCGTGCCGCGCTGATGCCGGGAGGTTCCCGGCAGGAACGGCGCCTCAACTATCTGCCGCTTCTCGCGCGCCATGGCGACGTGCTGATCGAGCAGCTTCAGGCTGGTGCCGCGATTCACGCCGGCGGGCTGATCGGGAGCAAGTGACCGTCGTGGCGGATAGCGCGGCGGCCGCGGCCGAGCGCCCGCGTAAGGCGACCGGCGGTGCGGCGCTTGTCGCGGCGGGGATCTTCCTGAGCCGCATCATGGGGCTCATCCGCTCGCACTACTTCACGCGATACCTCGGGACATCGGAGTCCGCCGACGCATTCATGGCGGCGATCAAGATCCCGAACTTCCTCCAGAACCTGTTTGGCGAGGGCGTGCTGTCGGCGTCCTTCATTCCGGTGTATGCGCGCCTCCTTGCCGAGGGCGATGAGGCTGAGGCGGGGCGCGTGGCCGGCGCGGTGTTCTCGCTGCTCGCGCTGATTGCGACGGTGCTCGTGACAATCGGCATCTTCGCCGCGCCGTACCTGATCGACCTCCTCACGCCCGGCTTCAGCGGCGACAAGCGCCAGCTCACGATCAAGCTCGTCCAGGTGATGTTCCCCGGTGTTGGCCTGCTGGTGCTCTCGGCGTGGTGCCTCGGCATCCTCAACTCGCATCGCCGCTTTTTCCTGTCGTACGTGTCGCCCGTCGCGTGGAACGCCGTGATGATCGGCGCGCTGCTCTTGTTCGGCGGCCGCGTGCTGCAGCCGAACCTCGTGCTGCTCGTCGCGGTCGCATCGGTGGCGGGGGCCGCGCTGCAGTTGATCGTGCAGCTGCCCGTGCTGATGAAACTGGAGAAGAAACTGCGGGCGTCGCTCGCGGTGCGAACGGCCAACGTGCGGACCGTCGTGACGAACTTCATCCCCGTGTTCTTCGGCCGGGGCGTGGTGCAGGTGAGCGCATATGTCGACCAGTGGCTCGCGTCGTTCCTGATCGATGGCGCCGTGTCCGTGCTGGGCTATTCGCAGACCGTGGCGCTGCTTCCGATTTCGTTGTTCGGCATGGCTATCGCGGCGTCGGAGCTGCCGGCGATGTCCGCCGCGATCGGCGAAGGGAGCCATGTTTCATCGGAAATTCGGCAGCGCCTCGACCACGGGCTTGCAAGGATCGCGTTCTACATCATTCCGTCCGCCGCGGCGTTCGTGCTGCTCGGCGACGTCATCGCCGGTGCGCTGTACCAGAGCGGACAGTTCACACGCGACGGCACCGTGTGGGTGTGGGGCGTGCTGTGCGGATCGGCTGTGGGCCTGCTCGCCGGCACGATGGGCCGCCTCTACAGTTCGGCGTGGTATGCGCTGCGCGACACCGTGACGCCGCTCAAGTTTGCGATGATCCGTGTCGTGCTGACGCTGGGCCTCGGCTACATCGCCGCTCTGCAGCTGCCGCACTGGCTTGGCATTTCGCCCAAATGGGGTGTCGCGGGACTAACGGCATCGGCGGGGATTTCCGGGTGGGTGGAGTTCTGGCTGCTGCGCCGCTCGATGAACGCGCGGATTGGTGCGACCGGCGTTTCCCTCAAGCGGATCGCAACGCTCTGGCTCGCGGCGCTCGCTGCGGTGGCCCCGGCGCTTGGCGTGAAGGCTGTGATTGGGATCGCACAGCCCGTGAAGCTCGCCGTGGCCGTGCTGCCGGTCTTCGGGGCCGCGTATCTCCTGATCACGAGCGCAGCGGCAGTCCCCGAAGCCGCCGAACTCCGCGGGCGGATCGCACGGGTGCTGCAGCGCGGGGGCTGACGCCATGCAGCCGATTCCGGACGCGATCGCGTCGAAGCTTGCCCACCTGCCCGAGACACCGGGTGTGTACCTCTGGAAGGCGGCGGACGGAACCGTGCTCTACGTCGGGAAGGCCAAGCGGCTGAGGCCGCGCGTGCGCAGCTACTACGCCGACCAGCCGCACAGCCCCAAGACCGAGATGCTGATGGCGCTCGTCGCGGATCTCGAGACGATCGTGGTGCCGTCCGAGGCGCAGGCGCTGCTGCTCGAGTACAACCTGATCAAGGAGCACCGTCCGCGGTTCAACATCCTGCTGCGCGACGACAAGTCGTATCCGTACGTGAAGGTGACGGTCCAGGAGCCGTATCCGCGGGTGTTCGTGACGCGACGCCTGCTGAACGACGGCGCGAGATACTTCGGCCCGTACACGGACGTGGGCGCGATGCGCCGCGCGCTCAACATCGTGAAGCGCATCTTCACGGTCCGCTCGTGCAGCTGGGACATGCCGGCGCAGATGCCCGAGCGCGCCTGTCTCGACTACTACATCAAGCGGTGCAAGGGGCCTTGCATCTTCGCGCAATCGCTCGAGGACTACCGCGCGATGATCGAGGAAGTGCTCGTGTTTCTCGACGGCCGCACGGATGAAGTCGTCCGCCGCGTGAAGGGCCGCATGCACGCCGCCTCGGAGGCGATGGACTATGAGGGCGCCGCGGAGCTGCGCGATGCGCTCGCGCACCTCCAGCGCATGGAGGAACCGACCGTCGTGCTCGAGGTCGGTGGCGGGGAGCGCGACGTGGTCGGCTTCGCGCGCGACGGCGAGGACGCGTGCGTGACGATCCTGCGCATACGCGGCGGCAAACTGCTTGGCCGCGAGCACCGGTTCCTGGAGCACATCGAGGACGAGCCCGATCCGCAGGTGCTCGGCGCATTCCTCGCGGCCAGTTATCTCAGCTCGCCGGAGAAGGGGGAGGAGCTGCTCATTCCATTCGATTTCGACGACCGTCCGCTGCTCGAAGAGGCGCTTGGGAAGATCCAGGTGCGAATCCCGGAGCGCGGGTCGAAGCGCGAGCTCATCGATCTCGCCGAACAGAACGCGCGCCATCTGCTGGAAGAGTTCAAGCTCGCCGGCCTCGAGGCCGATGAGCGCGCGGCGGATCCGGTGTACGATCTCGGCCGCGAGCTTGGCTTGCACCGGATTCCGCGCGCGTTTGTCTGTTTCGACATGTCCACAGCGCAGGGCCGCGACAACGTCGGCTCGATCGTCTGGTTTGAGAACGGGCGCCCGCGCCGCTCCGAGTATCGCACGATGAAAGTGAAAAGTGTGGACGAGGCGCACGGGCCGGACGACTTCGCGTCGATGCGCGAGGTGGTCACGCGCTACTTCCGGCGCCGTGTGGAGGAGAAAAAAGCGCTCCCCGACCTCGTGGTAGTGGACGGAGGAAAGGGGCAGCTGTCGGCTGCGGCCGAGGCCCTTGCCAGCTTGGATCTTGCAGTTCTGCCACTGATCTCACTGGCCAAGCGCGAAGAGGAGATTTTCATCAGCGGAAAATCGGACCCGCTGCGCCTGCCGCGGCGCTCCCCCGCGCTTAGACTTCTCCAGCAGGCGCGCGACGAGGCGCACCGAACCGCCGTCACCTACAATCGCAAGCGGCGCACGATTCGCACGGTGACGTCGGAGTTGTTGAAAATCCCGGGAGTCGGTCCGGTAAAGCGCAGGGCATTGCTGACCGCGTTCGGCAGCATTCAGGGCGTGCGCGCGGCGACTCCCGAACAGGTCGCAGAGCTGCCGGGCTGGTCTGTCAGCGCCGCTGCGAAAATGCTCGACGCGCTCAAACAGTCCGACCCCACGGCATCCGCGCCCGAACCCCAGGCGCCACCGTCCAACGAATCACATCCACCGAAAGAAGAATGACTTCATCGAAATGGTCCCTGCATTGCTCCGCCTGCGCGTACACCGCGCCCGGTGACCGCCTCGCATCCGTTTGCCCGGACTGCGGGCAGCCGCTCACCGTTCGCCTCGCCGCCGTGCCGCGGTCTGCCGTCGGCACCGAGTGCTCGATGTGGCGATATCACGCGGCCATGCCGGTTCTCGAAGGTGAGCAGCGCGTCTCGATCGGCGAAGGGATGACGCCGCTCATCGAGCTTCCACACCTCGCGAAGGAAACGGGCGTGCGACGCTTGTGGGTGAAGGACGAAGGCCAGAACCCGACCGGAAGCTTCAAGGCGCGCGGCCTCTGCATGGCAGTCACACGGGCCAAGGCGCTCGGCCTGCCGGGCGTTTGCGTCCCGACGGCGGGGAACGCCGGCATCGCGCTCGCTGCGTATGCGGCGGCGGCGCGGATGCCGGCCCGCATCTACGCGCCCGCCACCACGCCGCCGCCGATCCTCGGCAGCATCCGCGCGTACGGCGCACAGCTCGAACTCGTGGATGGACACATTGGCGA